>JANYBC010000086.1 GCA_025360965.1 Anaeromyxobacter sp. | reverse complement strand
CTCGGCCTCGCTGTAGAGGTGGAGCCAGGGCTCGTGGTGGAAGGAGTGGTTGCCGATCTCGTGGCCGGCGTCGCCGATGGCGCGCAGCGCCGCCCGGTTCTGCGGCAGGGCAGCGTCCTGGCCGACCAGGAACACCGTGATGCGCTGGCCCCGCGCCTTCATGAGCTCAAGGATGCGCGGCACCACCAGGTCGAGGTAGCTGGGGAAGCTCTCCCAGCCGGCGTCGCCGTGGGTCTTCATGTACGACCACTGGTTGTCGAGGTCGAGCGACAGGCTGGCGATGGGCTTCACGGCAGCACCTCGGCGGCCGCCTGCTCGGCGAGCCGCACGCTCTCGTTGACGTTGAGCGTCCCGTTGATCACGTTGGCCGACCCGAGCAGGAAGAGGCCAGGGACGCTGGTGACCACCGCCGGCACCCGCTCGGAGTAGCCGATGGTCGGGATGGCGCAGACGTGCGAGACGCGGGAGACCCCGAAGGCCTGCACCTGCTCGCGCCGGAAGTCCGGGTACATGCGCTCCAGCCCGGCCACGAAGCGCTCGCGGAGCTCCGGCTCCGGCGCGGTGAGGAGCGGATCGCCGGTGGGCACGTACTGCGGGAGGTAGACCAGGTGGCGCCCGCCCAGCTCGGCCGGATCGACCAGGGTGGTCATCTCGATGACCCCGGTGAAGGGCAGCCCGTCGTCGGTGATGTTGGTGACGTAGAACCCGCCCAGCGGCCGGTCCAGCAGCAGCGAGGCGCAGACGATCCCCTGGTAGCGCACGCCGCCGAGCCGAGTCAGCTCGTCGGGCTGGAGCCCCGGGCAGAGCCGGGCCGCCAGGGGCGCGGCCAGCGTCACCACCGCGCCGTCGAAGCGGCGCACCTCGCCGGAGCCCATGGTCACGGCCACGCCGCCGGCCGGGTCCGGCCCGATCTGGGCCACCGGCGCGGAGCACCGCACCTCGACCCCCTGCGCCGCCAGCGCCGCGCCGAAGGTGGTCAGGAGCCGGTGGTAGCCGCCCGGCAGGTAGCCGAACCGCTCCTCCTTGAGGCCGCTGCGCCGGGCGGCGTAGAGCCGGGCGATGGTGGCCCAGATGAAGGCGGCGCTGGTCTCCCGCCAGCTCTCCCCGAGCTTGGAGCGGAGCAGCGGCAGCCAGAACCGCTCGAAGGTGCGGCGCCCGGAGAGCCGGGTGAGCCAGTCGCCCACCGGGATCTGCTCAAGCTTCTTCCAGTCCTTGAGCCGCGCGCCCCAGGCGATGGTGGCCCCGAGCCGCAGCTTGTCGACCAGCCGCAGCGGCGGGAAGCGCAGGAACTCGATCGAGTTCGACACCGAGTAGAGCTTCCCCCCCGCGTAGACGCCGGTCCGGGTGGTCACCCAGCGCATCTGCTCGTCGAGCCCCAGCTCGCCGAGCAGGCGCCGCAGGTGGACGTCGGAGAGGAGGGTGACGTGGTAGTGGCGATCCCAGGTCACCTCGCCGAGCCGCCAGGCGCCGGCCAGGCCGCCCAGCTCCGGGGCGGCCTCGAGCAGGGTCACCGCCCGGCCGCGCTGCGCCAGCCGGCGCGCCAGCGTCAGCCCCACCATGCCGCCGCCGACGATGCACCAGGACCTCGGGGACCCCGCCATGCGCTAGGCCCCCTGGCCCGTGGGGTGGTCGCCGCTCGCGGCCGGCGCCGGCCCGGGCTTGACCGTCCAGCCGCGCCGCAGCCGCTGCGCGGTGAAGCGCACCAGCAGCTTCAGGTGGCCGAGGATGGTCCGGAGGATCTTCATCTTGGAGCGGCCCAGCATCCGCACCTCGAGGAGCGCCGGGTGCTCGACGATGCGCGAGCCGCGCAGCGCCAGGATCCCCACCATCTCGGCCACCCCGAGGAAGCCGCCCTCGCGGAGCTCGAGCCCGACGAAGGCGCTGCGCCGGTAGACGCGGAAGCAGCTCGTGAAGGTGCAGAGCCGCTGCCCCAGCACCAGGCGGTACATGCGCGACAGCGTCTTCGAGAGCACCAGCCGCCAGGGCGGGACGTTCATGACGCCGCCCAGCGGGTGGTACGGCGAGGCGGTCACCAGGTCGACGCCCTCGCCGAAGAGCGGGATCATGTCCTGGAGCTGGTGCGGGTCGTAGGTGCAGTCGCAGTCGATGGAGCAGACCAGCTCGGTGCCGGCCGCCTTGATCCCGGCCATGATGGCGGCGGCCACGCCCATGTTGCGCGGCTGCTTGAGCAGCGTGCAGTCGGGCCGGGCGCCGAAGATGCGGCCCAGCTGCGGCCAGGTCTCGTCGGTGCTGCCGTCGTCCACGAAGACGAAGCGCAGGTCGTGGGCGCGCGCCAGGTCCCGCTTCAGGTCCTCGAGCGCGTTCGACAGGTAGGGGAGGACCAGCTCCTCGTTGTAGCAGGGGACCACCACCGTCACCGGGAGCCGCTCCTGGCCCGGGGCCAGCGGCACCACCTCCGGGACGGCGCGGACCAGCGGCGCCGGGGCCTGGGCGAGCGGCTCCTGCCGGAGGCCCAGGTAGTCGGCGATGCCCTGGAAGCGGTAGGTGCGCAGGTGGTCGGCGAGCCGCTCCGGCATCTGCTCCAGGTTGCGGTGCTGCCGGAGCTGGGTGAAGCGGCCGGCCGCGGTGATCTGCGGCAGGGCCGGGTCGAGCTCCCAGACGTGGAAGTGGAGCACGAAGGGTGCCTGGTTGAGCTGCGTCCACCGCCGCAGCACGCCCTGGGCGATGAAGTGGGGCAGCTGGCGGAAGTAGAACCCGCCCGCGAAGGGGATGGAGAGGCCGGCCAGGCTGAGGCTGGAGAGCGGCACCTCCCAGAGCTGGCGGTCGCCGCTCCGGTGCTGGAAGGGGAAGCGGCGCCAGCCCTCGCTCCCCAGCGAGCGCAGCCGCGGGTAGATGCTGGAGTCGTAGGCCAGCCCCTCCTCGGACAGCACGTCGAGCGCCCAGAGGTCCTCGAGGGCGAAGCTCCCCCGGGCGATGCGGTACCCGAGCACCTTGCGCCCGCAGGCCCGCTCGATCGCCTCGCGGGCGCGGATCACGTCCTCCCGGAACTCGCCGCGGTCCATCTCCCGGATGAAGCGGTGCTGGTAGCCCTTGCTGGCCACCTCGTGGCCGCGGTGCACCAGCTCCGCCACCAGCTCGGGCATCTCGTCGGCGATCCAGCCCTGGACGAAGAAGGTGGCCTTGGCGCCGGCGCTGGCCAGCAGGTCGAGGGTGGTCCGCGTGTTGCGCTCCACCCGCTTCTCGAAGCGCGACCACTGGCGGGGCTGGACCACGCCGCCCAGGGCGGCCGCCTGGAAGTAGTCCTCCAGGGCCACCGTCACGACGTGGCTGCGCGCCTCACCGGCGCCGGCGGCGGGCGCCACGCGAGTGGAACCCTCCCAGGCGTTCACGGGTGGGCCTCCTCCGGCAGGTCTCGAAGCGGATGCCATGATCGGGACGAACCCCAGATGCTCCTACGGCCTCGCCTTCCGGGCGAGCCCCTCGAACAAGCTACATCCTATCGGTCGCGCCTGACCGGAACACGGCATCCCGGGTGACATCCTGTCGACGACCTGCAGCAGGGTTTGTGACGCCGGTCGGAGGCGCGCAGTGTACCCTCGAAGCGTGGATGTGCGCGGCATATCGGAGGCGGGGCGGTGGGTTCGCCGCTGGACGCAGCGGCCCGATGCCGCGGTCCGGCTGCTCTGCTTCCCATGGGCCGGGGGCGCCGCGGCCGCCTTCCGGTCCTGGGCGGCCGGCCTGCCGCCCTCGGTCGACGTCTGCGCCGTCGAGTATCCGGGCCGGGCCGCCCGCGAGGAGGAGGCGCCGCTCGAGAGCGTGGCGGCGCTGGCGAGAGGCTGCGCCGCCGAGGTCGGCGCGCTCCTCGACCGGCCGTTCGTGGTCCTCGGCTACAGCTTGGGCGCGCTGGTGGCCTTCGAGTGGCTGCGGGCGCTCCAGGCCGCCGGCGGCCCTTCGCCACACCACCTGGTGGTCTGCGCCCGGCGGGCGCCCCATCTGGGCGCCAGCCATCCGCCCCTCCACCTCCTCCCGGACGCCGCGCTCGCCGAGGCCGTAAGCCGTCGCTTCGGCGCCATCCCCGAGCTCCTGCTCCGGGAGCCGGAGCTGCTGGCCCGCTTCCTGGCCCCGCTGCGGGCCGACCTGCGGGCGGTCGAGACCTACGCCTGGGCGCCGGGCCCGCCGCTCCAGGCCCCCCTGCTGGCGCTGGGAGGGACCCGCGACGACGACGTCGGCGCCGGCGACCTGCAGGCCTGGGACCGGCACACCGCCGGCCCGTTCCACGCCGGGCAGGTGGAGGCCGGCCACTTCTTCCTCGAGTCGCCGCGCCTCCGCGCCGCGCTGCTCGAGCGGCTCGTCCCCTGACGGCCCCGGGACCAGCCCCACGGCCGAGGGACGCGCCCCCTGGCCCGATGGCAGGTCCAGGCGGACCGGCTGTGCTATACGCGAAGCGATGAACCCGGGGGGGATTCGGCAGGTCACGCTCGTCATCCTGGCCGCCGTGGTCACCGTGGTCGCCAGCGACCTTCTCCTGCAGCGGGCCTGCCCGCTCCTCCCGCGCCGCATGGAGGCCGCCGACGGGATCGCGCTCCTCCGCGACGGCGACCCGGAGACGCTGCTGATCGGCTCGAGCCACGGCCGCTCCTTCGTCCGCATCGCCGAGGCGGTGGCCCGCGCCTCCGGCGGCCAGCGCCGGCTGGTGCCGGTCCCGGTCGAGTACGGCAAGCAGTCCACCTACGAGTGGATCCTCGAGCACCGGCTGCGGCCGCTCCTCGAGGAGCGGCGGCCCGACGGGAGGCTCGTCCGCAGCAGCCTGCGCCGCTTCGTCCTGGTGACCGAGTGGTGGGACGGCTGCTCCCCGGAGACCGACCTGGCCTTCAACGTCCCGGCGCGCGGCTGGGTGCTCGGCGACTTCCTCGCCGACGCGGCCCGGCGCGGCCTCGACGCCTGGAACCAGAACTACCTCGACCAGGCCTGGAGCGCCCTCTGGCGAGGCTCGATCCTGGTCCAGGACCGCGGCGTGGGGCGCCTCGTCGACACCCTGCGGGCGTCCCGCAGGCGAGGGGGCGTGGACGACGCGGCGGCTCGCTACGACGAGATGGTCGCCACCTGGCGCACCATGGTCGAGGCCGGGGCCGCCGACCCGCGCTGCCACGACGGGCACGAGCGCGCGGCCCTGGAGCGGATCCTCGACTGGGCCAGCGCCCGCTCGCTCGACACCACGCTGCTCCTCTTCCCCCGCAAGCCCGACACGCTCACCCCCAAGGCCCGCCAGACCACGCTGGCCGCCTATGCCCGCGAGCTGGAGGCGCTGGCCCGCCGCCGCGGCCTCCGCTTCGTCGACTACACCACCTCGACCCCGGTCACCGACGCCGACTTCATGGCCGACTTCGACCACCTCAACCCGGCCGGCAACGAGAAGTTCGAGCGCTGGGCGCTGCAGGGGGAGCTGCGCTTCCTGCTCGAGCCGGCCGGGCGTCCGGCCTCGCCATGACCTTCCAGTCGATCTCGTTCCTGGTGTTCTTCCTGCCGGTGGTGCTCCTGCTCCACTGGGCCGGGCCGCGGCGGGCCGGCTGGCAGAACGGCCTGCTGGTCGCCGCCAGCTGGCTCTTCTTCTACAGCTGGGGCCCGCAGCTGCTGCCGCTGCTGCTGGCGGTCACCGCGCTCAACTACGGCGCCGGGCTGGCGCTCGAGGCCCTGCGCGGGCCGGAGGGCGCGCCCCCCGATACGCTCCGGGCCCGGCGCGGCCGGCTGCTGCTCGGCGCGGCCGTGGCCGTCGACCTCGGCCTGCTGGTCGGCTGGAAGTACACCGGCTTCTTGGTCCGCACCGCCGACGCCATGGCCGGCGCCGTGGGGCTGCCGCTCTCGGTGGCCGCGCCCAGCTGGGCGCTGCCGCTCGGCATCTCCTTCTGGACCCTCCAGCAGGTCGGCTACCTGCTCGATGTCCACCACGGCCGGACGGCCGCCTGCCGCTCGCCGCTTGCCTTCGCGCTCTTCTCCTCCTTCTTCCCGCAGATCCAGGCCGGCCCCATCCCCCGCAGCGATCTGGTCGCCCAGCTGGAGGTCCCGCGGGCCTTCACCCTCGACGCCCTGCGCGCCGGCGCCTTCCGCTTCTTCCGCGGCTTCGTGGCCCGCTTCCTGGTCGCCGCCGTGCTCGGCCGGCTGCTGGTCGACCCGGCCTTCTCCCAGGCCGGCCAGGTGTCGGCGGTCCGTCACTGGCTCGGCCTCCTCGGCTACGCCGGCCAGGTCTTCTGCGACTTCGCCGGCTACAGCGAGATGGCCATCGGCGCGGCCATGGCCCTGGGGGTCAAGCTGCCGGAGAACTTCGACGCCCCCTTCCTGGCCACCAACCTGCTCGGCCTTTGGCGGCGCTGGCACATGTCGCTCACCGGCTGGCTCTTCGAGCACGTCTACAGCCCGCTCATGACCGGCTCGGGCCGCCTGCGCGGCCGGCTCGACCTCGGCTTCCTCCTCACCTTCCTGGTCTCCGGCCTCTGGCACGGCGCCGCCTGGACCTTCGTCCTCTGGGGCGGCCTGCAGGGGCTGGGGCTGATCGTCCACCGGCGCTACGACGAGGCCTACCGGGGGCTCTGCCGCACAGACCGCGCCTGGGTGACCCGCCGGAAGTCGAGGGCGTACCTGCTCGCCGCATGGGCCATCACCCAGCTCTTCTTCCTCCTCACCCTGGTGCCCTTCCGGGCCCGCTCCTTCGGCGAGGCGGCGGCCTTCGCAGGCGGCCTGCTGGGTGGCGGCCCCCTGGCGCCGCCGCGGCTGGCGCTGATCGACGTCGCCAACCTGCTGGTCTGCGCGGGCCTGCTCCTCGCCTACCACGCCCTGCGCGGCCGCCAGCTGCCGCTCCCTGCCGTGGCGCGCGGCGTGCTCTACGGCCTCCTGATAGTCTACCTCGCCGTCTTCATGCCGGTGGCCGACGGGACCTTCATCTACGCGCAGTTCTAGGACGCCATGGACCAGCGGGCCGACCTCAGGAGGGCGATCGTCGAGTGGCTCGACGACAACTACCTCTTCGGCGACGCGGCCGGCATGCTGACCAGCGACGACCTCTCCTTCCTCGAGAGCGGCGTGCTCGACAGCCTGGGGTTCGTGCGGCTGGTGCTCTGGCTGGAGGAGCGCCACGCCATCAAGATCGACCGCAAGCACCTGACCCGGGCCAACTTCGACAGCATGAACAAGATCGTCGGCTACGTGGCCCAGCGGGCCGGGTGGGCGCCGTGAGCGAGCTCCTCCACGCCCCTAGCCCGGAGCGGGCGGCGCGCTCCCAGCTCACCGCCTTCGCCCGCTTCCTGGAGCAGCGGACCGGACGGACCTTCCCGGCCTACCGGGAGCTGCACGCCTTCTCGATCACCGAGCGGCCCGCCTTCTGGTCGGCCCTCCTCGACTGGAGCGGGGTCCTGGCCGAGGGCGAGCGGTCGCCCGCCCTGGTCGGCGAGGCGGTCGAGACGGCCCGCTTCTTCCCCGGGCTGCGCCTCTCCTGGGCCGAGAACCTGCTGGCCCCCGGCGACGCCGCCGCCGAGGCGGCGCCGGCGCTGGTGGCCTGCGACGAGGGCGGCGGGCGGACCGAGCTCTCTCGATCGGCGCTGCGCCGCCGCGTCCGGGCGCTGGCCGCGGCCCTCCAGGCCCGCGGCCTCAGGGCCGGCGACCGGGTGGTGGCGGTGGCGCGCAACAACGCCGAGAGCATCGTGGCCTGCCTGGCGGTCACCTCGCTGGGCGCGGCCTGGTCGTCGGTGGCCCCGGACATGGGGCTCGACGCCGCCCTGGGCCGGTTCACGCAGCTCCAGCCGCGCCTCCTCTTCGCCCACCGGGCCACCACCGTGAACGGCGCCCGCGTCGTCCCCCAGCTCGACCGGCTCACGGCCGGCCTTGGCTCGCTGGCGCTGGTGATCGGCCTCGACGGCGAGCCGGACCCGGCCGCCACCGGCGCCGTCCCGGG
>JANYBC010000076.1 GCA_025360965.1 Anaeromyxobacter sp. | reverse complement strand
TCGGTGCCGGCGTCCTCGACCAAGCGGATCAGGGTCTCGTCGAGCGGCACCAGGTTGCCGGCGCGGTACTGCTTGAAGACGTCGAGCAGCTGCTCCTTGTGGGGGCGCACCTTGCCGATGGGGCAGAGCTCCCACTCCTTGACCGGCTCATCGCAGTAGCCCATCCGCTTGTCGCCGCACTTGGGCTGGAGGTAGCCGCCGATCTCGGGCACGGCCTTCATCACCTCGCGCCGCATCATGGCCACCATCTGGCGGATCTCCCACTGCGCCCGCCAGCAGAGGCGCAGGTCGGCGATGTGGAGCAGCTCGGTGAAGTTGACCATCACCTGGAAGTTGGTGGGCGTGGCGTTGGGAAGCACGAAGCGGGCGTCCTCGGCCGGGATCCCCTTGGCCAGCGCCTCCTCGTAGACCCGGGTGATCTCCTTCATGAGCTTGTCGTACTGGTCGGAGAGCCCCCGCTTCTCCCAGCTCTTCGGCATGACGTAGTCGAGCCGCTCCTCCTTGTAGCGGACGTAGCGCTGCGACTGCTGCTCGAAGCTGATGCCGATGCGATGGCGGACGAACTGGTGCGAGAGGGCGCGGGAGACGCCGCTGATGCCGAACCAGAAGACCACCTGCTCCAGCGGCGAGGCGTGGCCGGTCTTGAGCCGCTCGCCGATGAACTCGCGGATCGTCTCGGGCGGGATGCGGCCGTCGCCGATCTCGTCCCAGACCTCGCGGGGGGTCTTGGGCGTGTAGCAGGTGCGGTAGGCTCCGTAGAGCTTGGCGAGCGGGTCGCGGGCGTGGTCGATGAGCCGGACGTCGAGCGGCATGGATGCACCTCGAAAGGGAGCGGAGGATACTACATGGCACCCATGACGCCCGTCCCTGCCACGGCCTCCCACGTCGAGATGACCCAGCTGGTGATGCCGAGCCACGCCAACTCCCACGGCACCGCCTTCGGTGGCACGGTGATGGCCTGGACCGACCTCGCCGCCGGCATGGCGGCCATGCGCCACGCCAGGCTCCCGGTGGTGACCGCCTCCATCGACCAGCTGGTCTTCCGCTCGCCGGTCCGCATCGGCCAGATCGCGCTGCTCCGCGCCCAGGTCAACGCCGTGTTCGCCACCTCGATGGAGGTGGGGGTGCTGGTGCTGACCGAGGAGCCGCTCACCGGCGAGCAGCGGCTCTGCTGCGAGGCGTACCTCACCTTCGTGGCCCTGGGTCCCGACCAGCACCCGCGGCCGGTGGCGCCGCTGCTGGTGGAGAGCGAGCTGGAGCGGCAGCGGCAGCGTGAGGCCTCGACGCGGCGGGCGGCCCGGCTCGAGCTGCGCGAGGCGCTGCGTAGAAAGTGACGGTGGCCCCGCCGCTCTGGGGCCAAAGCTCAGCCCTTGCCGCGCAGCCGCAAGTAGAGCCCGCCGGCGTCATAGAAGGTCAGGCGCACCGAGCCGGCCAGCAGGCGCATGCCGGTCTGGAGGGCGACCGCGTCGGGGCCGATGGGGGCGCCCTCGAGGCTGGAGCCGTTGGTGGAGCCGGCGTCGCGGGCGGTCCAGCCGAGGGGCTCGCGCTGGAGCAGCAGGTGGACCCGCGAGAGGGTGGCGTCGTCGACCACGAGGTCGTTGTCGGGGGCGCGGCCGAGCGAGAGGTAGGGGCGGGCGGTCGGGCTCTCGAGCGCGATGGCCAGCGACTCACCGGCGCCGTGGGGGACGGTGCTGACGAGACCGTCGTTGGCCAGCGTGTCGCGGGGCTGGTAGGTCGGGCGCCACGGGCCGGCCTCCCAGACCAGCCAGTCCTCCGGCCGAGCCTTGACGAACGCCTCCAGCGTCTGCCCGCTGGAGTTCTTGGCGAGCCAGGACATCAGGTAACCACGCATCGTCCACCCCTGCGGGGATGACAACACGGACCTGCGGTGCTGTCGACTCCCCGTCTGGAGCGGGACTCAGCCACCCACGCCCCGACCCGACCGAGAGTAGTTTCGCGGACGGAGGTCCGCGGCGCGGCCGGAGGAGCAGTGCAGCGCGCGCACAAGTCCGTGGAATTCCGTAGGCGAGGGAGTGGCACGGCGCGTGCGATAGGGCTGAGCGCTATGACAGCGCCCCGTCAGGTCCTCGCCGGCACGACCTACCTGCTCACCCGCCGGTGCGCGCAGCGCCAATTCCTGCTTCGGCCATCGAAGGCTACCAACCAGACCTT
>JANYBC010000053.1 GCA_025360965.1 Anaeromyxobacter sp. | reverse complement strand
CGGGGCGCCGACCTGAAGGCGGGCCTGAAATTGTCGGATCCGCGGCCAGTTCCGCTAGAATCGTCGCGCCCTGTTCCTTGACCCTCCCCGCGCCGCGAAGGTAGAACGCGCCCACATGTCCGCCGCCCCGAGCGAGAAGCCCAAGGCCTGCTACAAGCGCATCCTCCTCAAGCTCTCCGGCGAGGCGCTGATGGGAGATGGCAAGTACGGCATCTCGCCGAAGACCCTCCAGGCCATCGCCCAGGACGTGAAGGACTGCGTCGACCTGAAGGTCGAGGTGGCGCTCACCATCGGCGGCGGCAACATCTTCCGCGGGGTCAGCGGCGCCACCGAGGGGATGGACCGCAGCAGCGCCGACTACATGGGGATGCTGGCCACGGTGATCAACTCGATGGCGCTGCAGGACGCCCTGGAGCGGATCGGCGTCGAGACCCGCATCCAGTCGGCCATCGAGATGCACCAGGTGGCCGAGTCCTACATCCGCCGCCGCGCCATCCGCCACCTCGAGAAGGGGCGGGTGGTGATCTTCGCGGCCGGCACCGGCAACCCCTACTTCACGACCGACACCGCCGCCAGCCTGCGCGCCATGGAGATCCACGCCGACGTGCTGCTCAAGGCCACCAAGGTGGACGGCGTCTACAGCGACGACCCCAAGAAGAACCCGAGCGCCACCAAGTTCAAGTCGCTCACCTACCTCGACGTGCTCAAGAAGAACCTCAAGGTGATGGACTCAACCGCCATCAGCCTCTGCATGGACAACGACCTGCCCATCATCGTCTTCGACTCCACCATCCGCGGCAACGTGCGGCGGGTGGTGCTGGGCGAGGAGATCGGCACCACCGTGACCCGCGCCACCGGGCGCTAGCGCCCTGAACCAGGAGAAGGCCATGAGCGTCGCCGACGACATCGTCAAGGACCTGCACGCCACCATCCTGAAGACGCTCGAGTCCTTCAAGTCCGAGCTCGCCACGGTGCGCACCGGGCGGGCCTCGCTCCACATGCTCGACAACGTGCGGGTCGACTACTACGGCACCGCCACGCCGCTCAACCAGGTGGCCACGCTCTCGGTGCCCGAGCCGCGCATGATCGTGGCCAAGCCCTGGGAGAAGAACCTCATCCCGGTGATCGAGAAGGCCATCCGCGACGCCAACCTCGGCTTCAACCCGATGTCCGACAAGGACATGGTGCGGATCCCCATCCCGGCCCTCACCGAGGAGCGGCGCAAGGAGATCGTCAAGCAGGTGAAGCACAAGGGCGAGGAGTTCAAGGTCTCGATCCGCAACGAGCGGCGGGACGCCAAGGAGCTGCTCGAGGTGTCGGAGAAGGACGGCGACTGCTCGGCCGACGAGGTCAAGAAGGCGCTGGAGAAGGTGCAGAAGGAGACCGACGATGGCGTGAAGGGCATCGACCTGATCCTGGTCGCCAAGGAGAAGGACGTGATGCAAATTTAGTGGCGGCGCCGGCTTCTGGTGGCGCCGACACCAGGTTCGTCACGGCCCCTGCCCTCGCGCCGTCGCGATCAAGCGCGCGATTACGTGGCCGCGATCATCCCCGCCAGCGCGCCCAGCCAGACCAGGTGGCCGATGCCGGAGAGCATGGCCAGCCGCCCCGCCACCGGCAGCAGCGCCGCCGGCGACTCCCCGGCCTCGAGCCGGGCCGCCAGCCTGCGCACCGCCGGGAAGAGCAGCGCGTCGGTGAGGCCGGCCCGGGCGATGCCGAGCGCCATCCCGACCACCAGGGGCAGCGGCAGCGCCGGCCAGATCTTGGTGAAGTGGATCAGCGCGCCGCCAGTGAGCAGGGTCGCCAGGCCGGCCATGCGGTCGACCTTGAGCGAGGCGAGCGCCCGCCGCAGGAAGGCCCGCGCGGCGTCGGGGCCGGCGGCGAGGCTGCGGCGAGCGTCTCCGGCCAGCCAGAGCGCGGCGCCCAGCCAGCAGGCCATGGAGACGACGTGGAGGTAGCGAAACAAGGTGAGCATGCGGTGTTCTCCCGGCCCTCGTTCTAGCGCGGCACCGGCCAGCCGCCACCTGATCGTTCGTCGCGGTGGCCGGTGGTGGTGGGATGAGCGCTACTCGAGCAGGTCGATGACGGCACGCAGCACCTCGAGCCGGGCGTGGTGCTTGGAGGTGGCGGACACCAGCACCCAGGGGGCGTCCGGCCGGTGGGTCCTGTCGAGCATCTCGCCGATGGCCTGCTCGTACTGCGGCCACTTCTTCCGGTTGCGCCAGTCGTCGGGGCCGATCTTGTAGCGCTTGTAGGCCGTCTCCTCCCGCTCGGCGAATCGCCGCTTCTGCTCCTTCCGGTCGATGTGGAGGAAGATCTTCACGATGCGGACGCCGTCGGCGGTGAGGGTCCGCTCGAAGGCGTTGATCTCGTCGAAGGCGCGCCGCCACTCGTGGGGCTTGGCGTACCCCTCCACCCGCTCCACCAGCACCCGGCCGTACCAGGACCGATCGAACACGGCCAGCTCGCCGGTCTCCGGCAGGCGCCGCCAGAAGCGCCAGAGCCACGGGTGGCGGGCGTCCTCGTCGCGCGGCGCGGCGATGGACCAGACCTTGTAGCCGCGCGGGTCCATCCTGGCGGTGAGCCGCTGGATGCAGCCCCCCTTGCCGGCCGCGTCCCAGCCCTCGAAGGCCACCACGGCCCGCTTGCCGCGGAGGAAGTTGCGGATCTGGAGCTCGAAGGCCCGCTCCTGCAGCCTGTCCAGCCGCTCCTTGTACTCGGCGGCGGCCACGTCGGCGGTCAGGTCGACCTGATCGAGCGAGAGCGTCCCGGGAGGGAAGACCTCCACCTCGACCGCCCTGGTCATGGCCGGCCGACCGGTGCTGGTCCTGCGCTGCGTCTTCTTCTTCGCCATGAAGACCTCCTGGAGACGTCAGTGCCGCGTCACGTCATCTTGCCTGGGTCGCGGCACTCGTGGCTGAAGCGCTGGGCGATGGGCAGCCGCCGCCCCTCGCCGAAGGCCTTCTCCGAGACCTTGAGCACCGGTGCGGCCTGCCGCCGCTTGTACTCGCTCCCGATCACCAGCTTGAGCACGCGCCGCACCGTCTCGGCCGGGTGGCCGCGCGCCACGATCTCGTCGAGGGTGCGCCGCTCCTCGAGGTAGGCGAGCAGGATGTCGTCGAGCACGTCGTAGGGCGGCAGCGAATCCTGGTCGACCTGCCCGGGCTTGAGCTCGGCCGAGGGCGGCTTCGTGAAGGTCCGCTCCGGGATCAGCTCGCGCCCGGCCCGGGCGTTGGCGGCCCGCGAGACCCGGTAGACCAGCCCCTTGGGCAGGTCGCCGATCACCGCCAGGCCGCCGGCCATGTCGCCGTAGAGGGTGCAGTAGCCGACCGCCAGCTCGCTCTTGTTGCCGGTGGAGAGCACCAGCCCGCCAGTGTCGTTGGAGAGGGCCATGAGGATCTGGCCGCGGATGCGGGCCTGCACGTTCTGCTCGGCGAGATCCCCGAGCGGCCTCCCCTGGGCCTGCTCGAGCTGGGCCAGGAAGGCGGCGTGCATCGGCTCGATGGGGATCTCCTGGTAGGCGACGCCGAGTGCGGCGGCGAGCGCCCGGGCGTCCTCGCGGCTGTGCGAGGAGCTGTAGCGGGAGGGCATGCCGACGCCGAGCACGTGCTCCTGGCCGAGCGCCGCCGCGGCCACGCAGGCGGTCAAGGCCGAGTCGATGCCGCCGGAGAGGCCGATCACGGCGGAGCGGAAGCCGCACTTGCGCACGTAGTCGCGCACTCCGAGCACCAGCGCCTGGAAGAGCTCGTCGGCCTCGGCGTCGGCCGGGGCCGGCGGGCCGGCGGGGAGCGTCCGGCCGTCGAGGCGGGCCAGGACCGGCCGGCCGCCGTCGAGGTCGACGGTCAGCACCACCTCCTCGAAGAGCGGGGCGCGGGCCAGCACCCGGCCGTCGGCCGCACCAGCAGCGAGCCGCCGTCAAAGATGAGCGCGTCGTTGCCGCCCACCTGGTTGACGTAGGCGATGGCCACGCCGTGGCCGCTGGCCGAGCTCGAGAGCATCAGCTCGCGCAGCGCCGGCTTGCCGAGCGCGTAGGGGGAGGCCGAGACGTTGGCCACCAGGCGGGCGCCGCCGGTCACCAGCTCGGCGATCGGGTCCCGGCCGTAGCGCGGCCGCTGCCAGAAGCGCTTGTCGTTCCAGACGTCCTCGCAGACCGAGAGGCCGACCGGCTCGTCGAAGCCGGGGACGGCGGCGGCGGTGGGGGCGCCGGCCGGGAGGAAGTAGCGGGTCTCGTCGAAGACGTCGTAGGTGGGGAGCAGCGACTTGCGGCCCACGGCGGCGACCCGCCCACCGGAGAGCAGCGCCACCGAGTTCATCAGCCCGGGCGGAGGCGCCCCCTCGACCCGCTCCGGGAAGCCGACCAGCAGCGAGAGGCCGCGGGACCAGTCGGCCGGCGCGGCCAGGGCGGCCAGCGTGGCGCCGGTCCGGTCGAGGAACTCGGGGAGATCGAGCAGGTCACGCGGCGGGTAGCCGGAGAGCGCCAGCTCGGGGAAGATCACCAGCGAGGCGCCGGCGGCGCGGGCCAGCCCGGCGGCGCGGCGGATCAGGGCCGCGTTGCCGTCGAAGTCGCCGACGGTCGGGTCGATCTGCGCGAGGGCGATTCGGGGCGGGGCCACGTCGCCCGTGATGATACATTGCCTTCAGCTCCCATGGCCGGACGCATCCTCGTCGCGATCGAGTCGAAGCCGGTGGTCTCCGCCCTGCGGCGCGACCTCGAACCGGCCGGCTTCGGCGTCGACGCGGTCCCGCCCGCCGCCGCCGCCGGGAAGGTCGATCCGGCCCGCCACGAGGTGGCGCTGGTGCGCGCCGCGGCCGGGGCAGAGCTGGTGGTGGCGGCGCTGCGACGGGCCGATCCCACCCTCGCCGTAATCGTCCTCTTCTTCGACGAGGAGGAGGCGCAGGGCTACCCGGGCGCGCTCGGCTCGGACGGCCTGCTGGTCGGACCCATCACCCCGTCGCAGGTGGCCGGGACCTGCGCGCTGGCGGCCCGCCTGACCGCGTCCCGCCGGCAGGCGGCCGAGCAGGCTCGAGTCACCGCGCCGCGGTCCGCCTCGGGGGCCACCGATCTCGCCTTCCTCAAGCGCCTCCTCTTCGTCGAGGTGAAGCGCTCGCGCCGCTACGGCTTCCCGGTGTCGCTGGCGCTGGTCTCGGTCGATCGCTGGGACGAGCTCTCGGAGCAGCTCGGGCCGCGGGCGCGGGCCACGCTCCTCGGCGAGCTGACCGGCGTGGTGGCGGCCGCGGTGCGGGACATCGACATCAGCGTCCCCTTCAGCGACGACCGGCTGGTGGTGCTGATGCCGCACACCGCCACCGCGGGCGGGTTGCAGGTGGCCCGCCGCATCTGCGGGCGGGTCCGTGAACGCTCCAGCACCATCCCGCTCACCGTGAGCGCCGGCCTGGCGAGCCACGACGGAACCGGCACCGTCTCGTTCGGGGCGCTCGTGCAGCGCGCCACCGAGGCGCTGACCAGGGCGCGCCAGGCCGGTGGTGATCGGGCGGTGTCGGCCGAACCTCCGAAGCGTCGAGACCGGATCTCGATGGGTTGACCCCTCCCCCGAAGGTGGCATGAGGGCTCCGAATGGGTTCAGACCCGGACAGGCTGCTTTGCTTTGCGCAACACAAAACCATTGCTATCTCAACTAGATACAAAAAAAGCACCTTGGGGGGGTGGCAACCGATTAGTGCAGTATTAACGTGTGGCTTGTCGGCCACGTCCCTAGGGGGGCACCGAGGAAGAGGTCCTCGACGCCTTGAGTGGGGCGTGACCGGAGAGAAGGCTCCGATATTCGGGGCCATCACATCGGGGGATTCAGACATGGCTCAAATCGACATCGAGATTCTCACGCCGTTCGCGGCGCGGTTCATGGAGGGCTCGACGCTGACGCCCGCCGAGCGCGCCGAGGTGCTCCGCATCGCCCAGGGCTTCGCCTGCAAGGACTCGGCGGCGGCCGCCGGCGTCTCCCCGGAGACCATCCGGGCGCGGCGCAAGCGCATCTACCGGAAGCTCGACGTGCCCGGCTCGGGTGAGCTGCTCGCCAGCCTGCTCTCGCTCGCCCTCAAGATGCTCGCCAACGGCGAGCGGATCGAGCGTCGTCCGCTGACCGCGATCCAGCCCCCGGCGACGCAGCCGGTCGCCCGCGCCTAGCCGGACGTTTCCGATTCGATCCCGGCGCGATCGCCCCGTGCGGTCGCGCCGGTTCCGTTCCAGCTACGGGCAGGCTGCGCCGATCGGCCTGTAGTTGGGCAGCGCCCCGGTGTACTTCACGACCGCCACGTGCGGCGGAACGCTGGCCGAGCTCTGCACCGTGATGGTGGCGGGGCCGCCGGATCCCTGGCCGGTGGCCAGGGCGGTCCAGCCGTCGCGGCGCAGCGGCACGGTCGCGCTGGTGGCGAGCGGGAGGTAGGCAACGTAGGCGAGGCGCGGCGTCGGAAGCCTCACCCCCCCGGAGGTGCAGAAGCCGGTGTAGTGGTGCCAGGGCACATAGTCATCGGGCGGGCCGGCGCCGAGGAAGTTGAACGGCGGCTGGGCCAGTTGGTTCCCGGCCGAGGTGACGAGGCCGATGGTGCCGTGCGGCTCGGACCGGTCCTCGTTGGAGAAGACCAGCGCAGTGGCGAAGCGTGCGAATCCGACCTCCCAGGGGACGCCGGTGGCCGCCTCGACGTTGGCCTTGCCGGCCAGATCCCGGCTCTCCAGCGACCGGATCACGGACGGGGAGGCCTGGTCGAGTAGGTACTGGGTGTAGGCCTCGACCCCGGCGTAGTTGCCGTCGGGGCTCTGCTCCCAGATGGTCAGGCTGTAGGCGCGGTGGTAGGGCAGGCCCGTGGCGGAGTCGAGCTCTCCCTGGTAGGCGCGGACCTCGGCCCGGCCGCGGGCGTCGTGGAGCCCGAAGCCGGCCACGGTCGAGGAGAGCATGGAGAGCCCCTCGTTGAGCCAGGTCTCCTCGTCGGGGCCGCAGGCGGCCCCGGCCGGGCAGCGGGCGTTGTAGTTGACGTCGTGCTGGAGCTCGTGGGCCATGACGCTCGGGTACTCGCTGGTGACCATGGCCTCGAGCCCGGCCGCGTAGTTCCCGGTGGGGTTCGCGAAAATGGTGAAGTTGCCCGGGTCCATCAGGTAGAGCATGTCGGCCCGGTTGCCCGCCGCTCCATTCGGGCAGGTGACCGAGCTGACCTGCGGCAGCTCGAGATCGCCGGGCCAGAAGTAACCCATCGTGTAGTTGCCGTCCTGGCTGCCGAGGTTGGCCAGCAGGAAGATCACCTTGCCGTTGCCGTCGACGTCGCTCATGGGCCCGAAGTAGGTGCTGAGCGCCGGGTAGACCTTCGCCTCGAAGGTAGCGCCGAGCTCGCCCCAGAACGGGGCGACGCCGGCCGGGACGACCGTGGCGCGGGTCGCCACCGCGGTGTCGATGCCGGCCTTCACCTCGTCGGCGTAGTAGAAGCCGGCGTGGGCCGTCTCGAAGGCGAGCGTCGCTGACTGCCAGTATGGCTTGGTGCCGGTGGCGCTCCAGCGGAACTGGCAGAAGCTGCGGGAGGGCGCCAGCGCCGCGGTGGCCGCCGCGGCGGCCAGGGCTCCCCGCGGTGCGGGCCGTGACCTCTCCCGCTGCAGCCGTCCGTCACGCAGCCGGGAGATGGTCTCCTCGCGCAGCGCGGTCACCAGCGCCTCGCCGCCCCGGGCCCCGGAGAGCTCGAGCGGTCGGTCGGGCACGGGCGCGCCCGGCCCCTGCGCCAGCGCCAGGTGCGGCGTCACCTGGGCCAGGCTCGGCAGGCCGGTGCCGATCACGCCGACGGTGGCGGTGGCGCGGTCGACGCCGTCGGCGTTGAGCAGCAGCACCGCCAGCCGCTCCCCGGCGGCCAAGCCCGGGAAGCCGACCGAGAGCGTGCCCCCGATGAAGTCGCCGGGAGCGAAGAACTGCCAGGCCGAGGTCCCGTCGCCGCCGGACCGGCCGGCGGTGAAGCCGACCCTGCTGAAGGCCGTGCTCGGCACCGGCAGCGGGGAGGGGAGGGTGGACTCGGCGCCGGTCAGGGCGTAGGCCCCGACCTCGGCCAGGTAGGGCGTGGTGGCGTCGAGCGTCGCGATCGCCTGCGCGCTGGTGCCGAGGGTGTTGCCCGAAGCGACCACCGCGCCGCCGAGACCGGCGCGAAGGCTCCAGCGGTAGATCGAGGCCCCGGGCACCACGCTCCAGGAGAGGTCGGCGCCGGTGGTGGTCCTGGTCAGGCTGGCGTTGAAGGCTGGGAGGCCGGGCTGGACCTGGCAGGTGGTGGGCGACGGGACGCCGTCGATGGTCGCCTCCCCGGCCAGGCTCATGCCGACGCGGAGGAAGCTGGGGCGAAACTCTCCCGCGCCGACCCAGCTGGCGCCCGCGAGGGTGAAGGTGACCGGGGCAGGCCAGGTCTGCAGGGTCACGGTGATGGGAGGCTCGGTGGCGGCAGCGGCGCTCCTGGCCCGACCCAGGACGGTCAGGACCGGGTTCGGCCCGGAGAACCCGACCGCGCAGCTGAGCTCGAGCCGGCTGGGCTCGGGCGGGCTGCTCCGGCAGCCGGCGGCTGCGGTGAGGAGCAGCGCGGCCAGCGTGGCGAAGCGGCGAGTCTCGAGGAGCATGGGCAGTGGCTTAGCCGCGCCCCGGGGTGGCGTCAATGGGGACCGGGCGCCGGGGCCCGCCCGGCGCAGCGGCTCACCGCGGCGGGCCGACCCAGCCTTCCAGCCGCTCCGCCACCTTGGCCGGGGTCAGACCGTAGGCCTCGGCCAGGGCCTTTTCGGGCCCGGAGGCGCCGAAGCGATCGATGCCGATCACCAGGCCGTCGCGGCCGGTCAGCTTCCACCACTCCCGCCCGACCGCCGCCTCGACGGCCGCCACCGGAAGGCCGGGCGGGAGCACCTCGTCCCGCCAGGACCGGTCCTGCGCCTCGAAACACTGCAGGCAGGGCATGGAGACCAGGCGGCCGGTGATCCCCTTCTTCGCCAGCAACTCCAGCGCCGCCGCCGCGAGCGGCACCTCGCTCCCGGTGGCGATGACGGTGAAGCGGGCGCCGGCCGGCGCGGCCACCACGTAGCCGCCGCGCGCCGCCTTGGCGGCGTCGAAGCCGCCGTCGCGGACCACCGGGGCCAGCTTCTGCCGGGTCAGGATCAGCGCGGTCGGGCCGTCGCGGCGGGTCAGGGCGTGGGCCCAGCCGACCGCCACCTCCTCGCCGTCCACCGGCCGGACCACGTGCAGGTTGGGGATGCAACGGAGCGCGGTCAGGTGCTCGATCGGCTGGTGGGTCGGGCCGTCCTCTCCGAGGAAGATCGAGTCGTGGGTCCAGATGTAGATCACCTGGAGCTTCGCCAGCGCGGCCAGCCGGACGGGCGGGCGCATGTAGTCGGCGAACTGGAGGAAGGTGGCGACGTAGGGGATGTGGAGCCCGTCGTAGGCCATCCCGTTGGCGATGGCCCCCATGGCGTGCTCGCGGATGCCGAACTGGATGTTGCGGCCGTCGAGCGTGGCCGGCGAGTAGGCGCCCCCGCCCTTGATCTCGGTGAGGTTCGACTCGGAGAGATCGGCGGAGCCGCCCACCAGCGCCGGGACGATGGGGGCGACGCGGTTGAGCGCGGCCGCCGAGAGCTTGCGGGTGGCGTCGGCGCCGGGACCGGCTTCGAGCAGCCGGTCCTGGATGCGGGCCGGCACCCAGCGGGAGACGTGGGTGTCGAGCAGGGCCGACTCGACCGGGTTCTGCGTGCGCCAGGCGTCGGCCTTCTCGGTCCAAACCCGACGCTGCACCTGCTTCCCGGCCACCACCTGCTTGAAGAAGGCGCGGACGTCGTCGGGGACCAGGAAGCGCGGCTCCACCGGCCAGCCGAGGGCCAGCTTGGTGGCCTTGAGCTCGTCGTCCCCGAGCGGCGCGCCGTGGGCGCCGGAGGTGCCGGCCTTCTTCGGGGAGCCATAGCCGATGACGGTCTTGACGCGGATGAGCGACGGGCGCGGGTCGGCCTTGGCCGCCTCGAGGGCCCCGTCGATGGCGGCGTGGTCGCGCCCCCCCACCGAGAGCACCTGCCAGCCGTAGGCCTCGAACCGCCTGGTGACGTCCTCGCCGGTGAAGGTGAGGCTGGTCTTCCCGTCGATGGTGATGCCGTTGTCGTCGTAGAGGTAGATGAGCCGGCCGAGCCGGTGGTGCCCGGCGAAGCTGGCCGCCTCGGCCGAGACGCCCTCCATCAGGTCGCCGTCGGAGACGATGGCGTAGGTGAAGTGGTCGGCCACCGGGTTGCCGGCGCCGAGCTTGGCCGAGAGCATCGACTGGCCGAGCGCGAAGCCGACGCCGTTGCCGAAGCCCTGGCCGAGCGGGCCGCTGGTGATCTCGACGCCGGGCAGGTGGCCGAACTCGGGGTGGCCGGCGGTGCGGGCGCCGAGCTGCCGGAACTGCTTGAGATCCTCGAGCGTGCAGTCGAAGCCGCAGAGGTGGAGCAGCGAGTAGAGCAGGGCCGAGCCATGGCCGGCCGAGAGCAGGAAGCGATCGCGCCCGAGCCAGCGCGGCTCTGCAGGGTCGAAGCGCAGGTGGCGGGACCAGAGGACGAAGGCCATGTCGGCCGCCCCCATGGGCATGCCGGGGTGGCCGCTGTTGGCTTGCTGAACGGCGTCCGCCGAGAGCATGCGGATGGTGTTGACCGCCTTCTCGACCAGCTCGGGACTCGGGTTGGGCACTGCAACCTCCAGGAGGGGGCGGGGGCCGCGACGACGGTGGGCGAGGCAGAGTCGCCAATCGCCGGGGGGAGATCAAGCGAAGTGTGGCGGCGGTCCTAGTCGAAGCGCGAGCCGAAGCGGGAGCGCCAGCGGGGCGGCGAGAAGAGGGCCAGCACCACCGCGCCGATCAGCAGCCCGGCCGGCATGAAGACCAGCGAGAGCAGAACCGGCAGCAGCATCAGGGCCACGCCGGCCGGGACCGGCCAGCCGGCCGGGAGCAGCCGCAGCCAGCGGATGCCGATGGGGACCGACGAGGTGCCGGCCCCCCCCGGCCAGTCGAGCGGCGGCGCTCCCGAACCCCAGCCGGACGAGAACCCCTCGCGCTCCAGCCGCTCGCGCTCGGCGTCGCCGACCGCGCGGGCCATGGACTCGGCCGCCTCCCGCCGCAGGGTGGCGGCGCGGGACAGCTCCTCGTCGAGCGTGGCCTGGCGGGCGGCGCTGGCCTTGGCCTCGACGGCGGCCTCGGCTTGCCGGGCAGCCCAGAAGCGCTGGTTGAAGCCCCGCTGCTCATCGGTGTCGAGGTCGGCGCCGCAGGTGGTGCAGCGGGCCGCGGTGCGGAAGTTGTCGGTCTCGCAGGCGGCGCAGCGCGTGAACGGCTGGCTGTCATGGTCGGCGAGGTCGAGCTCCAGCCCGCGCTCGGGGGCGGCCCGGAACCGGTCGAGGCCGCCGCCGGACTCGGCCTCGGAGGCCGCCCCGGCCTCGGTCCCTGCAGGCGTCCCGGGCGAAGGGACCGCCGCCTCACCGGGGCCGCGGACCGCCTCGATGCGGGCGTCGGTGCCGCTCGGCGCCGGCGCCGGCTCGGGCGCCCCGCTGCGAGGCCGCTCCAGCCGGCGGAAGCGATCGTACCTGGAGTCGGTCACCGGGCCCCTTCGGGCGGCGGGGCCGAGGCCTGCCGGGTGCGGGTGGCGGCCCACTCGCGGAGCCGGGTGATCTCCTCGCGCATGGTGACCGAGAGCGGCCGGGCCTCGGCCGCGGCCCGCTCCAGGTGGCGCTGCTCCAGCTCGCCCCCCTCGGCGAAGGCGTCGTGCAGCCCGGCCACCACCAGTTGCTCGAGCTCGGAGCCGCTGAACCCGGCGGCGGCGCGCGCCAGCCCGGTCAGGTCGTAGCGGGCCGGGTCCCGCCCCCGGTTGGTGACGTGGATGCGCAGGATCTCCTGGCGCTCCTGCGAGGCCGGCAGGTCGATGAAGAAGATCTCGTCGAAGCGCCCCTTGCGCAGCAGCTCGGGCGGCAGCATGTCGATGCGGTTGGCGGTGGCCACCACGAAGACCGGCGCGGTCTTCTCCTGCAGCCAGGTGAGCAGCGTGCCGAAGACCCGGGCGGTGACGCCGCCGTCGACCGAGCCGGAGGAGCCCAGGCCGGAGAGCCCCTTCTCGATCTCGTCGATCCAGAGCACCACCGGCGCCACGCTCTCGGCCACCTTGATGGCGCGGCGCAGGTTCTCCTCCGACGAGCCGACCAGGCCGGAGAAGATGCGCCCCATATCGAGCCGCAGCAGCGGCAGGCGCCAGGTGGCGGCGATGGCCTTGGCGGTCAGGCTCTTGCCGCAGCCCTGCACGCCGAGCAGCAGCAGCCCCTTCGGCTCGGGCAGGCCGAAGCGGCGGGCCGCCTCGGAGAAGGAGGCGCCGCGGCGGGTCAGCCAGGCCTTGAGGACCTCCAGGCCGCCGACGCCGGTGAGCGAGAGATCGGGGGAGAAGTACTCGAGCAGCCCGCTCTTGCGGATGATCTGACGCTTCTCCTCGAGCACCAGCTTGACGTCGTCGCGGGAGAGCCGGCCGTCGCTGGCGATGGCCTTGGCGAAGGCGTTCTCGGCCTCGGCGAGGGTCAGGCCGAGCGCGGCGCGCACCAGGTGCTCGGCGTCCTCCTTGGTCAGCTCCACCTTCGACTTGCCGTCCTGCCGCACCACCGCCACGATCTCCCGCAGCAGCCCCAGCAGGTCCTGGGCGGTCGGCAGCGGCACATCGAGGACGGTGATCTCCTTCTCCAGCTCGGGCGGGATGGTGAGCACCGGGGAGAGGATCAGCACCGTGGAGTAGGTCGACTTGAGCGCGTGGGCCAGGTCGCGCAGGGCCCGGACCACCGTCGAGTCCCCGAGGAAGGCGTGGAAGTCCTCCAGCACCACCAGCGAGGGTTCGGTGAGCTTCTCGATGGCCTGCAGCGCCGCCACCGGCTCGCGCACCTCGTCGGGCGGGCGGGTGCGGGCGCCGCCCAGCCGGCGGAAGCCGCGGGTCACCGACCAGCCGACCAGCGCCTTGCCGTGGCGACTCGCCAGCTCCCCGAGGATCGCCTCGAGCCGCTGCTCCTCGGAGGTGACCAGCCAGACCAGCGGGTAGCGGGCCCGCACCAGGGTGTCGAGCTCCTGAACGAAGTCGGGCGGCCCGGGGACGGCGGCGGCCGGGGTGGCGGGCGGGATCGGGACGGTCACGCACGCGAGCATACCAGCGCCAGGGTGGTTCCTCGCGGCCGCGCCACGGCGCCAGCTACCTGCGGGCGGGCGGATGGGCCAGCCACGCCAGCCGGCCGTCGAGCCCGATGGCGGCCACCGTGCCCGGGGGGACCTCGACGTCGCGCCCGGCCGCCAGCCCGATGGCGTCGGCCAGCTCCGGGTTGTGGCCGACCAGCGCCGCCCCGTCGCCCAGCTCGACGCCGAGCGCCAGCAGCCTCGCCGCGCTGGAGGCGCCGCTCGACAGCTCGTCCTCCACCTCGATGGGCGCGCCGGTCATGGCGGCCAGCAGCTCGCCGGTCTGCAGGGCTCGGAGCACCGGGCTGGCGTGGATCTTCTTCACGGCGAGGCGGCCCACCAGGGCGAGCACCGCCTGGCGGAAGGCGTCGCGCCCCTCGGGAGTGAGGCTCCGGGCGGCGTCGCCACCTGGAGCGCTGGCCTCGGCGCGGGCGTGACGGATGAGGTAGTAGGTCCCCGGCATGGTGGCGGCTCAGAGAAGGGTGGTGCGCCCGCTGCGCTCGGCGAGGCCTCGCAGCCTGAGGCGGACCGGCAGGTTCGAGATGAGGGCCGAGATGGTGGTAGGCATCCGGTAGGTCCAGTTCTGGTCGTTGACGGTCCCCGGGACGTTGACCCGCTCGCGCTGGCCGAGCAGGTCCTGGAAGGGGAGCAGCAGCAGGTCGGAACTGGAGCCGTAGAGCAGCTCCAGCAGCGCGTCGCGGACCCCGTCGTCGAAGCGGACCGGGGCCCGCTCCCGCAGCGCGGACAGGGCCGGCAGGGCCAGCAGGGCGCGCCGGTCCTCGGCGCCGAGCGACTCGTACCAGTCGGCCAGCGAGTCGGTGTCGTGGGTGCCGCTGGTCGCCACCGAGACCACCGGCCAGCCGGCCGGATCGCGGAAGGGCTGGCCCGGCAGGTTCCACTCCCGCTCCCAGCGCTGCACCCGGTAGCCGGGGATCTCCAGCGCGTCGAGCGAGGTGCGGATGAAGTCGGGGACCACGCCGAGGTCCTCGGCGATGACGCGGGCGCGCCTGGAGAAGAGCGCCATCATGGCCTCGCCGTTGGCGATCTGCGCGGTCTCGTCGGCCGGGACGAAGGCGGGCGGTGAGCCGTCGTCGGGGAAGTAGTAGGTGCGGTAGAGGCCGACCACGTGGTCGACGCGGTAGAGCCCGTAGAGATCGGCCATCCGCTCCGAGCGGGACGTCATCCAGACGTGGCCGCCGGCCTCCATCTCGGCCCAGCGGTAGACCGGCAGGCCCCAGTCCTGGCCGGTGGCGCTGAAGGCGTCCGGCGGCACGCCGACCCGGGCGTCGAGCCGGAAGTCGTCGCGGCGCGCCCAGACGTCGGCCGAGTCGCCGGCCACCATGAAGGGGATGTCGCCGGCCAGCTCGACGCCGACGGCGTTGGCGCCGCGCCGCGCCGCGTGCCACTGCCGGTCGCAGAGCCACTGCAGCCAGACCCGGAAGAGCACCCGCTCGCTCAGCGTGGCGCGGGTGTCGGCCATGGCGCCGGGCTCGCGATCGCGCAGCGGCGCCGGCCACTCCAGCCAGCTGCGGCCACCCATCTGCTCGTCGTGGATGGCGACGAAGAGCGCGTAGTCGTCGATCCAGATGGCCTGCTCGCGCGCGAACCGCTCCAGCTCGCGGGCGCGCCGGGTCTTGCGCTGCCACTCGGTCCGGACGAAGGACTGGAAGGCCAGCTCCAGCGCCCGGGTCTTCAGGGCCCGCACCTCGTTCCAGCGCACCGCCGGCGAGCGGCGCACCTCGGCCAGCAGGGTGCGGTCGGCCGGGGCTAGGGCGTCGTGGCCACCGGCCGCGGCGAAGTCGTCGAGCCCGTCGATGGCCAGGTAGACCGGGTCGATGGCGAAGGCCGAGAGCGCGGCGTAGGGGGAGTTCTGGCCGCGGGCCGCCTCGGCCACCGGGAGCACCTGCACCACCCCGACGCCGGCGCCGGCGGACCAGCGGGCGAAGGGGAGGAGGTCGGAGATCTCACCAACGCCCCAGTCGGTGGCGGAGCGGAGCGAGAAGAGCGGGATGAGGACGCCGGCGGTGCGTGACATGGTCGGGGGGCTGGTGCGCTTGAGCACCACGCACCCGTGGGATATCAGTCGGAGGGCCTCACCGCCACTCCCTCACCGGCCGGGACCCTTCCATTGACCTACCGCGGCCGCTTCGCCCCCAGCCCGACCGGCCCCCTCCACCTCGGGAACGCCCGCACCGCGCTGCTGGCCTGGCTGGCGGCCCGGTCGGCGCGGGGTGCGCTGGTGATGCGGGTCGAGGATCTCGATCCCCCCCGGGTCCGCCCCGGCCTGGAGGCCCGCATCCTCGACGAGCTGCGCTGGCTCGGGCTCGGCTGGGACGAGGGACCGGATCTCGGCGGCGGGGCCGGCCCCTACCGGCAGTCGGAGCGGGGCGGGCGGTACCAGGCGGCGCTCGACCGGCTCCAGCAGGCAGGCCTCGCCTACCCCTGCTTCTGCTCGCGCGCCGAGATCGCCGCCGCCTCGCGGGCGCCGCATGGTCCGGCCGACGACGGGCCGCGCTACCCCGGCACCTGCCGCGAGCTCACCGCCGCCGAGGTGGCGCGCCGCTCCGGGACCAGGCCGCCGGCCTGGCGGCTGCGGGTCGAGCCGGGGGCGGTCTGCTTCGACGACGCGGTGCGGGGCCCCTGCCGCTTCGAGCCGGCGGTCGCCACCGGCGACTTCGTGGTGATGCGGGCCGACGGCGTGGCCGCCTACCAGCTGGCGGTGGTGGTCGACGACGGCGCCATGGGGATCACCGAGGTGGTGCGCGGCGACGACCTGCTCCCCTCCACGGCCCGCCAGCTCCTGCTCTACGCCGCGCTCGGCCTCCCGGCGCCGCGCTTCGCGCACGTCCCCCTGGTGGTCGGGGAGGACGGTGAGCGGCTGGCCAAGCGGCACCGGGCCCTTTCGCTGAGCGAGCTGCGCGAGGCCGGGGTGGCGCCCGGGGCGGTGGTGGGGCTGCTGGCGGCGAGCTGTGGGCTGGCGCCGGCCGGGACCCGCTGCGGCGCGGAGGAGCTGGTGGAAGGCTTCGACTGGGACCGGGTGCGGCCAGGGCCGGCGCAGCTCCCCCCGGCGCTGCTGGCGGGGCTCCTCCCCGGAGGATAGAACGTCCTGCCGGTCCGGGTCGAGGCGGGTGAGAAGCGGTGGGGGCACTGAGCGCGCGGGCTGGCGCCACAGCCCGGGCCTGAGGGTCTCAGGGCCGATCGAGCAGGGCCCGGACCTTCGCCAGCAGGTCGGCCGCGGTGAAGGGCTTGGGCAGGAACTCCGCCCCGCCGTCGTCCACGCCGTGCCGGACGATCGCCTCCCGCGCGTGCCCGGAGATGAAGAGCACGCGCAGGCCGGGGAGGCGGCGGACCAGCTGGTCGGCCAGGGTCCGGCCGTCGAGGCCGGGCAGCACCACGTCGGCGACCAGCAGGCGCAGGGTGGTCCCCTGGCGCGAAGCGACCTGCAGCGCCTCGGCACCGTCCGCGGCCACCAGCACCTGGTAGCCGCCGGTGCGCAGGGCCCGCGCCGCTATCTCCCGGACCATCGGGTCGTCCTCCACCAGCAGCAGGCTCTCGGTCCCGCCCCGGACCGGCGCCGCCTCGAGGGCCGGCCGCTCCCGGGAGGCGACGGGCAGGAAGGTGCGGGGCAACCAGATCTCGAAGCCGGTCCCTCGTCCAGGCTCGCTCGCCACGTGGACCTGGCCACCGGCCTGGGTGACGATGCCGTGCACCGTGGCCAACCCGAGCCCGGTTCCCTGTCCGGGCTGCTTGGTCGTGAAGAAGGGCTCGAAGGCGTTCGCCTTGACCTCGGCCGACATGCCCACTCCGGTGTCGCGGACGCGCAGCAGCACCCACTCCCCGGCCGGCGCAGGGATCGACGAGGCGGCGCCGATGTTGAGGGTCTCCAGCGTCATGGTGCCACCGCGAGGCATGGCGTCGCGGGCGTTGACCGCCAGGTTGACGATCACCTGCTCGAATTGGCCCGGGTCGCCGAGCACGGGCCAGAGATCTCTGGACAGCGAGGTGCGGATCTCCACGTCCTCGCCGAGGACCCGGCGCAACAGCCGCTCGCTCCCGCGCACCACGGCGTTGAGGTCGAGCGGGACCTGGGCGTTGACCTGGCGCCGGGCGAAGACCAGGAGCTGGCGAGTCAGCTCGCGGGCTCGCTCGCCGGCGGCGTGGACCTCCTCGATCTCCTCCTGCTGCGCCGGGCGCCCGGCGGCGAGGTCCGCCCGGATCGCCGCGCTCCCGCCGAGGATCACGGTGAGGAGGTTGTTGAAGTCATGGGCCACGCCGCCCGCCAGGCGTCCGATGCTCTCGAGGCGCTGGGCTTGCTGCAGCCGGTGCTCGGACGCCGCCAGCTGCTCCTCCGCCCGCTTGCGCTCGGTGATGTCCTTGGCGGTGCAGATCAGGCCGGCGATCCTCCCCTCGGCGTCGCGGGACGGCGCCTTGGAGGAGAGGAAGACGCGCTCACCGCGCGGCGTCGGGACCAGCTCCTCGAGCACCTCGGCGACCCCGCTGGCCATGACGCGCCGGTCGTTCTCTCCGAGGATCGCCCCTTCCCTGGAGTCATCGAAGATCTCCCGGCAGGTGTGGCCGATGATCAGGCCGGCCGGCTTGCCGATGGCGATGAGCGCGGCCGGGTTGCAGAAGATCCAGCGGCCGGAGAGATCCTCCATGAAGATCGGGTCGGGGATGGCCTCGGTGGCGGCGCGCAGCAGCGCCTCGCTGTCGCGGAGCTGGTCGGTGGCGGCCCGCTCCCGGCGCAGGGCCCAGCGCAGCCCGAGGTGGAGCAGCGCGCCGGTGACCAGCACGAAGCCGAAGCCCTTCCAGGTGGAGATGACCCGCTGGTGCTCCACCGAGCTGGCGATGACCGCGACCAGCGTATCGGAGCCGTAGATCCAGACCCCGGACAAGGCGATGTAGATCGCCGGGATCCACCACTCCAGCCGCTGGCGACGTGGCTCCCCCGGGTTCATGGCTGTCGCTAACGAACCTGCAGCAGCTGGCCGCGGAGCACCGCGTAGATGTCGGCGGCCAGCGCCTGCTCGCGGCGCGAGATGGTGTCGGTCTCGCGGCAGCCGGTCTCGTCGCAGCGCTCGCGGTCGAACTCCAGCGCCACCTGCCCGTCGATCCGGGCCCGGAAGCGCAGCCGCCGCCCCCGCTCGATCGAGGTCCACTCGGTGCGCAGCGAGAGCGCAGCGTCGTCGTCGAGCCGCTCCCGCTCGAGCGGGAAGCCGCCGCCGACGATGACCCGCTTCACCAGGTCATGGACGGCGCGGTGGCGGGTCCCCTTGTAGTCGAGCGGCATGTAGTCGAGCTCGCCCTTGACCAGGCTCGGGCCGGGCAGGGAGGGGTCGTCCGGGAGCCGCACCGGCGGCTGGTTCGGGTCGGCGGCCTCGCCCGCGCCGCCTCCGCCAGCGGGCGTGGCGCTACCGGCCCCGGCCCCGGTCCCGGCCCCGGTCCCGGCGGCGCCGAGCGGCGGAGGAGGAGGCGGCGGCCCCGCATAGAGCTCGCCGGCTGCCGAGCGGACCGCGCCGACCAGCGCCTCGGGGCTGCCGACCGCTCGGGTCACCGAGGCGAGGTTCCGCGCCAGCTTCACGTCGAGGCGGCGCAGCTCCAGCACCCAGGTCTGGCCGAGCCGGCCGATCCGCCCGGCCACGATCTCGTCGACGCCGAGCAGGCCGCCGAGGTCGGCGAGGCAGGCGGCGTCGGCGCCGCAGCCGAGCACCAGCTGGTTCTTCTGGTGGCTGAGCAGCGAGCGGACGTCCTCCGAGGAGATCACCTGCGCGTCGGGCCGGGCCCGGCGCACCTCGGTCGGCACCAGCACGGTGGCCGAGGCGGCCATCCCCTCCGGCACGCCCGCCGACTCGAGCTGCAGGGTGGCGATCTTGAGCGCGGCTGGAGGCGCCGGGGCCGGGATCGGTTCGGGCCCCGTGGTGGCGGCCAGCGCGGCGGTGAGCAGGAGGGCGAGCATGGCAGTGACCGGTTAGTCGTCCTCTTCGCTGGCGGCCACCGTCTTCTTGACGATCTTGGCCGACATCTTGGCCACCAGCGGCTCGAAGACCTTGTTGGCCAGCTCGTCGTCGTACTGCACGCCGCCGCCGCCGCCGGCCACCTTGGCCGAGGTGTTGCCGGTCTCGTTCTCGTCCTTGAAGGTGACCAGGATCTCGCCGGTCTCCACCTCGATGAGCCGGGCGTCGAGCCGCCCGGTGAAGTTGACCTGCTTCATGTTGACGCTGCCGGCCACCGAGCCGGCCAGGCCGCTGCCGGTCGCCTTGCCGACCAGCGCGCCGACGCCCCAGCCGGAGCTGGCCTCGCTCACCTTGCAGGCGAAGCGGGTGATCTTGCCGGTCAGCACGTACTTGGCGCCGAGCAGCTTGCCGGCCTTCTGCACCGAGGCCGGATCGACCTCGTCCGACTTCTGGAAGGCCAGCTCCGAGCGGATCTCCTGGAGCCGGGCCCGCTCCACCAGCCTGATCTTGCCGTTGGCCTTCTCCATGATCTCGGTGGTGAAGAGCTCGCGGAGCGCGTCGGACATGGCCGACGAGCTGTTGCCCCAGCCGGAGCAAGAGGAGTAGGCGCCGTGGATGGCCGGGAAGTCGAGGATGGCGAGGCGGGGCTTCTTGGACTTCGACTCCTTGGTCTTCTCGGCGAGGGCCGCGGCGGGCAGGAGGGCGAGGAGCAGGGCGATGCGGATCAGCGTTCTCGGCATGAACACGGGACCTCCGGGGCGGTGCAGCGAGGGGGTGATCAGGATCGAAGAGCGCACTCTAGCCCAGCCGGTTCGGCGGAGGCCATGCCATGTCCACGGCACCCACCACCCCGGCTTCCCGCAGGGCCGTCACCTCTCCGTCGGAGTAGCCGGCCCCTGCGAGCACCGCGCCGGTGTCGGCCCCGAGCCGCGGCGCAGGCCGCAGTGGCGCGCTCACCCCGGCCAGGCGGACCGGCGTGGCCAGCGAGGGGATCGACCTCCCTTCCCAGGGGGTCTCGACCTGGAGGAAGAGCCCCCGGGCCCGGAGCTGCGGGTCGGCCTTCGGCTCGTCCCCCTCCAGCACCGGCGACAGGCAGCAGTCATGCTCGTGGCCGAGCCGAGCCCACTGGTCGCGGGTGCGGGTGGCGAAGAGCCGGGTCAGCTCCTCCACCAGCGCCCCTCGGTCGTCGTCGAATTGCCGCTCGGCCAGCTCCGGCCGGCCGGCCGCGGTGCAGAAGCGGGAGAAGAACTTCGGCTCGAGGGCGCCGAGCGCCACGTGGTGGCCGTCGGAGGTGGCGTAGACGCGGTAGCAGGCGGCGCCGCCGTTGAGCAGCTCCGCCTCACGCCGCAGCGGCGTGCCGCGGGCGTCGGCCATGGCCTGCGGCATCGCCAGCATGGCGGCCACGCCGTCGGCCATGGCGATGTCGACGTGGGCCCCGAGGCCGGTGACGCCCCGCCGCAGCAGGGCGGCGAGGATCCCGGCCACCGCCGGCCAGGCGCCGCCGCAGAGGTCGGCCGCCTGCACCCCGAGGGGCAGCGGCCGCTCGGCCGGGCCGTTGACGGCCAGCACCCCGGCGACGGCGCAGTAGCCGAGGTCGTGGCCGGCCAGGGCGCGGTAGGGGCCATCCTGTCCGTAGCCGCTGATGGAGCAGAGCACCAGCCGTGGGTTGGCCTCTCGCAGCGCCTCCCAGCCGACGCCCAGCCGGGCGAGCACGCCGGGGCGGAACGACTCGAGCACCACGTCGGCGGTGGCCGCCAGCCGCAGCAGCACCGCGGGGCCCCCGGCCGCCTTGAGGTCGAGAGCCAGGCTCCGCTTGTTCCGGTTGAGGGCGTGGAAGGCGCCGGACTGCTCCCCGGCCAGCGGCGGCAGCCAGCGCAGGTAGTCGCCGCCGCTCGGGTCCTCCACCTTGACGACATCGGCGCCGAGGTCGGCCAGCACCAGCGAGGCGTAGGGGCCGGGCAGCAGCCTGGAGAGGTCGAGCACGCGGAGGCCGGCCAGGGGGAGCGGCCCGCTCCCGGAGGCCCCCGGCGCCTTCACGAGTTCGGTCCCCGCCCAGGCAGCTTCTCCACGAACTCGACCCGGGTCACGCCCACCTGCAGCAGCAGCGCGGTGAGCGCCTGTTCCGCGGCGGCGCGGGCCTTGCCCTGCAAGGCCTGGTCGGCCTGCACCTCCCGCTCGAAGCCCGTCTTGGCAAGCTCCAGCAGCCTGGCGGTCTCGGCCGAGTCGAGGTTGGAGCCGATCACTTCCGTCTCACCGGGGAGCAGCTCGACCTGGGTGAGGAGCGGCGGCAGCACCAACGCCACCTCGCGGCCGCGGACCTCCACCTGGCCGGGCCCGAGCTTGGAGACGTCGAGCCCGACGTGGGCCACCGCGAAGACGATCGCCTTGCCGCGCGGGCGGGCCAGCGTGTGGCGCACCCAGCCGGCCAGGTCGCCCCAGACCGAGTCGGCCGGCGCCGGGTCGGGCGCGAAGGTGACCTTCTTGTAGAGCCGGACCTCGAGGGTCTCGAGCCGGGCCACCAGCCGGAGCTTCTCGATGATGGCGGGCGGATCGGGGGGCGCCGGTGGGCGCGGGGCCAGGACCTTCCAGGCGACCACCAGGCCGAGGGCGAGGCCGAGGCCGACGAGGACCAGCGAGAGGAGGCGGCGCATGGCGAGGAGTGTACGCCGGCCGGGAAGGTCGAGCGAAAGCCCGGCGGGCGAGATCGGTGACGCCAGAGACCAGCAGGCCTGATCATGGCGGATGGCAGGCCTGCCAGAGTCTGGTGGCGGCCCTGTCTTGGAGGGTGGTCCGCATGGCCCTTTCGCTTGCTCTCCTGCTCCTCGCCCTGGCTCCCGCCGCGGCGCCGGCTCGAACCAAGGTGGCCGTGATGGACGTGCGCAACGTCCAGGGGGTGGCCGAGGGGACCGCCGCCATCCTCACCGACATCGTGGTGTCGGACGTGCCCAGGGCCGGCTACGAAGTCATCTCGAGCGGCGACATCGTCGCCATGCTCGGCTTCGAGAAGCAGAAGCAGGCGCTCGGCTGTGCTGAGGAGACCTCCTGCCTGGCCGAGATGGGCGGGGCGCTGGGCGCCACGTACCTCCTGAGCGGCCAGGTCGGCACCATCGGCACCCAGTACCGGGTATCGCTCATCCTGGCGGCCGTCGCTCAGCCCGCCGCGGCCCTGGCGGCGCAGCCGGCCGCGAGCACGACGCACCCGGCCGTCCCGCCACCCCGCCACCCTGCCACCCCGCCACCCCGTGGCCGGACCGCCGCCTTCATCTCCTTCGGCGCCTCCGGAGCGCTCCTGGTTGGCGGCCTGGTCATGGGCCTGAAGGCGCAGGGGCAGTGCGACGACCTCAAGAAGCTTCAGGGCCAGCCCGGCTACGCCGCGGCCTGGGACTCCGGGCACGCCAGCATCGCGGCCAACGCGAAGCGGGCCGACCTGCTCTTCGTCGGCGGGGCGCTGGCCGCGGGCGCCGGCCTCTGGCTCTGGCCCTGGGGGGACGGCGGCCGCGCGGTCGCTGTGGCGCCGGTCGTCGCTCCCGGCGCGGTCGCCCTGGCGGCCGCCGGTCGATTCTAGGAGGACGACATGCGCGCCCGCTCGCTCCTCACCTCCCGGCCAGCGTGGCCGCCTTCTG
>JANYBC010000188.1 GCA_025360965.1 Anaeromyxobacter sp. | reverse complement strand
CACTTCAGCCGCCCCAGACCTCGGTTCCAGTCCCGCGCCATGCCACCCCGGCCATGCTCGAGCAGACCAGGCAGGAGACCGTGGTGGCGCTCAGGGCCCAGCGGGAACAGATCGTGGCGCGCTGCTGGCCCGATCAACCCGGCCATGCCGGAGCCGCCCCGCGGAGCGTGACCTTCAACGTGGTCTTCGACGGCCAGGGTCAGGAGATGTCGCGCAGCCTGGCTGACGAGAACGGGGACCTCCCGCCCGGCGTCCAGTCCTGCCTGATCAACTCCGGCGACAGCGTGCGCATCCCGCCTCCCGGGTTCGATGTCGCCGTCACCACCACGCTCGATCTTCGCTGAGCCTGCCCTCCCGGAAGGGAGCTGGCTGGACACGACGCAGCGCGCCAGCGCAGCGCATCACAAGACAGCCTTGCGTGGCGTGTCAAGAACCGATCGCCGAGCGCACACCAATAGGGCATGGTTTTCCGGTAGCTCACGCGCCGTGACACGAGGCGCCCAACGCATCCTGGGGAGAATCCAAGAATCGAATCGAATTGAGGGGAGTGCTCGCCGTGGGGGCGCTGGTGACCATCCTCACCGGCTGCTCGGGGAAGGTGGGCGACGTCGGCCCTGCAGGTCCCACCGGTCCGCAGGGCGTCCAGGGCGTCCAGGGACCCGCAGGCGCTACGGGACCGGCCGGAGCGACCGGGCCGGCTGGAGTGGCTGGACCAACGGGAGCGGCTGGCGCGACGGGTGCCGCCGGCGCCGCCGGACCGACGTTGGCCAAGAGGGTCCTCTTCACCTTCGTCTATCCAAACCCCCCCGGTGGCCTCGTCGTCAACGCGGGGACCGTCGCGTTCACGCCGCCGGTGAGCGGCACCGCCTACGTTCGCGGGCGCGGCTACTGCAACCTGTTCGTCACCACCGGAACCGCCACGACGCTGTACATCTGGGGGGGCGTGGGGCCGACTCCCGCGCAGCCCAGCTACTCCGAGACGACCGTTCTCACCATGCCAAGCACCGCGGCGACCGGCCTTCACCAGCTGTCGTTCACGACCGAGAACACCTTCGCGGTCACCGCCGGCACCCTGACGTCTGCCGTCCTGGGCATCAACAAGATCTCCGGCGCACGTATGTCTGACGTGCGCTCGCCTTGCTTCAGTGACCCCCGCCAAGGCAGGCTGGAGCGCGCCGATCCACGGTCGCCCGGATGACCCGAGGAGAGCCGATGAACCAGCAGATCCCGTTTGCACCGGGCCCGCCTCGCCGCTGGCCGATCATCGCGCTGGCGGCCGGCGCTGCGGTCGCGGGCGCTCTGGCCACGGCCTGGGTGGTGGCGCCCGGCGCGCCGGCCCGAACCGACTGCGGCTGTGCCTCCGACGAGGCGCTGCGGCGGGAGGTGGCAGAGCACCGGGTCCAGCTGGAGCAGCTCCGCTTCGCCGTCCAGGTCGCCGGCGTGACCGGGCCGGTCACGCCGCCCGGGTCGGTGGCGCAGGCCGGATCGGGCGCCGCTCCGCCGAACACTCTCCGCGGAACGGCCGAGGTGGCAGTCCGAACTCCTGCGGTCGAGCGGCCCGGGGACGTGGGGCTCGCGCCACCGGCGCAGGGAGGCCGGAGGCGCACCTACGATCGCTTCGAGGTCCCGACCAGCGCCGTCACCGTCAAGTACTCGGCCTCGGGCGAGCTGGTGGTCAAGAACACCGATCCCTCCCTGGCCGGGCAGACCATCGTGGTTCACGGCTTCTCGGAGCAGGCCTCGCCAGACCCGATCCAGGTCGTCGTCCCCCCCGCCGAGCCGCGCTGACGTCTGCGCCGCAGCGCCTGTGCCATCATGCCCGGCATGAACGGCCGCCTCATCGAGCTCGAGTTCGACTCGCCCGCCCTCGCCGGCAACCGGCTCGGCGATCCGATCCGCCGCCCCCTCTTCGCCTGGCTGCCGCCCGGCCGCGCCGACGGCGCCGGGCTGCCGGCCGTCTACTTCCTCCACGGCTTCACCGGGAGCGGGCGCGGCTGGCTCAACGTCGCGCCCTGGAGCCCGACGGTCCCGGAGCGGCTCGACGCGCTGGTCTCGGCCGGCGAGGTGCCGCCGCTGGTCGGCGTCTTCGTCGACGGCTGGACGGCGCTGGGCGGCAGCCAGTGGATCAACTCCGCCGCCATCGGCCGCTACCAGGACTACGTCGCCGATGACGTGGTCGGCTTCGTGGAGCGGACGCTCGGCACCCGGCCCCGGCGCGAGGCCCGGGCCATCGTCGGCAAGAGCTCGGGCGGCTACGGCGCCCTGCGCATGGGACGCGACCGGCCCGAGGTCTTCGCCCACCTCGCCTGCCACTCCGGCGACGCCGGCTTCGACTGGTGCTACGGCCCCGACCTCCCCCGGGCCGCGGCGGCGCTGCTGCTGGCCGGGGACGCAGCGTCCTGGCTGGCGGCGGCGGTGCGCCGGGCCCGGGAGACCAAGCTGGCCGGGGGCGACCACCCGGTGCTCAACGTCCTGGCCATGGCCGCCGCCTACTCGCCGGACGCCGCGGCCCCGCTCGGCGCCGCCCTGCCGTTCGAGCTGCCGAGCGGCCGGCTGCGCCCCGAGGTCTGGGCCCGCTGGCTCGAGGCCGACCCGGTCCAGTTCGTTCCGCACGCCCTCGACGCCTACCGGAGGCTCGCCACCGTCTTCCTCGACTGCGGCAGCCGCGATGAGTACCACCTGCGCTGGGGGGCCCGGCAGGTGGTCGAGTCGCTGCGCGCCGGCGGCGTGGCGGTGGTCCACGAGGAGTTCGACGACGGCCATATGGGCATCAACTACCGGTACGACCGCTCGCTGCGCCTGCTCGGCCCCCGGCTCGCGGCGGGCTGATCCGCCGCACCGGAAAAGGGTGGCAGGGGCGGCGGGTCGGGTGTATGACGCGCACCACCACTCGACAGGAGTCACAGCATGCGCCGCTTCGCCGCCGCCGTCCTCACCGCTTCGCTGCTGCTCGCTACGCCCGCCCTGGCCCAGGAGTCGAACGCTCCCGGCGGCCACGCCGACAGGTCGCTGGTCGGCTGGGGCATCCTCGGCTGGGGCAGCGCCGTCGGCCTGGGCGCCAGCCTGCAGTTCCCGCTGGTCCCGCGCGGCCTGATCCATGACCCGGGCTTCAGGATCCGCGACAGCCTCGATCTCGACTTCGGCCTCGACTACCTGAGCTACTGGAACCACTACCGGTCCGGCCCTTACTCCTACAACGTCAGCGAGTTCAACCTCCATGCCGGGGTGATCTGGAACTTCTGGCTCACGCCTCAGCTGGCGCTCTACCCGAAGGCCGCGCTCGGCTTCGGCTTCGCCCGCTACTCGGGCAACTGGGACCCGAACGTCGGGCACCGCGACTACGGCGGCCTCTACCCCGAGCTGGCGGTCGGCCTGCAGTTCAAGCTGGCCAACTCGGTCTCGCTGCGCAGTGAGCTCGGCTGGGCCGGCCTGAAGCTCGGCGTCGGGTTCGCCTTCTAGGAAGCGAACGCCCCGGCCCGGAGGCCGGGCCAGGGCGTGTCGTCGCCGCGGTGGATGGTCAGCGCTCCTCGCGCCCGCCGTTCTTCCTCAAGAAGGCCGGGATGTCGAACTGGTCGTCGTCCCCCGGGTGGGTGCTCCCGCGGCCGGCCCGGATGGTGGCGGGCGCGCCGACCGGGCGGGTGACCCGCGTCACCGGCTGCTCTACGGGCCGGGTCGTCACCGGCAGGGGCGGCGGCACGGAGCGGGCCATCATCGGGAGCGGCACCGAGAGCTGCACGGCCCGCTGCACCGGCCGCTGATCCCGGGCGCGGTCGAAGCCGGTGGCGATGACGGTGATCTTCACCTCGTCGCCGAGCCGCTCGTCGATCACCGAGCCGAAGATGATGTTGGCCTCCTCGTCGGCGGCGGCGTGGGCCATGGAGATGGCCTCGTCGACCTCGTGCAACGTCAGGCTCGAGCCGCCGGTGATGTTGACGAGCAGCCCGGTGGCGCCGTCGAGGGTCACGTCCTCGAGCAGCGGCGAGCTGATGGCCGCCTGCATCGCCTCGACGGCGCGGCGCGGCCCGGCCGCCCGGCCGGTCCCCATCAGCGCCATGCCCTGCGCCGCCATGATGGTGCGCACGTCGGCGAAGTCGACGTTGACGATGCCGTGCACCGTGATCAGGTCGGAGATGCCCTGCACGGCGTTGAGCAGCACCTCGTCGGCGCGCTTGAAGGCGTCGGCCATCGACATGTTCTCGCCCGCCACCGAGAGCAGCCGCTGGTTGGGGATGACGATGAGGGTGTCGACGGCGGCCCGCAGCTCCTCCAGCCCCTTCTCGGCGTGGAGCCGGCGCTTCTTGCCCTCGAAGTTGAAGGGCTTGGTCACCACCCCCACGGTGAGGGCGCCGGTGTTCTTGGCGATGTCGGCCACCACCGGGGCGGCCCCGGTGCCGGTGCCGCCGCCCATGCCGGCCGCCACGAAGACCATGTCGGCGCCGGCCAGGGCAGCTTTGATCTCCTCGACGCTCTCCAGGGCCGCGTCGCGCCCCACCTCCGGCCTGGCGCCGGCCCCCAGCCCGCGCGACGCCGTCTTGCCGAGCTGCAGCTTGAGCTGGGCCTTGTTGGCGGTGAGCGCCTGCAGGTCGGTGTTGGCGGCGATGAACTCGACGCCCTCGAGCCGCCCGGCCACCATGGTGTTGATGGCGTTGCCGCCGCCACCGCCCACGCCGATGACCTTGATCCGTGCTCCGTACGATCCGTCCGCCCCGTCGTTGAACTCGATCATGTGCCGGTCTCCCCTGGGCTAGAAGATCTCACCGAGCCACTGCTTCATCCGGTCCTTCACCTTCCGGTAGACGTTCTCCTCCCGGATCTTGAAGTACGGGCTGCCGGCGCGCTGCTTGGCGCCGTAGATCACCAGGCCGACCGCGGTGGCGTACATGGGGCTCTTGACGACGTCCACCAGCCCGCCGATGTGGCGCGGCATGCCGCGGCGCACCGGCATCCCCAGCACCTCCTCGGCCATCTCCGCCATCCCCTCCAGCAGCGTGGAGCCCCCGGTGATGACCACCCCCGAGGCCAGCAGCTCCTCCATGCCGGCCTTCTGGATCTCGTGCTGGACCAGCATGAAGATCTCCTCGACGCGCGGCTCGATGATCTCGGCGAGGATGTGGCGCGAGAGGATGCGCGGAGCGCCGCCCCCGACGCTGGGGACCTCGATGGTCTCGCTGCCGTCGACCTTCTTGGCGTTGGCGTGGCCGTACTGCTTCTTGATGCGCTCGGCCTCGTGGGTCGGGGTGCGCAGCCCGATGGCCACGTCGTTGGTGAGGTGGTTGCCGCCCAGCGAGATGACGGCGGTGTGGCGGATCGAGCCGTCGTGGAAGATGGCGATGTCGGTGGTTCCGCCGCCGATGTCGACGAGGCAGACCCCCAACTCCTTCTCGTCCTCGCAGAGCGTCGCCAGCGAGGAGGCCAGCGGCTGCAGCACGATGTCCGAGACGTTGAGCCCGGTGCGCTGAGCGCACTTGACGATGTTCTGCGCCGAGGAGACCGCGCCGGTGACGATCAGCGCCTTGGCCTCGAGCCGCACCCCGCTCATGCCGATGGGGTCCTTGATGCCGTCCTGGTCGTCGACGATGAACTCCTGCGGGAGGACGTGGATGACCTCGCGGTCCAGCGGGATGGCCACCGCCTTGGCTTGCTCGATGACCCGGTCGACGTCCTGGGCGCGGACCTCCTTGTCCTTGACCGAGACCACGCCGTGCGAGGGGAAGGCCTTGATGTGGCCGCCGGCGATGCCGGTGTAGACCGTGGAGATCTCGCACCCGGCCATGTGCTCGGCCTCCTCGATGGCCCGCTTGATGGAGGCCACGGTGGCGTCGATGTTGACGACCACGCCCTTGCGCAGCCCCTTCGACGGGTGGGTGCCGATGCCGATGATGTCGATGCCGTCTTCGGTGATCTCACCGACGATGGCGCAGATCTTGGTGGTGCCGATGTCGAGACCGACCAGGACGTCTCCGCTCTTAGCCATGAATGTCTCCTCGTGGCGGAAGGCGCGCCGCGCCCACGCCGATTCGCTTCGTCAGGGCCCTCTCGGACCCCGCACATCCACCACGCCCATCCGCCCCTTGACCCGCACGGCCACCCAGTCCGGGTGGCGCCGGTTGTCGAGGTGGATCACCTCGCCCTGCACACCGTCCGTCTCCAGCCGTGCCAGCAGCACGTCGAGCCGCTCCAGCTTGCGCGGCAGGTCACCTTGTCCGAGCCGGATCTCCATGCCGTCGTCGCCCGCATAGACCGTGGTCCCCAGCACCGGGTCGAGGTGCACCTCGGAGACCGCGGCGCGCCGCTCCAGCCCGGCCTCGCGCCAGCGCCCCAGCAGGCCGAGGGCGCTCCGCAGCCGCAGCTCCTCGCCGGCGTCGTCCCGGCGGGCCTCGAAGGCCTCGCGAATGAGGCCGGTCACGACAGGCAGGTCGAGCCCGTCGCCGGGGGCGGCCCGCTTGAAGACCCGGCCGGTCGGGTCGACCAGGTAGAGGCCGCCGAGGTCGACCAGCGCCGCGGCCTGCCGCTCGGTCACCACCACGTCGAGGGCGGGGGGGAGCCGGCGGTGGACCTCCACCGTGGCCACCCAGGGGTTGCGGAGCAGGGCCCGGGCCATGACCTCGGTCTCCGAGAGCAGCAGGTGGTCGCCGGGCCGGATGGGCGAGAGCTCGGCCAGCGCCGCGGCGGTGACCTGGGTGAGGCCGGTGTAGCGGATCTCCCGGATGCGAAGCAGGTCGCCGCGCACGCCGTACTCCCAGGTGGCCCAGCCGGCGCCGGCGATGGCGGCGAGGGTGATGACGGTGGGGAGGAGGAGCGCGACGGCGCGCCGGAGACGGTGGACCGTCTCACCTGGCTTCTTCACCGCCGTTCGCCGGTTTCTGCCCCGCGCCACCCGCCGCTCCCGTCCCGGTGTGCGGCCGCGCTGCCGGCCGCTTCCGGGCGCTATCGCCCAGGGCTGACCTTGCCGCAGAACCGGGCCCTGTAAAGTTTTCGCCCGCCCTCGATGGCGCGACGAGTCACGCCGGCCGTCCGGTGCGGCAACCTCGGCAACCTGCCGCGGCGAGTCACCGCGGCACTCTATTCTTGACGTGCCGACGCGGGCGGGCCAAGAGGGGATGAAATCGTGCGGCTGGGACCTACCCGCCGAACCGAAACGGAGCCCTCAGACATGCGCCTGCTCGCCGCCATCCCTCCCGCCCTCGCCCTGCTCTTGCTGGCCGCGGTCCCCACCAGCGCCGATGAGAACCGGCTGGCGCCGCTGCCCAAGGACCAGGCCAGCGTGGTGCACGGCCCCTACGAGCAGGGCGCCTGCGACACCTGCCATGAGCGGGCCGACGCCAAGAACCCGGGCGCCGCCAAGGTGACCAACGAGACCTGCCTCGCCTGCCACGACGAGTTCGCTGGCAAGGCCCCGGTCAAGATCGGCAAGGGGAAGTCGCATCCGGACGGGAAGGGCACCTGCACGGCCTGCCATAATCCCCACAACTCCAAGAAGAGGAAATTGCTGCTCTAGGGGCTATTGTAGGTGCGCAAACCAGTTCCACCGACCCCGGCCAGCGGGCCGAGTTTCCCGAGGGCGATCGGAGCTTTTCTGGATACAGGTTGTCTTTCGTCAAGGTTTCCGACGCTTCACGTCGTAGGATTCGAGCCACGCGGACCAACTTGGGGTGGGGGGGCGAAGCTGGAACGCGTGTACCGCCCCCCCGGAACGGACTCGATGATGATGCGGCTCATGCGCTCCTCCTGGCTCATGCTGGTGGCAGCCACCCTCCTCGCAGGGACGGCCTCGGCCGCGCCGCTCAAGACCGAGGTGAACAAGAAGGCGACGCGCCGGGGGTTTGCCGTGGCGCCGCTGCCGCCGGGGCCGAACGTCAAGTGGTCCCACGGGCCGTACGAGGCCGGCGATTGCTCCATCTGCCATGACCGGAACGACCGCGCCAGCCCGGGCCCCCTCTCGATGGGTATCAACGAGACCTGCTTCGGCTGCCACGAGGAGTTCCAGGCCATCATGGCCCGCAAGTACAAGCACGTGCCGGCCGTCGAGACCTGCACCAACTGTCACAACCCGCACAACTCCACCGAGCGCAAGCTGCTGGCCACCGAGATGGTCGAGATGTGCACCGGCTGCCACAAGGGCATCAAGGACCAGATCGTCAACGCCAAGGTCCGGCACGACGCCATCACCACCGGCGAGAAGTGCTCCAACTGCCACAACCCGCACGCCGCCAACATCGAGAAGCTGCTGATCCAGCTCCCCTTCGATCTCTGCGTCACCTGCCACTCCAAGGACGGCATGGTCGCCGGCGACGGCAAGCCCATGACCAACTACAAGGCTTGGCTCTCCGACAACAAGGTCTGGCACGAGCCGGTCAAGGCCAAGGACTGTTCAGCCTGCCACCGCACCCACGGCGGCGCCAACTTCCGCCTGCTGGTGGCGCCCTACCCGCCGGCCTTCTACGCCCCGTACGAGAACAAGGCCTACGCCCTCTGCTACGGCTGCCACAACGACAAGGTGGTGTCGGTCCCCGAGACCACCACGCTGACCGGCTTCCGCGACGGCTCTCGCAACCTGCACTACGTCCACGTGCACAAGGAGCGCGGCCGGACCTGCCGCGCCTGCCACGAGGTCCACGCCTCCAAGCAGGATCACCACATCCGCGAAGGGGTGCCCTACGGCCCCAAGGGTTGGATGCTGAAGATCAACTACACGCGGCTGCCGAACGGCGGGTCCTGTGCCAAGACCTGCCACGAGACCAAGACCTACAACAACAAGACGCTCACCAGCTCCGCGCCGAAGTAGGTCCACCGTGTCGACGGCGCGCCGGTCCTTCACCTGGTTGATCGCCGGGGCACTGGCCGGTGTCGGGCTGCCCGTCATGGGCCGCGGCTTCTCCAACGTGGCCCTCGGCGACAGGCTGGAGAACCCTCGCCTCGCCCAGCTGGGGGGCGGGAGCGCCGAGCTGCTCTCCAGGACCGCCACCGCCAGCGTCTTCGTCTTCTTCAGGCCCGGGCAGGACCGCTCGCTCCAGGCCCTGTCCATGCTGGCCCGGCTGCAGCGGGAGTTCGCCGGCAAGCCGGTGCGGATGGTGGCGGTGGTCTCGGACAGCTGGCCCGAGGAGGAGGCCACGGCCGCCGTGCGCGAGGCCGGCTTCACTGCGCCGGTGCTGATCGACGCCAAGGATGCCCTCTACGGTGCGCTCGGGGTGCGGCTCCATCCGGTGGTGGGGATCGCCGACAAGCAGCAGAGGCTGGCGGCTTACGAGCACTTCAGGCAGATCAATTTCGGCGAGATCGTCCGCGGCCGCATCCGGGTCCTGCTGGGCGAGGCGACCGCCGCCGAGATGGCCAGGGTGCTGGAGCCGGAGAAGGCCACCACCGGCTCGCCCGAGGCCGAGGCCCGCCGCTACTTCAACCTGGCTCGCATACTCTGGATCAGGAAGAACGCCGCCAAGGCGCTCGAGGCGGTGACCCACAGCCTGGCCATCGTCCCCAGCGCGCCGGCCTGGGCGCTGCAGGGCGAGCTCACCGCCGCCTCGGGCGACTGCGCGGCCGCCACGCCCTTTTTCGAGCGGGCCTTGAAGATCGACCCCACCGAGCCCGTCGCCATCAAGGGGCTCAAGGGCTGCGCCCGCTAGCGCCGCCCACCCTTCACCGAGAGGTCCTCATGCGCCGCTGCCTCGCCGTCATCCTCCTCGCCGCCCTGGCCGGCCTCGCCGCGGCGCCCTTCGTGGCGCACGCCCACGCCGACGTCGGCACCCAGGTCAACCAGGCCGAGCTCAAGGCGATCAGCGGCGAAAAGGTCCGGCTCCTCGACCCCAAGGCCCGGGTCAGCGTGCTGGTCTTCGTGCGCGCCGGCCAGGATCGCTCCGTCGAGGCCCTCAAGGCGATGGCCCGCTGCGAGAAGGACATGGCCGGGAAGCCGGTCCGGTTCATCGCCGTGCTCCCGCCCGACACCACGCCCGAGGAGGCCAAGGCGCTGGCCGTCGCCGGTGGCGTGAAGATGCCGCTGGTCCTCGACGCCGACGACGCCCTCTACCACCACCTCAGCGTCCGGCTCCACCCGGTCATCTTCCTGCTCGACGCCAAGGCCAAGGTGGCCGACTTCGAGCAGTACCGCCAGATCGACTACTGCGAGGTGGTGACGGCGCACATCCGCTTCCTGCTCGGCGAGCTCGACCAGGCGGCGCTGGCACGGATCGAGACCCCGCCCCGCGGCAACATGCCCAGCGACGATCCCAAGGACGTCTCCAACCGCGACGTCAACCTCGGGCGCAAGCAGCTGCGGATCAAGCAGTACGAGAAGGCCGCCGCCAGCGCCAACAAGGCCCTGGCCCTGGCGCCCAGCCCGTCGGCCTTCGCCCTGCTCGGCGAGATCGCCGCCGCCAAAGGAGACTGCGCCGCCGCCGTCCGGCAGTTCGACCAGGCCCTCAAGCTCGACCCGGCCGAGAAGCACGCCCTCGAGGGCAAGAAGGCCTGCGCCGGGAAGTAGCCTTCACTTTTTCCACCCATCACGTCCCTTGGGGTGCGAACATTCGCCGCGTCATGATCGCCACGCTCCGCCTCGTCCTGGTCTCCGCCGCGCTGGTCCTGGCCGCGCCCTTCGCGGCCCACGCCCACGCCGAGGCGGGGACCATCGTCGAGAACGTGGAGCTGCGGACCATCGCCGGCGGCAAGGAGCGGCTGCTCTCGGCCAAGGCCCGGGCCAACGTCTTCGTCTTCTTCCGCACCGGGCAGGAGCGGTCGGTCGACGCCCTCAAGATGCTGGCGACCTGCGAGAAGGAGATGATCGGCAAGTCGGTCCACTGGGTCGGCCTGGTCTCCTCGACCGAGTCACCGGCCGAGGTGCAGGCGCTGGTCGCCCTGACCGGCATCGCCATGCCGGTGCTGATCGACGAGGACGACAAGGTCTACGGGGCGCTCGGCATCCGGCTCCACCCCATGGTCGGGATCGCCGACGCCAAGTTCAAGCTGGCGACCATCGAGATGTACCGGCAGATCGACTACTGCGACATCATCAAGGGGCGCATCAAGGTGGTGCTCGGCGAGTTCGACGCCGCCGGGATGGAGAAGGTGCTCAACCCCCCCAGGGGCACCATGCCCGGCGAGGACATCCGCGACGTGGCCAGGCGCGATGTCAACCTCGGCCGCAAGCAGCTCCAGATCAAGCAGTACGACAAGGCCCTGGTGAGCGCCAACAAGGCGCTGGAGAAGGCGCCGATGGCCGGGGCCTTCGCCCTCATCGGCGAGGTCCACGCCGCCCGCGGCAACTGCGCGGCGGCCGTGAAGCAGTACGACCAGGCCCTCAAGCTCGACCCGGCCGAGAAGCACGCCCTGGCCGGCAAGGCCGCCTGCGCGGGGAAGTAGCGAGCCCCGAGCCCCGTCCCAGAGACGTTGGCTTCTCGGAGGGCTATCCCAACTCGCACCAACGGCAAACGCGCGTGCGGACGGACGATCCGGGCCCTGCGCTGCCGGCATCAAGCAGGCACTTCGGTGACGGCCTCCCAGGAACGTCCCTCGCGCAGAGACGGGGAGGCACTTCTTGCGGAAGGGGTGGCAGGTATCCAGCACCACCAGGCACATGGCGCTCCCGCGATGCACCGGAGGCCGCTGGTCCTCGGTGCGACCCGAGCTCAGGCGCTCGAGAAGCAGGCGACGCAGCAGGTCACTCGCATCCAGTAGGTGCCCTCAGGGAAGACGGTTCCTCGAGCCCCACGCGTGAAGGCGCTCCACGCCTCGCGATACTCTGTGAGAAATCTCTTCAGCCGACCGATGGCCTCGATCCGCTTCCACTTGTCGCGGCTGGCCAGTCGCGGCTTCAGGCCGCGGCGCGGCTCGTCGGGCGTCGGACTCGCGAAGGCGCTCTGGGCGCAGACCTTCCGCGCGCCCGCGAACGACCGTCCCTGCTTCGCGAGGTCGAGCGCCGCCTGCTCCTCCCGCCTCCCCAGCTCCTCGGTGAGCCGCGCGCGCAGTTCCTCTACGGAGTCGAAGCCATGCGGGCACGTCAGCTCCAGCTCCGCCGCTGGCGGCGTGGGCCCGCCCTTTCGGAAGTAGTGGTCAGGCCGCCGCACGGTGGAGGCGGCGGCGCCGATGCGGGATGGCGCCGACCAGAGCCCTGGCCACTCCGCGCCGCGCCGCACCAGGCCGGCCACCACCGGGTTTGCGAGGACGTAGGCCAACTTGTCGAGGACGTCGTCCGCAGCCTGAAGCGCCACGGCACTGTAGGAACCGGGCGCCCAGAAGGACTCCCACCGGCCGTGCGCGGCGTTGAGCGCCCTGGCGATGGTCGAGCCGAGGTCTCGCTGGAACTCCGGCAGGCGGCCATGCGGATCGGTGAGGACGCAATGCCAGTGGTTGGAGAGCACGCAGTAGGCGTGCAGGAGGATTCCGTACTCCCTCGCCTTCACTGCGAGAGCGTACTCGAAGACCGCGTTTTCGAGCGCCGACGGCCGCAGTAGGAACATCCGGCCGAAGCAGCGGCGCGTGATGAGGTAGGTGGTGTTCGGCAGGACCTGGCGAGGGGCCGTCATGCCGGCTCGGTATCGCACGGAGCGTGCCTGACCCCGAAGCGTGTGATCTCGACCGGTTGGCCGGCCTCTGGCTCCCGCAGTGGTCTGCGCGGCGGACTGGGGGGTCCGCGAAAACGTCTCTGGGACGGGGTCCCCCGGCGGACTGGGGGGTCCGCGAAAACGTCTCTGGGACGGGGTCCCGATGCGCCCGGCGAAACCGCGCCGGGGGATCGCCTCAGCTCTTCAGCGCCGCCCCGTCGAGCAACCGCTCGCAGAGCTCGGGGAAGGGGATGCCGTTCCCTGCCGCGATCTTCGGCACCAGCGACGAGGCGGTCATCCCCGGCAGGGTGTTGACCTCGAGGATCCAGGCCACGCCGTCGGCGGCGAGGATGAAGTCGGTCCGGGTGACGCCGCTGCAGCCCAGGCTCCGGTGGGCCAGCTCAGCCGCCTCCATCAGCTTGCGGGTGTCGGGCTCGGAGATGCGCGCCGGGTAGAAGTACTGGGTGGTGCCGGCCGTGTACTTGGCGGCGTAGTCGTAGAACTCGTTGGCCGGGACCACCTCGATGACCCCCATGGCCTTGCCGTCGAGCACCGCCACCTGCACCTCCTTCCCCTTCACGTACCGCTCCACGATGACGTCCCCTTTCCAGCGGGCCGCCTCGACGCACGCGGCGCCGAGGTGGGTCGGGTCCTTCACCAGGGTGACGCCGACGCTGGAGCCCTCGCAGGCCGGCTTCACGACCACCGGGAAGGTGAAGGGGAAGTCCTTGCCGAGCAGCGCCGCCGCCTGCTCGGGCGGGAAGACCCGGTAGTCGGTCACGTCGAGGCCGACGCTCTTGAAGAGCAGCTTGGAGAGCACCTTGTCCATCCCCACTGCCGAGGCCAGCACGCCTGAGCCGGTGTAGGGGATGCCGAGCGACTCGAGCAGCCCCTGGATCGAGCCGTCCTCGCCGTAGCGGCCGTGGAGCGCCACGAAGGCCACCTCGGCGCCGGCGGCCCGGAGCCGCTCGGCCACGTCGAGCCCGACGTCGATGAGGGTCACGTCGAGGCCGCGCGTGCGCAGGGCCTCGGCGCAGGCGACTCCGGTCTTGAGCGAGACCTCGCGCTCGGAGGAGCGTCCCCCATGGAGCACTGCCACCTTCTTCCCGGTCCACCGCCCCATGGTTCCTCCTCGCGCCGTCCCGGCCGCTGCCCCGTTCATACCTCGCCCGGCGCGAACTGACCGAGCGGCCGCACCTCGGTCTCGAGCCGGATCCCGAAGCGCTCCTCGACCCGGGCCCTCGCCAGCCTCACCAGCGCCAGCACGTCGAGCGCGGTGGCCTGGCCCAGGTTGACGATGAAGTTGGCGTGCAGCTCCGAGAAGGTCGCCCCGCCGATCCGGTGGCCCTTCAGGCCGACCGCCTCGATGAGCTGGCCGGCGAAGCGGCCGGGCGGGTTCCAGAAGGTGGAGCCGAAGCTCGGCTGGCTGAGCGGCTGGGTGCGGCGGCGATGCGCCACGTCGGCCTCCATGGCGGCGCGGCTGGCGGCCACGTCACCCGGGTGGAGCTGGCACTCGACGCGGGTGACCACGGCGCCGGGCGGCAGCTCGCAGTGCCGGTAGGCGAGCTGGAGCGCGGCCGCCTCCACAAAGCCGGCTCCGTCGGCGGTGGCCAGCTCGACGCGGCTGATCACCTGCTTCATCTCGCCGAGCCGGGTGCCGGCGTTCATGGCGGTGGCGCCGCCCAGGGTGCCGGGGATGCCGGCGCTGAACTCGGCCCCCACCAGGCCGAGGGCGTGGCCGCGCGATGCCAGCCGGGCGATGGGAGCGCCGGCCGAGAGCAGCAGCCGCTCGCCGCTGGCCCGCTCCTCGCCGAAGTCGGTGGGGAGCCGGACCACCAGGCCTCGGACCCCGGCGTCGGCCACCAAGGTGTTGGCGCCGCCACCGAGGATGGCGACCGGCAGCCCCAGCTGGCGCGCCGCCCCGAGCAGTGCCGCCAGGTCGGCGGGATCGGCGGGGCGGACCAGCAGGTCGGCCGGTCCGCCGACCCGGATCGAGGTGCGCGGGGCCAGCGGCTCGTCGGGCCGGCACTCGCCGCGCACCCGGCGGGCGATCTCGCCTCGCCACCCGGTCATCAGGGACCCAGCAGCCCGAGCAGCTCGGGGCCGACCAGCGTCACGTCGCCGGCGCCGAGGGTGATGACGACGTCACCGGGCATGAGGCGGGCCCGGGCGGCGGTGGCCAGCCCGGCGCGGGGCAGGTGGTGTGCGTCGCGGTGGCCGCAGCGGCGCACCGCCTCGAGCAGCCCCTCGGCGCTCACGCCGGGCAGCGGCTCCTCGCCGGCGGCGTAGATGTCGGTGAGCAGCAGCAGGTCGGCGTCGTTGAAGGCGGTGGCGAACTCCGCGAGCAGGTCGCGGGTGCGGGTGTAGCGGTGAGGCTGGAAGACGCAGACCACGCGGCGGCCGAAGGCCTCGCGGGCGCCGCGCAGCGTGGCTCGCACCTCGGCCGGGTGGTGGCCGTAATCGTCCACCACCGTGACGCCGCCGGCCACACCACGCACAGTGAACCGTCGCTGCACCCCCTGGAAGGCCTTGAAGGCGGCCCGGGTGACCTCGGGGTCGATCCCCAGCTCGTTTGCCAGGGCGATGACGGCAAGGGCGTTGAGGGCGTTGTGGCGGCCCACCATGGCCATCTCGAAGCGTCCCATGGGCTGCCCGCGGTTGAAGGCGTCGAAGCTGACGGCGGCGCTGGAGACCACGATACGGTCGGCGCGGAAGTCAGCCTGCTGGCTCTCACCGTAGGTGACGTAGCGTTTGCCCACCTCGGGGAGCAGCCCCTGCACGGTCGGGTGGTCGATGCAGAGGATGGCCAGCCCGTAGAAGGGGACCCGGTTGATGAAGGAGACGAAGCCGGCCCGCAGCGCCTCCTCGGTCTTCCAGTGGTCGAGGTGCTCGGGGTCGATGTTGGTGACCACCGCGATGGTCGGGGAGATGTGCAGGAAGGAGCCGTCCGACTCGTCGGCCTCGACCACCATGTACTCGCCCTTGCCGAGCTTGGCGTTGGAGCCGAAGGCGTTGACCTTGCCGCCCACCACCGCGGTCGGATCCAGGCCGGCCTGGGCCAGCAGGTGGGCCGCCATCGAGGTGGTGGTGGTCTTGCCGTGCGAGCCGGCGATGGCGATCCCCTGCTTGAGCCGCATCAGCTCGGCCAGCATCTCGGCGCGCGGGATGACCGGGATCTTTCTGGCCCTGGCCTCGACCACTTCGGGGTTGTCGCGGTGCACCGCCGAGGAGATGACCACCACGTCGGCGTCGCGGACGTGGGCCGCGGCGTGCCCCACCTCGACGCGGCCGCCCAGCCCGGCCAGGCGCCGGGTGATCTCGCTGCCCTTGAGGTCCGAGCCCGAGACGGCGTACCCGAGGTTGAGGAGCACCTCGGCGATGCCGCTCATGCCGATGCCGCCGATGCCGACGAAGTGGATGCGGGCGTGGCGTGAGCGGAACATGGTCGTGATCTCCTCGCGGGCGTCAGGCGCCGCCGGGGCGGGTCGGCTTGAAGTCGGGGCCACGATCCTGGCCGCGGCGGGAGCCCCAGCGCCGCTCGGCCAGGACGCCGCAGACCTCGGCGATCTCGCTGGCGGCGGCCGGGCTGCCGAGCCGTCCGGCGGCCCGGGCCATGGCCTCGCGCCGCTCGGGGCTGGCGAGGATGGCGCGGATCTCGGCGGCCAGCAGCTCCCCGGTCAGGTCGCGCTCCTCGATCATCACCGCCGCCCCGGCCTTCAGCATGCTGGTGGCGTTGATGAGCTGGTGGTTGTCGGCGGCCGCCGGGAAGGGGATGAGGATCGAGGGCTTCTTGCAGACCGTCAGCTCGGCCAGCGTGGTGGCGCCGGCGCGGCAGACCACCAAATCGGCGGCCGCGTAGGCGGCGCTCATGTCGTCGATGAACTCGCGCACCTCGGCGTCGAAGCCGACGGCGCGGTACCCCTTCTCCACCGCCTCGCGGTCGCGGCGCCCGGTCTGGTGGACGATGCGGAGCTTGCCGCGCAGGTCGGCGAGGTGCGGCAGCGTCTCCACCACCCGCATGTTGAGGGCGTGGGCCCCCTGGGAGCCGCCGAAGACCAGCAGCCCGGGGAGCCGGGCGCCCTCGCCGGGGCGCATGAAGTGCTCCAGCAGCTGCCGGCGGATGGGGTTGCCGAGCTGGATGGCCTTGCCCTTGGGGAAGCAGGCGGCGGTCTCGGGGAAGGCCGTGAAGGCCGCCTTGACGACCAGCCCGAGCAGGCGGTTGGTGAGGCCGGCGATGGCGTTCTGCTCCTGCACCGCGGTGGGGATGCGCAGGGTCCAGGCGGCCAGCACCAGCGGTCCGGAGGCGTAGCCGCCCACCCCCACCACCACGTCCGGGCGCCACCGGCGCAGGATGCGGAGCGACTGCACGAAGGCGCGGGGGAGCAGCAGCAGGTTGCCGACCGCAGCCGCCAGCCCCTTCCCCTTCAGCCCTCTCACCTCGATGAGCTCGATGGGGAACCCGGCGGCCGGGACCACCTGGGCCTCGAGGCCGCGCGCCGTGCCGACGAAGACGGCGTCGTTGCCGGGGTGGCGGGTCACCACCTCCTCGGCCAGCGCCAGGCCGGGGAAGACGTGGCCGCCCGTGCCGCCGCCTGCCACCAGGAGCCTCACGCCGACGCCTCCAGTCCGCCCGGCGGCGCCACCCGGACCGCCTGCGCGCCCTGCCTGAGGAAGCCGCCGCGATCACCGGAGATGGAGAGCAGGATGCCGGCCGCCGCCAGCAGCGTCATCAGCGAGCTGCCGCCGTAGGAGACGAAGGGCAGGGTGAGCCCCTTGGTCGGCACCAGGCCGAAGACCACCGCCAGGTTGAGCAGCGCCTGGCCGCCGAAGAGCGTGGTCAGCCCGAGGGCGGCGTAGGCGCCGAACGGCTCACCGGCGTGGAGCGCGGCGCGCAGCCCCCGCCAGATCACCAGCACGTAGAGGAGCAGCAGCACGCCGATGCCGAGCAGGCCGACCTCCTCGGCGATGACCGCGGCGATGAAGTCGGTGTGGGCGGCCGGAAGGTAGAAGAGCTTGCCCTTCCCCTGGCCGAGCCCCTGCCCGGTCCAGCCGCCGTTGCCGATGCCGAGCAGCGACTCGACCAGCTGGAAGCCGGCGCCCTCGCGGTGGCCCCACGGGTCGAGGTAGGCGAGCCAGCGCTCCATCCGGTAGGGGGTGCCGGCGATGAGGCGCCAGCCGATGGGGATGGCCGCCAGCACCCCGGCGATCAGGTAGGAGATGCGGGCTCCGGCCGCGAAGAGCATCGTCAAGAGCACCAGCACCATGATCACGCCGGTCCCCATGTCGCGCTCCAGCAGGCAGAGCACCACCAGGGCCCCGGTCACCACCACGTGGGGCAGGAAGCCGATCGAGAAGAGCCGCACCTTCTCGCGCTGCCGGGCCAGCGAGCGGGCCAGGTAGAGGACCAGCGCTACCTTGGCCAGCTCGGCCGGCTGGAAGTTGACGACGCCGAGCGGGATCCAGCGGCGCGCCCCGCCGGCGATCCGGCCGATGCCGGGGATGAGCACGATCACCAGCAGGAAGAGGGTGAGGAAGAGCAGCGGGTAGGCGAGCGGGATGAGGCGGCGGTAGCCGATGCGGAGCGCGAGGATCAGCAGCCCGGTGCCGATGAGGAAGGCCACCGCCTGCCGCTCCAGGAAGTAGAATTCGTCGTGGAGGTTGCGCGTGGCGGTGATGGCGCTGGCCGAGTAGACCATCACCGCGCCGCCCGCGGTGAGGGAGAGGACGCCGAAGAGCAGCAGCCAGTCGAAGGGCGCCGGGCGCCGGACCGTGGCGGCGGCGCTCATGGGAGAGCCCCCACCAGCTGCCGGAAGCGCTCACCGCGCTCCTCGAAGCTCTTGAACTGGTCGTAGCTGGCGCAGGCCGGGGAGAGCAGCACCACGTCCCCCGGCGCAGTGAGCGCGGCGGCCCGGGTCACGGCCTGGGCCAGCGTGCCGCAGCCCTCGGTGGCGGCGGCGTCGCTTAGCGCCTTCTCGATGGCCGGGGCGTCCTCGCCGATGGTGAGCAGGGCCTTGACCCGGTCCTTGAAGAGGGCGCGGAGCGGGGCGTAGGGCGCCTTCTTGCCGCGGCCGCCCAGGATCAGCACCACCCGCGGGGGACCAGGCGGGAAGGCGGCCAGGCCGACCCCGGTCGAGTCGACGTTGGTGGCCTTGGAGTCGTTGATCCACTCCACGCCGCCCCGCTCGCTCACCAGCTCGAGCCGGTGGGGCAACCCGGTGAAGTGGTCGAGTCCGCGCTGCACCGCCGCCCCGGGGACGCCGAGCAGCCGGGCGCAGACCAGCGCCGCCATGGCGTTCTCCAGGTTGTGCCGGCCGCGCAGCGAGCGGTTGGCGATCCGGTAGCGCTCCGGCGAGCCGGCGGCGTAGCGGTAGAACCAGAGCTCGCTCCGGCCGTCCTCCGGGGCCCGGGCGGCGGCGCGGGCCGGCGGCCCGAAGCCGAAGGTGTAGAGCGCCCCGCGGGAGGCGGCGGCCATGGCCATGGCCCGGTCATCGCGCAGGTTGGCCACCGCGAAGTCGCCGGGCTGCTGGGTCTCGAAGAGGCGCGCCTTGGCGGCGGCGTAGGCGTCGAGCCCGGGGTAGCGGTCGAGGTGGTCGGGCGTGACGTTGAGGATGGCGGCCACCCGGGCCCGCAGCCGCTCGATCCCCTCCAGCTGGAAGGAGGAGAGCTCGGCCACCACCACGTCGGCCGGCTGTCCGGAGAGGACGTGCTCGCAGAGCGGGGTGCCGAGGTTTCCGCCCACGAAGGTGCGCCGGTCCTCGGAGAAGAGGGCCCCGGCCAGGGCGGTGGTGGTCGACTTCCCGTTGGTGCCGGTGATGGCCACCAGCGGCGTGGCGCCGAGGAAGCGGGAGGCCAGCTCCACCTCGCTCCAGGTCGGGACCCCGGCGGCCTGGGCGGCCTTGAGCTCCGCCATGCTCATGGGGACGCCGGGCGAGACCACCACCAGGTCGGCGGCCGTGAAGTCGCGCTGGTCGTGGCCGCCCAGCATGCGCCGCAGCGGCAGCACCTCGAGCGCCCCCAGCGCCGGCCCCAGCGCGGCGGCCGGGCGGGAGTCGGTCACCGTCACCGACGCCCCCTCGCGGACGCAGAGCCGCGCCGCGGCGATGCCGCTGCGGCCCAGGCCCACCACGGTGATCTTCTTGCCTCGCAGCTCCGGAGAACGTGTCACGGCTACCTCAGCTTGATCGACATGAGGGCCACCAGCGAGAGCATGACCGAGACGATCCAGAAGCGGACGATGATCTTCGGCTCGGCCCAGCCCTTCAGCTCGAAGTGGTGGTGGACCGGGGCCATGCGGAAGACCCGCCTGCCCGTGTACTTGAAGCTGGTCACCTGGATGATGACGCTGACGGTCTCGGCGAGGAAGACGCCGTGGAGGATGGCGCTGGCCACCTCGTTCTTGGTGAGCACCGCCAGCATGCCGAGGCCGCCGCCCAGGGCCAGCGAGCCGACGTCGCCCATGAAGACCTGGGCCGGGTAGGTGTTGAACCAGAGGAAGGCCACGCCGGCGCCGAAGACCGCCGCGCAGTAGACCCCCAGCTCCTCGGCGCCGGGGATCGAGACGATTCGCAGGTACTCGGCGAGGCTGAAGCCGGCGATGGTCGAGCCGGCCACGTAGCTCAGGGCCAGGAAGGTCATGGCCGAGATGATGGTGGGGAAGATGGCGAGGCCGTCGAGGCCGTCGGTGAGGTTGACGGCGTTGGAGGTGGCCACCACCACGAAGACCATGAAGGGCAGGTAGAGCCAGCCCAGGTCGGGGTTGAAGAACCGGGTGGGGACGAAGGGCAGGGTCAGGTGGGTGTCAACGCGGCTGCCGACGAAGAGCCAGGGGAAGCGGACGTCGGCGTGGAAGTGCCAGTCGGTGAGCAGGCCGTAGTAGACGGCCAGCACCACCAGCACCTGGAAGAGCAGCTTCCTCCTCCCGGCCAGCCCCTTGGAGTTGCGCTTGGAGATCTTGAGCCAGTCGTCGGCGAAGCCGATGACGCCGAAGCCGAGCGTCACCAGCAGCGCCGCCCAGACCAGGCGGCTCTCGAGGTTGCCCCAGAGCAGCGTCGAGGCGGTGAGCGAGAGCAGGATCAGCCCGCCGCCCATCGACGGGGTGCCGGCCTTCTTCTTGTGGCCGTCGGGCGTGTCCTCGCGGACATTGCTGGCGCCGTACTGGAGGCGGCGCATCCGCTCGATGAAGGAGGGGCCGAGGATCAGGCCGATCACCATGGCGGTCAGGCCGGCCGCCACGATCCGGAACGACGGGTAGCGCAGGACGTTGAGGAAGCCGGCCTTGGTCCAGAGCGGGTAGAGGAATTGGTAGAACATGTCAGCCCCTCAAGGCCTCCACGAGCCGCTCCAGCTTCATGCCGCGGCTCCCCTTGACGAGCAGCACGTCGCCGGGCGCTGCGGCGGCGCGCACCGCCTCGGCCAGCGCCGCCACGTCCTCGGTATGGAAGGTCCGGTCCGGCGCCAAGCCGGCCGCCACCGCCCCGGCCAGGATCTGGCTCGAGCGTGGTCCGAAGCCGAAGAGGCGGGCCACCGGGAGGTGGGCCGCGGCGGCGCCGACGCCCCGGTGCAGCTCCCCCTCGGTGGGTCCCAGCTCGAGCATGTCGCCGAGCGCCGCCAGGGCCTGGCCCCCCTCGGTCCGGGCCAGCTCGCCCAGCGTCAGCAGCGCCGCCTCCATAGAGAGCGGGTTGGCGTTGTAGCAGTCGTCCACCAGCAGCAAGCCGCGCGGCAGCCGCTCCAGCCGAAGCCGCCGCCCCACCGGGCGCACCGTGGCCAGGCCGCGGACGATCTCCTGGTCGCTGCAGCCCAGCGCGATGGCGGCGCAGGCCGCGGCCGCGGCGTTCTGGGCGTTGTGCGCGCCGACCAGCGAGAGCGAGACGGTCAGCTCGCGGTTGCCCACCCCGAGCAGGAAGCGAATCCCGGTGGCCGCCTGCTCGAGCAGCTCCAGCACCACCACGTCGCCGCGCCGCTGCCGACCGGTCGCGAAGGTGAGCAGGCGCCGGCCCGAGGCCCGGGCCCGGGCCAGCATGCGGGCGTCGTCGGCGTTGACGACCGCGACGCCGCCCGGCGGGAGCCCCGTGTAGAGCTCGGCCTTGGCGTCGGCCACGGCGTCGATGGTCCCGAGACCCTCGAGGTGGGCGGCCGCGGCGTTGGTGACCACCCCGACCTGCGGCGCGGCCATGGCGGCCAGCCGGGCGATCTCCCCGGCGTGGCTCATCCCCATCTCGATGACCGCCGCCCGGTGGTGGGGCTCCAGGCCGAAGAGGGTGAGCGGAACCCCGACCTCGTTGTTGAGGTTGCCCTCGGTCTTCAGCACCGGTCCGCGCTCGGCGAGGATGGCGGCGATCATCTCGCGGGTGCTGGTCTTGCCGTTGGAGCCGGTGACCCCGACCAGCGGCAGCGTGAAGCGGCGGCGGTGGTGGTGGGCCAGGGCGCCGAGGGCCCGCAGCGTGTCGGCCACCAGCAGCCGGGGCAGGCCGGGCGGCGCCGGCACCTCGGTGGAGACCAGCGCGGCGCTGGCGCCGGCCGCGGCGGCGGCCGGCAGGAAGGCGTGGGCGTCGAAGCGCTCACCGCGGAGCGCCACGAAGAGGGTGCCGGCGGCGATGGTGCGGGTGTCGGTCGAGATCCCGGTGACGGCAACCGGGGGCGGATCGAGCCAGCGCCCGCCGCTGGCGGCGAGCAGCTCCTCGGCGCTGAAGCGGGGACCGGTCATGCCAGGCCGAGGGCCCTGCGCGCCTCGTCGCGGTCGTCGAAGGCGCGCCGCTCGGCGCCGACCAGCTGGTAGCCCTCGTGCCCCTTGCCGGCGATGAGCACGGCGTCGCCGGGGAGGGCGCAGGCCAGGGCCAGCTCGATGGCGGCCCGCCGGTCGGGCTCGATGACGTAGCCGGCCTCGCCGGCCACCGCCTCCGCGGCGGTGCGGCGCGGCGCGCCGGCCGTGGCCAGGCCCGGCTCGATCTCGGCGATGACGCGGAGCGGGTCCTCGCTGCGCGGGTTGTCGCTGGTGACCAGCACCAGGTCGGCGCCGCGACCGGCCACCGCCCCCATGAGCGGGCGCTTGCCGCGATCGCGGTCCCCTCCGCAGCCGAAGACCAGCAGCAGCCGGCGGGGCGCCAGGGCACGGAGGGCCTCCAGGGCGCGGGCCAGCGCGTCGTCGGTGTGGGCGTAGTCGACGAAGACCGAGACGCCGCGCCCGTCGATCCGCTCCAGGCGCCCGGGCGCGCCGGCGCTGGAGGAGAGCCCGGCCTCGACCGCGGCGGACGGGAGGCCGGCGGCCAGCGCCAGGCCGGCGGCGCAGAGCAGGTTCTCGAGGTTGTGGGCGCCGACCAGCGGTGAGCGGATGGCCAGCTCGCCGCGCGGCGTCTGGAAGGTGGCCTCGATGCCGGCCATGGAGAGGCGCGCCTCGACGGCGCGGAGCTGATCCTCGGCGCGGGTCCCGAAGCGCCAGGCGGTCCGACCCGGGCCGAGCTGGTCGGCCAGCCGTGCGCCCCATGGGTCGCGGGCGTTGATGACGGCGGTGCCGTCGGGGGCGAGGTGCTCGAGGAAGAGCCGGCGCTTGGCGGCGAAGTAGCCCTCCATGTCGCCGTGGTAGTCGAGGTGATCGCGGGTCAGGTTGGTGAAGCCGGCCGCGGCGAAGCGCAGCCCGGCAACCCGCTCCTGCGCCAGGGCGTGCGAGGAGACCTCCAGCACCACCAGCCGGGTGCCGGCCTCGCGCATCTCGGCCAGCAGCGCCTGCAGCGCGGTCGACTCGGGCGTGGTGTGGGCGGCGGCGCGCTCGACGCCGGGGAAGCGGTGCGTGACGGTGCCGATGACGCCGACGGGCCGGGCCGCGGCACGGGCGCAGGCCTCCACCAGGTAGCTCACCGTGGTCTTGCCGTTGGTGCCGGTCACGCCGACCAGCTGCATGGCGTCGCCGGGGCGGCCGTGGAAGTTGGCGGCGCAGAGCGCCATGGCGCGCCTCGCCGACGGGGCCAGCAGCAGCAGCGCCGGGGAGCACTCGACGGGGTGCTCGGCGATCACCGCCACCGCGCCGCGGCGAGCGGCCTCGGCGGCGAAGCCGTGACCATCGGTGCGTGCCCCGGGGAGGGCGCAGAAGAGCGCACCCGGCGTCACCTCGCGTGAGTCGCCAGTGACGCGGACGACCTCCGGGTCGTCGGGGAGCGCGCCGCGCGCGCCGGTGCCTGCGATGACGTCCGATAGCAGCATTCAGGTTGGAAGGTTCTCACGCGCCGGGGGAGCCAGCCAATTTCCGGCGTCCATGCGGGAGGTTGCGTGACCTCGGGCCCGGCCTGGACCGGGGCCGGGGGGAGTGTACGTCAGCCCGGTGGGGCGAGGGTAATCTTGACGCGGGCGCCACGGTCGACCACGCGCCCCGGCGCAGGCGCCTGCGAGACCACCCGGCCCGAGCCGGTCAGGTCGGCGCCGAGATCGAGGGCCTCCAGCGTCCGGATGGCGGCGCGGGCCGGCAGGCCGCCCAGCGCCGGGACCGCCACGCCGGCGCTGGTGCCGGCGACCCTGCGGGCCGCCACGTCGACCGGGGGCGGCCCGGCCAGCTCCTCGTCGGGAGAGGCCGCCGCGCTGGCCGGCGTCCGCGGCGGAGGCGACGGGGGGGCGGCCTGGCGTGGCGGACCGGCCGCGGCGAGGGCCGGGGACGGCGGGGCGCCGGCCGGCGGGCCGTCCGTCGGGACGCCGAGCATCTTGAGCGCGTACTCGGCGATCTCGCGGAAGGGCGGGGCGGCCACCTCGCCGCCGTAGATCTCCCCCTTGGGCTCGTCGATGAAGACGCCGATGACCACACGCGGCGACTCGGCAGGCGCGAACCCGACGAAGGAGCTGAAGTGGCGGTCAGCCGAGTAGCCACCGGAGACCGGGTCGGACTTCTGCGCCGTGCCGGTCTTTCCGGCCACGCGCCAGCCGTCCGGGCGGGCCCGCTTGCCGGTGCCGTCGGCGTCCTCGACCACGCCGGTGAGCCACCTCGACATGGTGGCGGCGGTGGTGGCCGAGATGACCCGGCGCACCGGCGTCGGGGCGCCCTGATCGAGCACCGAGCCGTCGGCCGGGTCGAGCACCCGCTTCACGAGCACCGGCCGCATCAAGGTCCCACCGTTGGCGATGGCCCCCATGGCGGCCACCACCTGGAGCGGCGTGGCGGTCAACCCCTGGCCGAAGCTCTGGGTGGCGAGGGTGATGTCGGCCTTGGGGAAGGGGAGCTGGCCGCGCCGCTCGCCGGGCAGATCGACCCCGGCCCGCTCGCCGAAGCCGAAGGAGGCCAGCACCTCGGAGAGCCCTTGCTTCCCCAGCCGGGCGCCGATGCGGGCCGCGCCCACGTTGGAGGAGGCGGCCAGCACCCTGGCCGGGCCGACCCAGCCGAGCGCCTTGTGGTCGTGGATGACGTGTCCACCCACCGTGTACCCGGCGCTGCAGTCGATGGCGTCGCCGGCCTTGAGGACGCCGCGCTCCAGGGCCCCGGCGATCGTGAAGGTCTTGATGGTGGAGCCGGGTTCGAAGGCGTCGGTGACCGCGCGGTTGCGCAGCTCCTGGCCGCTCTGCACGGCGTTGGGGTTGACGGGTGGGTCGCTGGCCATGGCCAGCACCTCGCCGGTGGCCGGATCGAGGGCCAGCGCCACGCCGGAGAGGGCGTGCGAGCCGCGCACCGCCGCCGCCAGGGCCCGCTCGGTGGCCAGCTGCAGCCCCTGGTCGATGGTCAGCTCGACCCGGGCCCCTTCGCGCCCGCGGGCCGATCCCGGGGCGTCGAGCAGGGCCACCCGGTGGGCGCCGTCCTTCTGCGATGGGACGCGGCTCGACTCCCCGCGCAGCAGGTCGTCGAGGGCCAGCTCGAGGCCGTCGAGCCCGGAGCCCTCGTCGCCGGTGACCCCCAGTAGCTGTCCGGCCAGCGTGACCTTGGGGTAGTAGCGGCGGGTCTCGGAGACCAGGCTGACGCCGGGGAGCGAGAGCCGGCGCACCGCTCCGGCCTCGGCCGGCGAGATGCGTCGCTTGGCCCATACGAAGCGGGCGCCGCGGTCGACCTTCTTGCCGAAGGCCTTGGGGTCGAGGCCGAGGACGCCGGCCAGCTGCCTGATCGCGGCGGGCATCGAGGCGGCCTTGTCGGCCAGCACCTCGGGGTCGATGAAGACCGACTCGGCGTCGGCGCTGCCGGCCAGCAGAACGCCGTTCCGGTCGGTCACCGCCCCGCGCCGCGGCTTCATGACGAACTGGCGGAGGTACTGATCACGGGCCTCGGAGGAGAGCTTGTCGCGCTGCACCACCTGGAGCTGCACCGCCCGCCAGGCCAGGCCGCCGAAGCCGGCCAGGAAGGCCAGGCCGACCAGGCCGATGCGGAGCACGATCCAGCGAGTCGCCCTGGGATCCGGCCCGGCGCGCATCGTTCAGTGACCCGAGGCGGCCACCCGCGACGGCCCCCGAAGCGCCACCTGCTGCGCTCCGGGGACCTCCGCGTCCCGCCCGGCGTTCGCCGACGCCGCGCGGGCACCCGCCGCCGCCCGTCCAGTCATGGGCTCCACCGCCGGCCGCACCAGGGCCGCCTGCACCGCGAAGACCGCGCCGGGTGCCGGTGGAGCCATCGAGAGCCTGGTCCGCGCGAACCGCTCCAGCGCCGCCGGCGCCTTGAGCGCCTCGACCTCCAGCACCAGCCGGTCCTGCTCGGCGGTGAGCCGGGAGTGCTCCCTCTGGAGCTGCCCCAGCTCATAGGCGGCGCTGAGGGTGCGGGTCCGCGACCAGGTGAAGGCCACCAGCATCGCCGCCAGCAGCGTCACGAAGAGCGTGGTGCGGAGCACCGGGCCGGCCACGGCCGGCCGCCTGGAGGCCGAGCGGATCACTTGAGCCGCTCCACCACGCGAAGCCGCGCGCTGCGTGACCGCGGGTTGCGGGCCACCTCGGCCTCGCCGGCCACGGCCGGCTTGCGCGTCACCGGCCTGAAGCTGGCCTTGGCGCCGCAGCCGCAGACCGGCATGCCCGGCGGGCAGATGCAGGAGGTGCAGAGGGCGCGGAACTTCTCCTTCACGGCCCGGTCCTCCAGGCTGTGGAAGGCGATGGCGCCGGCGCGGCCGCCGGTGCGGATCATCGCCGGCAGCTCCTCCAGCCAGGCCGCCAGCGCTCCGAGCTCGTCGTTGACGGCGATGCGGAGCGCCTGGAAGGTGCGGGTGGCCGGGTGGATGCGCTTGGGCCAGGCCTTGCGCGGGATGGCGGCCCCCACCAGCTCGGCCAGGCGGGCGGTGTCGAGCGGCTCGCCGGCCTCGACAGCGCGCTTGATGGCGCGGGCGATGGGGCGGGCGAAGGGCTCCTCGCCCCAGCTCTTGAGGATGGTGGTGAGCTCGTGCTCGTCGAGGCGCGCCAGCAGGTCGGCCAGGGTCTGCCCCTCGGGGCCCATGCGCATGTCGAGCGGGCCGCCCTCGCGGAAGGAGAAGCCGCGCGAGGGGTCGTCGAGCTGCGGTGAGGAGACCCCGAGGTCGACCAGCGCGCCGTCGACGCCGTCGAGCCCGAGGGCGGCCAGCACGTTGCGGGCGTCGCGGAAGTCGCCGCGCACGGCGCGGAAGGCCTCGCCGTAGCGGGCCAGCCGGGCGCTGGCGGCCGCCAGGGCGCGGGGGTCCTTGTCCAGGCCGATCACGCGCGCCCCGGCTTCGAGGAAGAGCGAGGCGTGGCCGCCGCCGCCGAGCGTGCCGTCGAGGAAGACCAACCCCGGCGAGGGGCGGAGCAGCTCCACGACTTCTCGTGCCAGCACCGGCTCATGGACGAACTCCTCGGTCACGCGGCCCGGATGGCGGCCTCGACATCGGCGAACATCTCGACGTACCCGCCGGCCCCGCCGGCGTGCACCAGGTCGCGCACGTAGCGCGTCGCGCCCGCGGCGCGCAGCCCCGGGATGGCCTTGAGCAGCGCGGCGCCGGCGTAGTGGAGGTGGGTGACCCGCTTCAGGTCGATGACCACGGTCAGCCCCAGCGCCCGCGCCTGCGACGCCACCCGCGCGATGGAGGTCAGCTCCTCGCGGGTCAGCTCGCCGACGCCCCGGATCACAGTCACGTCGTCCGCCTGCCTGGTCTCGTACATGCCCACGCCCTCCCCGCCCTACACCTTGAAGAAGTCGACCCGCTGCTCGGCCGGGATCTCGGCCGCCATCTCCGCCTCGTAGGACGGCTGGTCGTAGAGCTGGATGTAGCCACCCATGCCGACCCAGACGACCTCCCGCTGCAGCCCGGCCCACTCGCGCAGCGGCGGCGGCACCAGCACGCGGCCGTGGACGTCGAGGTCGACCTCGTGCGCCGAGGCGACGTACTTGAGGACGTTGCGCTGCATGGCGGCGTCGAAGGGCGAGGCGGCCGAGACCCGCCGGGCCAGCTCGGTCCACTGCGACAGCGGCAGCGCCAGCAGCGACCGGGAGTGGGAGTTGCGCAGCAGCACGATGCGCGGCTCGCCGGCGGCGGCCAGCGCCTCGCGCAGCTTGACCGGCAGGCTGGTGCGCCCCTTGGCGTCGATCGTGTGGTTGTAGGTTCCGAAGAACACGGGCGAGTCGATCCTGCGCTGGAGATCCACTATTTGCCACTTTTTGCCGCGAAGTGGTTCGGATCTAGTGGGATCCGGGCGAGGAAGTCAACGGACCCGATGTGACCAGCCCCCGATCACTGAAGTGATGTTCAGGTCGATGACGAAGAAAGGGGACCCGGGCGAAAGCCCAGGTCCCCTCTATTCACTCAAGCTGCCCGCCGTCCCTCGGCGGAGAGGCCCGGGATCACTTCAGGATCTGGAAGGCCCCGTCCTTGACCACCAGCATCTCGAAGGCGTCCTGGCCCAGGCCGCAGTGGTCGGTGGCCGACAGGTTGAAGACGCCGGCGGTGCCGGCCATCCCCTTGATCCCCTCGATGGCGTCGCGGGCCTTCTGCTTGTCGGTCCCGCCGGCCTTGAGGCCAGCCTGGAGCATGAGGAAGGCGTCGTAGGCGTGGCCGCCGAAGGTGGAGACGTCCTCCTTGAAGCGGGCCTCGTAGGAGCGCTTGTAGTCGACGAGGAGCTTCTTCTGGGGGTTGCCGTCGGCCAGCGCCTCGGCCACCAGGAGCCGGCCGGCCGGGAAGACCACGCCTTCGGCTGCGGCGCCCGCGGCCTTGACGTAGGCGAGGTTGCCGAAGCCATGGCTCTGGAAGATGGGGATGGTGAGGCCGATCTGGCGGGCGTTCTTGAGGACGATGGCCTGGGCCGGCTCGATCGACCAGTTGACGAGGGCCTGCGCACCGGACGCCTTCATCTTGGTCACCTCGGCGGTCAGGTCGGTGGCGGCCTTGTCATAGACCTCGTTGGCCACGATGGTGAGGCCGTAGCCGGGCGCCAGCTTCTCGAGCTGGGCCTTGCCGGCCTTGCCGAAGCCGGTGTTGGAGGTGAGGACCCCGAGCTTGGTGAGCCCCTGCTTCCGGGCCCGGTCGAAGATGCGCCGCACCGCATCGCTGTCGCTCTGCGGCGACTTGAAGACCCACTTGGCCACCGGCTGGACGATGACCTCGGCCGCCGCGCAGGAGAGCAGCAGCGTGCCGCTCTCCTCGGCCAGCTGCTTCACCTGCATCGACTCACCGCTGGTGGAGGGGCCGATGATGGCGAAGACGTGGTCCTCCTCGATGAGCTGCTTGGCGAAGGAGACCGCCTTCTGCGGATCGGCGCCGGTGTCCTTCACGATCAGCTCAATCTTGATGCCGTTCGCGCCGGCCGCGGCGTTGGCCTTCTCCACCAGCATCTCCAGCGTGCGCGCCTCCGGCGCCCCCAGGAAGGAGGCCGGACCGGTCACCGATAGCAGGGCGCCGACCTTGACGGTCTGGCCCGCCGCCGCCGGCTGCGCCAGCATGAACACCACCACGGCCAGCAGGGACCTCAACAGGTTCCTCACGGGTGCCTCCTCGGGGCGGCTCGCCCCACGGTTCAAGTGCACGACACGGACGACCACCACTGCGGCGCCGCCGACCGGCGACGGATCCTTCGGTTCACAAGGCGCAGAAACGCTAGCAGCATCAACACGGGTTGTGAATGTGCAACTGGCTGCGCCGGAAGCGCTCCAGGGCCTCCATGGTGTTGACGTTCTGCGTCACCGCGGCGTCGGGGCAGGTCACCTCCGACCGGCGGTGCGCCAGGGCGGCGATGGCCTCGGCGAGCGTCCAGGCGCGCCGCGCCGAGAGCAGCCGGTCGATGAAGGGGCGAGCCAGGAGGACCGGGTGGCCGCAGCGCCCGGCGTGGGTGGCGACCAGCACGTCGCCCCGGCCGGCGCGGAAGGCGGAGAGCAGGCGGGCGGGCGTGGAGGGCCGCAGCCCCGGCTGGTCCACGTGGCAGATCAGCGCCGCCTCCAGGGCATCGTCCTGAGCCAGGGCCGCCCGGAGCCCGCAGCGCAGCGAGGCCAGCATCCCGCCCCGCCAGCCGCGGCAGGTGACAGCGCGGGCGCCGGCCAGATCGACCCCGCGCCGGACCCGGGCCGCCTGGTGGCCGAGCACGGCGATGCGGGCGCTCACCCCGTCGACCTGCCCGAGCGTGGCGAGGAGGCTCCCCAGGAAGGTCCCGCCCCGGCAGGCGAGCAGCGGCTTGGGCGAGCCCATCCGGCTGGAGGCCCCGGCGGCCAGGACGATGGCGGTGGCGCTCATGCGCTCCGCTCCACCGGCCGGTCCAGCCGCGCCGCGCCGTGGCCACGCCGCACCGCCACCAGCTCGGCCACCACGCTGACCGCGATCTCCGCGGGCGTGACGGCACCGATGTCGAGCCCGACCGGCGTCCGCAGGCGCCGCAGCTGCTCCTCGGGGACCTGCTGGGCCCGCAGGCGCATGAGGAACTTGTCCCGCTTGCGGTGGCTCCCGATCATCCCCACGAACCCGGCCGGCGTGGCCAGCAGCGCCTTGACCGTGGCCTGGTCCACCGGGTGGGCGTGGGTGGCCACCACGCAGGCGGTGGCCGCGTCCGGCGCCAGCAGCGCCACCGCGGCGGCCGGCTCCTCGCAGAGGATGCGGGTGGCCGACGGCAGCTGCTCCGGCGCGGTCCACGCCTCGCGCTCGTCGACCACCGTCACCTCGAACCCGGCCAGCGCCGCAGCCTCGCAGATGGCCCGCCCCAGGTGGCCGGCGCCGAAGAGCAGCAGGCGGGCCGCCGGCTCGATCCGCTCGAGGAAGATCTTCATCTGCCCCCCGCAGCACATGCCGAGGTCGCGGGAGAGGTCGTAGGTGGCGAGCCGGCGGGCCGGCGCCTCCGGCGCGAGCATGGAGCGCGCCTCCGCGAGGATGCGGTGCTCGACGCTCCCGCCGCCGACCGTCCCCACGGTCCGTCCGTCCGCCAGCAGCAGGAGCTTGGCGCCCGGCTCCTGCGGCGTGGAGCCGGCCACCTCGACCACGGTCGCCAGCACCGCCGCCGTCCGCTCCCGCCGCGCCCGCGCCAGGGCCTCGTAGAGGTCGTCGCCCCCTCGACCGTCGGCGTGTGGCCCGGTCACGGCCGCCCCCTCACCGTGCCGAGCGCGCGCCGCACCAGCACCGGCACCATCGAGCGCCGCCAGGCCGGATCGGCGCCGATGTTGGGGAGCGGGTGGCTCTGCCGGTGCGCCTCGGCCGCGACCCGCTCCAGCGCCGCGTCGTCGAGCGGGCGACCCTGCACCAGCGGCTCCAGGCCGGCGACCAGGCGGGGCCGGGAGCCCAGCACCGAGACCACCACCCGCAGAGAGCGGCAGGCGCCGTCCGGCTCAAGCTCGGCGGCCGCCCCCACCGAGAGCACCGGGAAGTCGATGGCCTGGCGAAGCCGCAGCTTCTCGTAGGCGGCCCGCTGGCCGCTCGAGCGCGGAGGGAGCCGCAGCTCGGTGACCAGCTCCCACGGCTCCAGCGCCAGGTGGCGCAGCCCCTCGCTGAGGAGCAGCCGCTCGACCGGGAGCCAGCGGTCTCCCCCTGGACCCTCGACGCGGGCCTCGGCGCCCAGCGTGGTGAGCATGGCCGCCCCGTCCGAGCTGCAGGCGGCCACGCAGCGGGTGCCGCCGGGGACGACGTGGCAGGCGGTCCCCTTGCGCTTCAAGCAGTGACCGAGCGAGGCCCGCCAGAAGGCCGACTGGTTGAAGTAGCCGCAGCGGGTGTCGATGCAGAGGTTGCCGCCCACGGTCCCCATGTTGCGAAGCTGCGGCGAGCCGATGGTCCGGTAGGTCGAGGCCAGGGCCGGGAGGCGAGCCTGGAGCAGCGGGTGGGTGGCGGCGTCGGCCAGGGAGGTGAGGGCGCCGAGGTGGAGGCGATCGCCCACCTCGCGGACGCCGCGCAGGTGCGGCTCCTCGAGCCGGGTCAGGTCGACCAGCAGCTCCACGTCGAGCAGCCGGTGCTTCAGGTTGGGGACCAGATCGGTGCCGCCGGCGATGGGGACCACTGGACCTCGCCGGGCGGCGCCGTCACCGCCGGTCGAGGCCCGCCCGCGCCCGCCCTGCTCCAGCAGGTCGAGCGCCTCGCGCAGGC
>JANYBC010000033.1 GCA_025360965.1 Anaeromyxobacter sp. | reverse complement strand
GGCGACTTCACCGAGTCGCTGCTGAAGCGGGCGGCCGGCGTGAAGGACTCAGGGAAGCTGATCCCCGGCCACGGGGGGCTCCTCGACCGGATCGACGCCCTGCTCTTCGTGGTCCCCTGGGTCTACCTCTTCGTGCTCTGGCTGGGCTGAGGTGGGGTGAGCCCCTGCAGGCGCGTGGTAGGTTCCCCGCTCATGCGGCGCCTCGCCATCCTCGGCTCCACCGGCTCCATCGGCGTGCAGGCGCTCGACGTGGTGGCGCGCTTCCCGGACCGCTTCGAGGTGGTGGCCCTGGCGGCTGGCCGAAACGTCGAGCGGCTGGCCGAGCAGGTGCGCGCCTTCCGCCCCCGGCTGGTCGCCGCCGCCGATCCGGCCGCCGCCGCCCGGCTCAGGGCGCTGCTGCCGCCCGGGGTGGAGGTGCGCTCCGGCGACGACGGGGTGGTGGCCGCCGCCAGCCACCCGGACGTCGACTTCGTGCTGGCCGCCATCGCCGGAGGCGCGGGGCTGCGCTCCACCGCCGCCGCGGTCGGGGCCGGCAAGGACGTGGGGCTGGCCAACAAGGAGTCGATGGTGCTGGCCGGCGAGCTGATGATGCGGCTGGCCGCCGAGCGGGGCGGAGCCATCCTGCCGGTCGACAGCGAGCACTCGGCCATCCACCAGTCGCTGCTGGGGCACAACCAGTCCGAGGTGAAGCGGCTCATCCTGACCGCCTCGGGCGGCCCGCTGCGCGGTGTGGCGGCCGCCGAGCTGGCGGGGGTCACGCCGGAGCGGGCCTTGAAGCACCCCACCTGGTCGATGGGCGACAAGATCACCATCGACTCCGCCACCCTCATGAACAAGGGGCTCGAGGTGATCGAGGCCCGCTGGCTCTTCGACGTCGAGCCAGCCCGCATCGACATCCTCGTCCACCCGGAGTCGGTCGTGCACTCGATGGTCGAGTACATCGACGGTTCGGTGGTAGCCCAGCTCGGCATCTCCGACATGCGCGGCCCCATCAGCTACGCCCTCGGCCACCCCGAGCGGCTCCCGCTCGACCTGCCGGCCCTCGACCTGGCCCGGCTCGGCAGGCTCACCTTCGAGGCGCCCGATCCGGGGCGCTTCCCGGCCTTCCGGCTGGCCTACCGGGCCCTGGAGCTGGGCGGCACCGCCCCCGCCGTGCTCTCCGGCGCCGACGAGGCGGCCGTGGCGGCCTTCCTGGCCGGGCGCTGCGGCTTCACCGACATCGCCCGGCTCTGCGCCGAGGTGCTGGAGGCCCACCCGGCGGAGCGGCTCGACTCGGTCGAGCAGGCGCTGGCGGCGAGCGACTGGGGACGGCGCGAGGCCGAGCGCCGGGTTAAGTACCGCTGAAGGACTGACTGGACAGAATGGATCTCCTCTTCAAGATCGGCTCGGTGGTGGCGCTCCTTGCGGGGCTCATCTTCGTCCATGAGCTTGGCCACTTCATCGTGGCCAAGCTGCTCGACGTCAAGGTGCTGCGCTTCTCCATCGGCTTTGGCGCCCGCATCGCCGGCTTCACATGGGGTGAGACGGAGTACCGGCTCTCGGCGCTGCCCCTGGGCGGCTACGTCAAGATGGCGGGCGAGGATCCGACCCAGCCGGTCCTGCCCGAGGACCAGGGGCGTTCCTTCCTCGAGCAGGCTCCCTGGAAGCGGCTGGCCATCGCCTTCGCCGGACCGGCCGCCAACCTGATCTTCCCGTTCGCGGTCTACCTGGCGCTCGGCCTGGCCCAGAACGGCCTGCTGGTGCCCGGTCCGGTCATCGGCACGGTGGCCCCGGGCTCGCCGGCGGCGGTGGCCGGGCTGCGGCCGGGCGACCGCGTCGAGTCGGTGCAGGGCCCCGGCGAGGGGCCGCGGCCGGTCCGCTACTTCTCGGACCTGCGCGAGCTGGTCTCGCCGCGCCCGGGTGAACCGCTCACCTTCTCGATCCGGCGGGGCGAGGCCCGGCTGCAGCTCACCATCTCCCCGGCCCGGGAAGAGGACGTCAACCCGGTGGAGACGCGCCCCATCGGCGTCATCGGCGTGACCCCGGTCTACGCCTCGGCCCTGGCGGCCCCGGCCCCGGGCCTCTCCTCGCCCCTCGAGCCGCTCGACCTCGTCACCCGCGTCGACGGCCGCGAGGTGCGCCACGCCGGCGAGCTGGAGGCGGCGCTCGCGGCGGCCGCCTGCGCGCCGGTGGCGCTGGAAGTGCGGCGCGGCCTCGGCAAGGCGCGGAGCCCGGTGTCGCTCACCGGGGTGCCGACCTGCGTGACCGGCGGCGGGCCGGCCATCCTGCCTGCCGATCCGAGCACCTCGGCCTACGTGAGCCGCGTCGACCCGGGGACGCCGGCGGCCGCGGCCGGCGTCGGGCGCGGTGACCGGCTGGTCTCGGTGGCCGGCAAGCCAATCCGCGCCGGGCGCGACCTCAACGCCGTGGCCCGCGAGTTCGTGCCGGGCCGGCCGGTCGCCGTGGGGCTCGCCGACGGCCGCACCGTCACGCTGGTGCCCACCGAGGAGCAGTTCAAGGACGAGGTGACCAGGGAGGCGCGCAGCCGCCCGGTCATCGGCTTCCACCTCGAGGACCGGGCCGGCATCGACACCCGAGCCCTGGTGGCCGAGGAGCTGCCGCTGCAGCGCGGCCTCGGCGAGCTGGCCCGCGTCTCCTGGCAGCAGCTCGGCGAGGTGGTCCGGCTCACGGTGCTCGGCATCTACAAGATCGCCACCCTGCAGATCAGCTTCAAGAACGTGGGCGGCACGCTCATGCTCTTCCAGATCGCCAGCGAGGCGGCCGAGGCCGGCCTCAAGGTCTTCCTCTTCCAGATGGCGCTCATCAGCGTCAACCTCGGGCTGATGAACCTGCTGCCCATCCCGGTGCTCGACGGCGGGCACATCGTCACCGCCCTCATCGAGGGGGCGACGCGCCGGCGCCTCTCGCTGCGGGCCCGTGAGATGGCCAACTGGGTCGGCCTGGCGCTCCTGCTCTCGCTCATGGTGCTGGCCTTCGCCAACGACGTGATCCGGATCTGGGGGTAGGCATGCTGATCGCCGCCCTCGACACCGCCACGCTCACGCTCTCGGCGGCGCTGCTCGAGGTGGGCGAGGCCGGCGTCTCGGTGATGGCCGAGCGGACCGAGCACCAGCCGCCGCGCTCGGTGGCCGGGGCCCCGGTGGGCCACGGAGCCCGGCTGCCGGCGGTGATCGGCGACCTGCTGCTGGCCTGCGACACCAGGCTGCCCCAGCTCGACGGCTTCGCCATCGGCCTCGGCCCCGGCTCCTTCACCGGCCTGCGGATCGGACTGGCCACCTTCAAGGGGTTCGCCTACGCCAACCGGCGCCCCATCGCCGGCGTCTCCAGCCTGGCCTCGATGGCGCTGGCGGCCGCGGCCGCGGCGCCGCCCGGCGCGCTGCTGGTGCCGCTCCTCGACGCCCGCAAGGGCGAGGTCTACGCCGGCTTCTACCGGGTCGAGGGGGGGGGCGTGGCGGCGATCCGCGCCGACGCCGTGCTCCCGGCCAGCTCCCTGCTGGCGCTGGTGCAGGAGCTCCCCGGCGGCGCCTCCGCGGCCGGGTTCGGCGAGGGGTACGAGGCCTACGCCGAGGTGCTCTCCCCGGCGCTGGCGCGGCTCCCCACCCCGATCCGCGTCCCCAACGCCGCGGCCATCGGGCGGCTCTGCGCCCCGGCGCTGCGCGACGCCTGCTTCGACGTCGCTCGGCTGGCGGCGCTCGAGCCGCACTACGTCCGCAAGAGCGAGGCCGAGGTGAAGTTCCCCGAGGGGTTGCCGCCGCGGCCATGAAGGTCTTCGTCACCGGGGGGACCGGCCTCATCGGCCGCGCGCTCTGCGCCGCGCTGGTGGAGCGCGGCGACCAGGTCACGGCGCTCACCCGGCAGGCCGGCGCCGACCTGCCGCGGGGGGCCCGGCCGGTGGTCGGCGATCCGGCCGTGGCCGGGCCATGGACCGAGGCGCTTGGCCAGGCCGACGCCGTGGTCCACCTGGCCGGCGAGCCGGTCGCGGCAGGCCGCTGGACCCCCGAGCGCAAGGCCCGCATCGCCTCCTCGCGGCTCGACTCGACCAGGCTGGTGGCGGCGGCCCTCGCCGCCGGCGGGCCGAGGCTGCTGGTGCAGGGGAGCGCGGTCGGGTTCTACGGCGACCGCGGCGACGAGTTGCTCGACGAGTCGGCGGCCCCGGGGCAGGGTTTCCTGGCCGACCTCTCGGTCCGCTGGGAGGCGGCGGCGGCCCCGGCCGCGGCGCGGGCCCGGGTGGTGCTGGTGCGGACCGGCATCGTGCTGGCCCGGCAAGGAGGGGCCCTGCCGCAGCTGGCGCGCCCCTTCCGGCTCTTCGCCGGCGGGCCGCTCGGCGACGGCACGGCCTGGCAGCCCTGGATCCACCTCACCGACCAGGTCGGGCTCCTGCTGCTGGCGCTCGACGACCCGCGGGCCAGCGGTCCGCTCAACGCGGTGGCGCCCGGCTCGGTGCGGCAGGCCGAGCTGGCCCGCACGCTGGCGCGGGTGCTGCACCGGCCCAACCTCTTCCCGGTGCCGGGGGCGGCGCTGCGGCTGGTGGTCGGGGAGATGGCCGAGGTGCTGCTGGCGAGCCAGCGGGTGGCGCCGGCGAAGGCCGCGGCCCTCGGCTACCGGTTCAGGTTCCCGGCGCTGGAGCCGGCGCTCAAGGACCTGCTCTAATCGCGACGGCGCCGGCTTCTGGTGGCGCCGCCGCAAGCTGCGTCCAGATCGCCTGCTTGCGAATCGCCGTCAGTCCCTCTCCGTGGGGTATCGTCTCGCCCATGGAACCCCAGCCCATCTCCATCGCCATCCTCGGCGCCACCGGCGCCGTCGGCCGCGCCGTCCTCGAGGTGCTCGAGGATCTCGAAGTCCCGCTCGGCCGGGTCCGGCTGCTGGCCACGGCCCGCTCGGCCGGGCAGGAGATCGACTTCCGCGGCGGGCCCGTCAAGGTCGAGGTGCCGAGCGCCGAGGCCTTCACCGGCTGTGACGTAGCCATCCTGGCCGGCGGCGCCGAGGCCAGCCGGCAGTGGGCGCCGGTGGCCCGCACCGCCGGGTGCCTGGTGGTCGACGACACCTCCGCCTTCCGCGAGGCGGACGGCGTGCCGCTGGTGGTGCCCGAGGTCAACGGCGCCGCGCTCGACGGCGGCGCACCCTTGGTGGCCAACCCGCACTCGGTGGCCATCGCCATGGCGCTGGTGCTCAAGCCGCTGCAGGCCGCGGCCGGGCTGGCCAGCGTGGTGGTCGCCACCTATCAGGCGGTCTCCGGCGCCGGCCACCGCGGCGTCGAGCAGCTGCAGCGAGAGGCGGCCGACCTGATGAACGGGCGCGAGCCGCCCGAGCCGGGCCGGATCCGCCACCGCATCGCCTTCAACCTGGTGCCGCTGATCGGAGCCGTCGACGCCGGCGGACAGGCCGAGGGCGAGGCGGGCCTGGTCCGCGAGACCCGCCGGCTGCTCGACCTCCCGGGACTGGCGATCTCGGCGACGGCGGTGCAGGTGCCGATCTTCTACGGCCACGCCGCGGCGCTCCACGTCGGCCTGGAGAGGCCGCTCGGCGTCGAGGCGGCGCGGCAGCTGCTCCGCCAGGCTCCCGGCGTGAAGGTGGTCGACGCCCCGGACCAGGGCGTCTTCCCGATGCCCATGCTGACCGTGAACGACGACGCCGTGCTGGTGGGGCGGCTGCGCGCCGACCCCGCGCTGCCCAACGGGCTGGCGCTCTTCCTCACCGTCGACAACCTGCGCAAGGGCGGTCCGACCAACCTGGTGCAGGTGGCGCTGGCGATGGTGGAGCGCCAGCGGAAGACCGTCGCTCCGGGCTGACAGTTTGGCAGCCGGCCGCCACGCGCCAGCGGCGACTTTGCCAGAATGACAGTCCGCCCTCCGTTCCGGCGCGGGGCCGCCTGAAAGTCCGAATCGGGCCAGGCGGTTGGAACCTTGCTTCGCTGGCGCTGGCCTTGCACAATCGAGCCCCATGATCCGCCGCCTCGCCCTCATCGTCGCCCTGCTGAGCCCCGTCTCCGCGCTGGCCCAGGCTGCCGGCACCGTGGTGCTCACGCCGAGCGCGTTCGGTCCATCCGACTGCACCTCGACGACCACCTCGGTCAACCTCTCCTGGACCTCGTCGGGGACCTTCCTCGCGGGGGACACCTTCAGCGTCTACGTCGCCATGTCGCAGAACTGCCCGGCTTCCGCGACTCCGACCCCGACGGGAACACTGCTCGCGACCGGCCTCGTCGCCGCCTCGGCGTCGGGGACCTACCCCGTCACCGGGACGCTGACCCGCAAGGACTTCCTCGACAAGGCGGGCGTCGTGGCCTGCGGCGCGAGCACCATCCATGTCTGCGTCCAGCACTGGACCGGCAGCGGGACCGGCTTGTCGGTGAAGGGGACCGCCACCGGCAGCGCCGACCTGGTGGTGTCGCCAGCGTCGATACCGGTCAACGTCACGGTGGCACCGGGCGAATCGGCGCTCTTCGTGAGCTGGGCGGACGGGACCGACAGCGCCGTCCCGGCGGTCTCCTACAACGTGACGGCAGTCTCCTCCACACCCCCCGAGACCCACACGGCCAACTTCAACGGCAGGACCAACCAGCGGCTCTCCGGGCTGACCAACGGGGTCACCTACGCCGTGACCGTCACCTCGGTGTCGGCCGGGGGGATCGAGTCTCAGCCATCGGTCGGGGTGGTGACGGGGACGCCGCAGGCCGTCAACGGGTTCTGGGAGCAGTACACGGCCGGTGAACACCGCGAGCAGGGCGGCTGCAGCGGCGGCCAGGCCGGGCTGATCTCGCTGCTCGGCGTGGCGCTGGCGCTGCGCGGGCTGCGGAGGCGGTCATGAGGCGCGGGTCACTGGCTGCGCTGGCCCTCGGGCTGCTGGCGCTGGCCGCGCCGGCGGTGGCCGAGGAGCGGCTGGCCGGGCTCGGCTCCTTCGAGTTCCAGGCCGGGCCGTACCAGCCCATGATCGACTCCGAGTTCCCGGACGCTACCCCTCCGGTGAGGCCTTGGAAGGACACCTTCGGCACTTCGCGCCGCTGGATGTTCAAGCTCCACGGCGCCAAGGCGCTGGTGCGCGGCTACGGCACGCTCGAGCTAGGCGGCGGCATCGGCTACCTCTCGGCCACGGGCCACGGCCGCTTCGCCGACACCACGGTGAGCCTGGAGAAGACCGGCTTCAGGCTGGTGCCGCTCTCGCTCGACCTCACCTACCGGGTCGACCCGGTCTGGGAGCGGCTCGGCATCCCGCTGGTCCCCTTCGCCCGCGTGACGCTGATCCGCGACCTCTGGTGGGTGACCGGCGCCGGCGGCAAGGCCAGCAAGTCGGGGGCCACCGACGGCTGGACCTGGGGCGGCGGCCTGGCGCTGGTGCTCGACTTCATCGACCCGTCCCTGGCGCGCGAGCTCGACCGCGACTCGGGCATCAAGCACACCATGCTGGTCGTCGAGGTGGCCCAGACCACGGTGAGGGACTTCGAGTCGGCCTCGACGAAGACGCCGAAGAGCTGGGACCTCTCCAACGACGGCCCCATGCTGACCTTCGGGTTCCTCTTCGCCTTCTAGCCGCCGCTGGGAGGAGCCGCCGACATGCCGGCCGGTGCGCTGCTGCTCCTGCTCCTGGCCGCACCGGCGAACCCGGCTGCCAAGGCCGCGCCGACCGCCGGTCAGACGGCCAGGGCCTTCCTGGCGGCGTTGTACGAGCCCTCCACGCGTGGTCCGGCTGGTGCGACCCCGCTTGACGAGAAGTCGGCCGGGAAGTGGCTGACGCCGGAGCTGGCCAAGCTGGTGCGCGAGATGGAGGAGGGGCCGTTGGCCCGGGGAGAGATCCCGGCCCTTCACGGTGACCTCTTCGTGAACGCCCAGGAGGCCGAGCTGGCTTCGCTCCAGGTCAAGGTCCAGGAGCGGGCCGGCGGCAAGGCGACCGGGACCGTCACCTTCAAGAACAGCGGCCGTCCGGTCCGGGTCATCGTCGAGATGGTACGGCTCAAGGCCGGTTGGCGCGTCGCCGATCTCGCCTACGACGACGGCACCCGGCTCTCGAGGCTGCTCAGGCAGGCGGCGCTCGACGACCGGGCGCGCTACTGGGTGCGCGCCTCGCCCCGTGAGTTCCTCGAGGCGACCTACGGCCGCTACGCCAGGACCAGGGAGGAGGGCGCCCCGGAGCCTGCCAACCGGACCCCGTCGCAGGCCTTCGCACCGGCCGTGGCCGCGGCCCTGGGCGCGCCCTACTCCGAGCCGGCCTCGCAGTCGGACCCGCTGCTCTTCGCCTCCGGGTACCACCCCGATTCGCTGCGCATCGAAGGGCTCAAGGTCGAGGTGAAGGAGAAGGGCTTCTACCGGGCCTCGGCGCGCGTCGGCTTCACCAACCTCGGCCTGGCCCGGGCCTTCGATTTCGAGCTGGTCCGCTTCCCGGAAGGGTGGGTCATCGACGACATCACCTACGGTCCGGGCCAGTCGCTGCGGGCGCTCCTTCAGCCGGGGAAACCGCCGCCGGCGCCGCCGCGTTTCGAGGAGTTCGCCGAGCGGTTCCGCCAGGCGGTCCTGCTTGGCGACGCCGAGGCTGTCGTCAACCTGATCGAGCCGACCGGCCTGGTGGTCGGGGGTCTGCAGCCCGTCCCCCGGGAGAGGGTGCTGGCCGATCTGCGGGCCCGCCGCGGTGCACTCCACCGGACCCTCTTCTCCACGGCCGAGGAGCGGCGCAAGGGCCAGGCCGAGCTCCCGGCCGGGTACCAGTCCTTCCAGGAGTTCTTCAAGGCCAACCAGAGCCCGACGCGCTGGCACGCCGACCTCACGACCTTCGTGCTGGTCCGCTGGCACCTGGGCGGGCCGGAGCTGGTCGAGCCGGCCAAGATGGTCGGCCCCGGGCTCATGGTGGTCCGCGACTTCGCCGGCCGGCTCTGGTTCCGGAACTTCGGCGACCTGGACTGAGCGCCGGTCCCGCCAAGGGAGCTAGAGCTTGCGATGCTTCAGCGCCGGCAGCTCCTGGCGCACCTGCTCCAGCCGGGTCCTGTTGAAGGGGGCCACGCAGACCCCCTCGCCGTCCGGGCAGCGGGCCAGCACCACGCCCCACGGGTCGATCACCATGGCGTTGCCGAAGGTCTGGCGCTTGGCCGAGTGGGTCCCCACCTGCGCCGGGGCCACCACGTAGGCCAGGTTCTCGATGGCGCGGGCTCGCAGCAGGACCTCCCAGTGGTCCTTGCCGGTGAAGAGCGTGAAGGCCGACGGGATGGAGAGGATGGCGGCGCCGAAGCCGGCCAGCTTCCGGTAGAGCTCAGGGAAGCGGAGGTCGTAGCAGATGGAGAGGCCGATCCGGCCCAGCGCCGTCGGCGCGATGATGGCCTGGTCGCCGGCCGCCACCACCTCGGACTCGGCGTAGCGCGCGCCGTCGGGGATGTTGACGTCGAAGAGGTGGACCTTCCGGTAGGCGGCCACCAGCGTGCCGTCGTCGGCGATGAGCGCCGAGGTGTTGGCGGTCTTCTTCGGGTCGGCCACCTTCTCGGCGATCGAGCCGGCGATGACGTAGACGGCCCGCCGCCGGGCCACCTCGCGGATCACGCCCAAGGTCGGCCCGTCGAGGGTCTCGGCCCCCTCGAGCAGCCCCTCCTGCGGTCCCATGTAGGAGAAGTTCTCCGGCAGGCCGACGAGCCGGGCTCCGAGGTCGGCGGCCTCCTCGATGAGCCGAACGGCGGTCTCGAGGTTGCGGGCCCGGTCGGGGCTGGAGGTCATCTGGGCCGCTGCGATCAGGAAGGTGGGCCGAGCCATGCCCCCGGATCTAGCACGGCCGAGGGGCCCCTGTGGGGCCAACCCGACGGACCGTCCGTGGCCTGGAGGGGCGTCGGAATTGTCTGCCGGGGAGGGCGGGCCTAGGATTCCAGGGGTGAGCCTCTCGGCCTCCACTCGGCTCGGCGCCGGTCTCCTGCTGGCGGCAATCGCCGTGCTGGCCCGCGCCGCGCCCGCCGCTCCGCCCACCGCCGCTGCGCCGCTGGCCTGCCCCGGACCTCGGTCCGACGCGACGCCTCGGGGGGCCGTCTCCCACTACGTTGAGGGCCGGCTGGCCGGGCTGCGTGGAGAGCACTTGGCCGCGGCCGAGGAGCTGGGGCTGGCCGTGGCCTTCGACGAGGGGAGCGCCGAGCTGCGCGCCGCCTGGGCAGCGGCGCTGGCGGAAGGTGGTCGGATCGACGCCGCCGAGCTGGAGGCGCGCCGGGCCATCGCCTGCGACGGGGCGGGACGGGCGGCGGCCTCGGCCCACCTGCTGCTCGGACGGATCCTGGTGGCGCGCCGCCAGCCCGAGCGGGCGCTCGACGAGCTGCGGGCCGCCATGGGGCTGGAGGCTGCGCGGCTCGAGCCCGGCCAGCGGGGCGACCCGGAGGCCTGGCGGCTGGCGGCCGAGGTTCGGCTGGAGCTGGGCGACGTCGCCGGGGCCGCGGCGCTGCTGGAGGCGGCGGTGGCGGACGTCGGCACCGACGGCGGTGGCCTCCGGGAACTGGGCCGGACGCTGCTGGAACGGCGCGAGCCGTCGCGGGCCGAGCAGCCGCTGCGCCGGGCCGTGGCGCTCGACGTCGGTGACCTGGAGGCCTGGCGGCTGCTGGCGCAGGTGGACGAGCAACTGCGCCGGCGCGCCGAGGCGCGCGCCGACTGGCTGGCGCTGCTGCGGCTCGATCCGGAGAGCCCCGACGCGTTGCTGGGGCTCGGCCGCCTGGCGCTGCAGGACGACGACCTGGAGGCCGGAGAGGAGTGGTTCCGCCGGCACCTGCGCGTCGCCGGTGAGGGGCCCGAGCCGAGGCTGCGGGTGGCCGTCGAGTGGCTCAAGGTCCGGCGCCCCGAGGAGGCGCTGCGGGTGGCGCGCGAGGGGCTGGCGGTGACGCCCAGCGAGCCGCGCCTGCTGCTGGTGAGCGGACTGGCGCTGGAGGAGCTTCGGCGCTGGCGGGAGGCGGCGGCCAGCTTCGGCGCCGTCGCGCCGGGCGCGGGCGAGACCTGGTTCTCGGCGCGGGCCAGCATGGCCGAGGCCCTGGCGCGGGCCGGGCGGCCGGAGGAGGCGCTGGCGGCGCTGGCGCCGGCGCTGGCCGCGCGCCCCGGAGAGCCCCGGCTGGTGACGGTGCAGGCCGGGATCTGGAGCCGCTCGGGACGGGCCGCCGAGGCGGCGGCCAAGCTCGGCGACCTCCGGGAGGATCGCTCCCGGCTCGGCGACGAGGCCAGCCTGGTCGAGATCGAGGAAGGTCTGGCCGACGCCCTGCTGCGAGACGGGCGCGCCGACGAGGCGGTGGCCGGGCTGCGCCGCGCCGTCGATCTGCACCCCACCGACGGCGCGCTCCGCTTCGCCCTGGGGGCGACGCTGGCGCGGGCCGGGAAGGCCGGCGAGGCCGACGAGCAGATGCGGGGGCTGCTGGCGCTCGAACCGGAGAACGCCGAGGCGCTCAACTTCGTCGGCTACGGCTACGCCGAGCGCGGCGTGCGGCTCGACGAGGCCGAGGCCATGCTGCGGCGGGCGCTGGCCTCGGCGCCGCGGCGTGGGCACATCGTCGACTCGCTCGGCTGGGTGCTGCTGCGCAAGGGTGACGTCCCGAGGGCGGTCGAGACCCTGGAGCTGGCGGTCCGGCTGACCGGGCCCGACCCGGCCGTGCTGGAGCACCTCGGCGACGCCTACCGGGCGGCCGGACGCGGCGTCGACGCCGCCAGCGCCTGGCGGCGGGCGCTCGGCAGCTTCGGTGACGAGCCGCCCTCCGAGCAGCTCACGCTGCGCGGTTCGCTGGAGCGCAAGCTGGCCGGCCTGGCCGCCCCGCCGCCCCGGCCGGTGGCCCGTTGAGGCGCGCCGAGGTGCGCCGCCACGCCACCCTGGCCGCCGTCCCGGTTGACGCGCCCTCGACTCACCCATAGTTTATCCACGATGAGCGTCCCTCCCTTCCCCGCCGCGCCCGAGGCGGCCACCGAGGACGGCTTCCTCCACTCCGGCGACCACACCCGGCTCTACTGGCGGCGCTACCGCCCGGTCGTGCCGCGGGGCACGGTGGCGGTATTCCACGGCGGCGGCGACCACGCCGGACGCTATCCGGCGCTGGTGGGGGCGCTGGTGCGGGGCGGCTTCACGGTGGCCCTGATCGACTTCCGCGGCCATGGCCAGTCGGACGGACGGCGCTGGGCCATCGACGCCTTCTCCGATTACCTCGCCGACGCCGACGCCTTCCTGCAGGCGCAGCGCTCCGCCGCGGGCGGCCGGCTCTTCCTGCTGGGGCACGGCACCGGCGCCCTGATCGCGGCGCGCTGGTCGCTCGACCACGCAGGGGCCGCGGCCGGCTTCGTCTTCGCCGCCCCCACCTTCGGCTTCGGCCCGGCCGCGCCGCCGCGGGGCCGGCGCCGGGCCAGGCTGCTGGGCGGCCTGCTGCCCCGCCATGGGCTCCACGCCCGGGTGGCCCCGGCCCACCTCACCACCGACCCCGACCTGCAGGAGTGGATCGGGCGCGATCCGCTGCGGGGCACCGCCACCACGGCGCGCTGGTTCACCGCCTCGCTGGGGGCCCAGCGCGAGGTGCAGTCGGCCGCGCCCGGCTTCGACGCGCCGCTGCTGCTGCTGACCGGCGGCGACGACCAGATCGCCGACGGCCGGGCCAGCCAGCGCTTCTTCGCGGCGGCGTCCTCGGCCGACAAGAAGCAGGTGATCTATGAGGGCTTCCGCCACGATCTCTTCAACGAGCGCGGCCGGGAGCGGCCGCTGGCCGACGTGGTGGCCTGGATCCAGGAGCGCGCCGGGTGATTGGCGTTGACGGCGCGCCGAGGCGCCCCGTATCCTCCAGCCTTTCCCCCCGGTTCGGCGAGGAGTCCAAGGTCATGGCAGGCATCGAAAAGGCGAGTGCGTCCCGCAGTGGCGCACACACCGTCATCGGCAGCAGCATCGTCATCGACGGAGAGATCTCGGGTGACGAGGACCTGGTCATCCAGGGCACCGTGAAGGGGCGGATCTCCTTGAAGGAGAGCCTCTACGTCGAGTCCTCCGGCGTCATCGAGGCCGACATCGAGACCGCCAACGTCGAGGTGTCGGGGCAGGTGACGGGCAACATCGCCGCCAGCGACAAGGTCGAGCTCAAGGCCGACTGCAAGGTGGTGGGCGACATCCGCTCGCCGCGCATCCTCATCGCCGACGGGGCCGTCTTCAAGGGCAACGTGGACATGGACGTCAAGGAAGGCAAGGGGAAGTGACCATGGCCACCTCTGACACCACCACCATCATCGGCGAGTCGATCCTCATCAGCGGCAGCCTCGCGGGCGACGAGGACCTGACGGTCCGCGGCCGCGTCGAGGGGACGCTGACCCTCACCCGCACCCTGGTGGTCGAGCCGACCGGGCAGGTCAAGGCCGAGGTGCAGGTCAAGAACTGCATCATCGCCGGCATCGTGGTCGGCAACGTGACCGCCACCGAGTCGGTCGAGATCACCAAGGAAGGGCGGATGGTCGGCGACATCGCCGCGCCGCGCGTCATCATCGTCGACGGCGCCAGCTTCCGCGGCCGCATCGACATGGGCGAGGTCGACGTCGGCAGCGAGCGCCGCGTCACCGGGGCCACCACCCGGGCCGCCGCCCCGGCCCGCCCTTCGCTCCGCCCCTCGGCGCCGACCCGCTCCCCCAAGCAGGCCGAGAAGAAGGCCGAGGCCCCCGCGGTCCAGCAGTCCCGCCCGTCGGTGCCGCCGGCGCCGGTGGCCATGGGCGCCGTCAAGCGCAAGGTCATCGTCAAGACCAAGAAGTAGGCCGGGAGCGCCGTGGAGCTCGTCCCGCGCACCACGGCTCCGGCCCACGCCACGGGCGTCGTCGAGTTCGTCCCGCTGGCGGCCGTCTCCGCCGACGCTACCTTCCGCCTGCGGGCGGAGGGTGACGTGGCGGCGCTGGCCGGCTCGATCGCCCGGCTCGGCCAGCTCAGGCCCATCGAGCTTCGCCCGCTGCCCGGCGCCGTCGACGGCGGCGGGGCTCGGTACCAGGTGGTCTCCGGCTTCCGCCGGCTGTCCGCCGTGCGTCTGCTGGCGCGCGGCAGGGTGCTGGCCCGGGTCCACGCGCGGCTCGACGACGACGACGCCCTGTCGCTCTCGCTGGCCGACGCGCTGCTGGGCGAGCCGCTCTCGCTCGGAGAGCTCGACGCGCTCGGCGGCCGGCTGGCTGTGGCCGGCGCGGCCCCCTGGGCCGAGGAGCTGCTCGACGAGGCGCGGGTCCGTGCCCCGGTCGACCCCGGGCAGCGCGAGCAGTTCCTCGCCTTCCTGACCGGGGCGCCGGCCCTCCCGGCGCCGCTCCCCGGCGCGCCGGATCCGGCGGCGCAGGACGCCGCTGGCGTCGCCGCCGCGGAGGAGGGCCCCGTGGAGGTCACCCCGGCGGAGCTGGCCGAGGCGGTGGCGAGCGGCCTCTGGGCCCTTGGGCAGGACCTCGACCTCGCGGTGGACGCCTGGGCCGACCTGACCGAACATGGGCGCAGACAGATCCTCGATCAGCTCCGCTACCTCGCCGAGCTGCACGCCTTCCTCGCTGGAGCCCGCCGATGAGCATCGAGACCGACCGCGCCCGCCTGCTGGAGCTGCTCCGCACCCTCTCCTTCGAGCGGCGCAAGGTGACCCTGGCCTCCGGCAAGGAGAGCGACTTCTACATCGACTGCAAGCGGACCGCCCTCACCGCCGAGGGGCACGTTCTGGTGGGCCGCTGCCTCATGGCCGAGGTGCTCAAGGTGACGCCGCTGGTCCGGGCGGTGGGCGGGCTGACGCTCGGGGCCGACCCCATCGCCAGCGCCATCGCGCTCACCAGCTTCCTCGCGCAGCACCCGGTCGACGCCTTCATCGTCCGCAAGGAGCCCAAGGGGCACGGCACCGGCCAGTGGATCGAGGGGCGAAGGACCATCCCCGACGGCAGCCGCGTCATCGTGCTGGAGGACGTGGTGACCACCGGCGGCTCGGCGCTCAAGGCCATCGAGCGCTGCCGCGCCGAGCAGCTGGAGGTGGTGGCCTGCCTGGCGCTGGTCGATCGCCTCGAGGGCGGGCGCGAGGCCATCGAGGCCTCGGGCGTGCCGCTCCGCCCGCTCTTCACCCGCACCGACTTCCTGCCATGACCCGCGCCACCGTCCTCTCAGCGGCGCTCCTGCTGGCCGCCAGCTGCTCCTCCCCCAAGCCGCTGTTCCGCCGCGCCCCCTCGCCCGGGCCCAACGCCGGCGACTGGGCGGAGGTGCGCGACGCCGCCTCGCGGCGGGCCAACCTCTACGACGGCTTCATCCACCGGGCCACCGCCTCGGCCACCTGGTTCTCCCCGCCGGTGCGCGAGGCCGGGGCCATGCGGCTCGCCGAGTGGCAGGGGAAGAACGAGGACGAGATTGAGCAGATGGTGGCCAAGGGACGGGCCGACGCCGCCCTCGGGGAGGAGTTCGTGGTCGCCTTCTACAGCGCCGAGCGGCGAACCAACGATCTCGACATGCCGCGCAGCGTCTGGCACCTCGAGCTCGACGATGGGCAGGTCCGGGTGCCGGCCTCCGAGGTGGTGGCGCTCACCACCGACGCCACCATCCGGCAGCTCTTCCCCTACGTCGGCCCGTTCGACGTGGTCTACCGGGCGCGCTTCAGGTGGACCGGGGCGCCGCTGGAGGGGCGCCCCTTCACGGTGCGCATCGGCGGCGCGCTCGGCGCCGTGGTGCTCGACTTCGGCCCGGGCGGCGAGCTTCCCACCTCGCCGCGGCTGGCGCCCTGAGCGGCGCCGGCGCCGCCGGCCCTCAGCGCTCCTCGAACTCGCCGAGCGTCATCACCGTGTCGCGCCGCTGGCGCTCGTCGGTGGCCGGGTAGTCGAGCACGTAGTGGAGTCCGCGCGACTCCTTGCGGCGGCGGGCGCACTCCACCACCAGCATGGCGACGTCGGCGAGGTTGCGCAGCTCGACCAGGTCGGGCGTCACCTGGTACTTCCAGTAGTACTCGCGGATCTCGGCGCGCAGGTTGGCGATGCGGCTGCGGGCCCGCTCCAGCCGCTTCTGGGTGCGGACGATGCCCACGTAGTTCCACATGGTGCGCCGGACCTCGTCCCAGTTGTGCGCCACCACCACGCCCTCGTCCGGCGTCAGGGCGTCGCCGGGGTTCCAGTCGGGGATCGACGGTGCCGTGCCGGAGACCTCGGCGAGGGCGTCGGCGGCCCGCAGCGCAGCGCGGCGGCCGAAGACCAGCCCCTCCAGCAGCGAGTTGGAGGCCAGCCGGTTGGCGCCGTGCAGCCCGGTGCAGGAGACCTCGCCGATGGCGAACAGGCCGGGGAGGGTGGTGCGGCCCATCAGGTCGGTGACCACCCCGCCGCACATGTAGTGGGCCACCGGCACCACCGGGATGGGCTGCACCGTCATGTCGACGCCGAACTCCTTGATGGTGGCGTGGATGTAGGGGAAGTGCTCGAGCAGGAACGCCTTGGGCAGGTGCGTCATGTCGAGGAAGGCGCAGTCGTCGCCGCGCCGCTTGATCTCGGCGTCGATGGAGCGGGCCACGATGTCGCGCGGGGCCAGCTCCTTGCGCGGGTCGTAGCGGGCCATGAAGGCCTCGCCGGCGGCGTTGCGCAGGATGCCCCCCTCGCCGCGCAGCGCCTCGGAGATGAGGAAGCTCTTGGCCTGCGGGTGATAGAGGCCGGTCGGGTGGAACTGGTAGAACTCCATGTTGGCGATGGCCGCGCCGGCCCGCCAGGCCATGGCCACGCCGTCGCCGGTCCCGACGTCCGGGCTGGTCGTGTAGAGGTAGACCTTGCCGGCGCCGCCGGTGGCCAGCACCGTCAGCCCGGCCGAGATGGTGGAGATGGCGCCGCTGTCGCGCGAGAGGACGTAGGCGCCCAGGGCGCGGTTGGGTCCGCCCAGGCCGAGCTTCCCGCTGGTGACCAGGTCGACCGCCACCGCGTCCTCGACGATGCGGATCCCCTTGGCGTCGCAGGCGGCCAGCAGGGCCCGCTCCACCTCGCGGCCGGTGGCGTCCTTGACGTGGGCGATGCGGCGGCGCGAGTGGCCGCCCTCGCGGGTCAGGTGGAGGCCGGACCCCTCGCGGTCGAACTCGACGCCCAGCGAGATCAGCCAGCGGATCCGCTCGGGCCCCTCGCGGACGGTGACCTCGACCGCCTCGCGGTTGCAGAGGCCGGCGCCGGCCACCAGCGTGTCCTCGACGTGCAGCTCG
>JANYBC010000018.1 GCA_025360965.1 Anaeromyxobacter sp. | reverse complement strand
GCCGGCCCCGTCGAAGGCACCGAACGGCTGGAAGACGCCGCCCGCCACCCAGGCCGAGAAGCCCTCCTCGCTGGTGAGCGTCAGCTTGGTGTCGCCTTCGACGCCGAGCATGGTGCTGCCCCCGCTGCCGTTGTCGGGGTTGGTGCTGGGCGTGGAGCGCTTGTTGAGCGCCTGCGAGAAGATGACCGCCGACTCCCACGAGAGGCCGCCGACCACATCGAACCGCACGCTCGGCTTGGCGTACCAGGCGTCGGTCACCTGGCCCATGATGTCCCGCCAGAAGATCAGGTCGGGCCGGTACCCGGGGTTGAAGCGGAAGTTGCGGATGTCGTGGTCGCCGGTCTTGAGGTTGAACTGGGTCCCCTCGAAGACGGCGTGCATGGGGTCGGCGCTCTGGTCGGTGTTGGCCATCCAGGGGCGGTTGCCGAAGCCCGGGGCGCTGTCGCCGGAGGCCAGCCCGAGCTCGAAGCCGAGCGTCAGCTTGTTGGGCGAGACCTGGTAGCTGGCGCGGAGGGCGGCGCCGTACTGCCGGAGCAGGATGGGCACCTCCTTGCCGTAGAGCGGGCGGGTGGCGTCGGCCGAGCCGTACTCTGTGTCCATGGTCGGGTTGTTGACGTGGCCGTAGAGGTAGGTCCCCTCCAGCTCCACGTGGAGGCGGGGCGTCCTGACCCGCAGCCAGAGGTCGGCCTGGTGGTCGTACTCGCCGCGGTGGACCACCTGGTTGACCCCGGCCGTGGCGACCGGGCCCTGGGAGTCGACCGGGAAGGTGTCGGAGGCGCCGCGGAAGACGCTGGCCAGCGTCGTGTACTCGTAGAAGGCCCCGTAGTTGACGCTGGTCTCGCCCCGCTCCAGCTTGCGCCGCAGCTCGTCGGCGGTATCGAGCTTGATCACCTTGAGGCCGAGCACGCGGCCATCGCCGGATGACTCGAGGTTGAAGGGCTGGCCGGAGCCGGTGCCGATCAGCGTGGTCTTGGACCAGCGTGGATCGCCCTGCAGCGGGCCGTTGGCGAAGAAGTCGAGGTAGGGGATGAAGGTCAGGCTCCCGAGCACGGTCGGGATCGGCATGGTGGCGAACTGGATCCGGTCGGCGATGTTGCCGAAGTCGTCGTCGAGCCCGTCCTGCGCCGGGGCCACGATGCCGAGCCCCCAGACCGACGGCATGCGGCCGAAGGAGAGCAGGCCGACGGGGGTCTCCACCTCGCCCCAGGCCAGCTTCAGGTTGATGACCGGGCGGTCGGTCAGCACCGCGCCGCTGGTGGTGGCGCTGGAGTGGCTGGCGAAGGTGCAGGTGGCCCCCACGCCGCAGCCGGCCAGGCCGTACTGGTCGAGGGGCCGCGAGCCGAGCACGTAGTTGTCGAAGAGGTCGGCCTCCATCCGCACCCGGACCCGCTCGGAGACGTTGATCGTCGGCAGCAGCCGCAGGCGCATGTTGGCGCTGGTCATGGTGCTGCGCAGGTTGGGCCCGCCGTCCAGGTTCCCCGGCAGCACCGGCCCCGGGTAGACGTAGTTGCCGAATGTGGTCGGGCTGGCCCCGACCTTCAAGGCGCCGGTGGCGTTGTCGGCGCCACGGTGCAGGTCGTAGGTGTCCTTCAGGTCGCCGCGGAAGCGGAGGTAGCCGTTGAGCTCGAGGAACTGGAGCCGCGGCCCCGGCGCGGCGGCTCCGCTGAACTCGGCGGCGGCCTGGGCGGTCTGCAGTTCCTGCTTCACCTCGTCGCGAAGCTCGGCCTTGGCCTTCTCGACCGCCTGGCGGATCAGCGCCTCGACCCTGGGGTCGACCGGCGCCTCCTTCTTCGGCTCCTCGGCGCGGGCGCCGGCGGAGAGCAGGAGGACCGCGAGCGCGGCGACGGCGGTGGAGCGGGACATGGACGACCTCGAAGTTGTTGAGGGAAACGGGTCCATACATCACGGGGCCGGTGGACGGTCAAGGCGGACCGGCCCGGGTCGGGCGCCAGCCGGTGAGCCTGCCACCACCGGGGGGATTCTCAGCTCAACCCTGCTTCAACTCGACAAGCACGCCGCGGCTTCCCCTGGGGTGCACGAATGCCACCTTGGAGCCCCCGGCGCCGGCCCGCGGCACCTTGTCGAGCAGCGGCGCGCCGCCGGCGGTGAGGCTGTCCATGGCCTGCTGGATGTCCGGCACCGCCAGGCAGACGTGATGCAGCCCCTCCCCCTTCTCCTTGATGCGCTTGGCGAGAGGGCTCTCCGGGTCGGTCGGGCAGACCAGCTCCAGCCGCCCCAGCCCGTGGCCGAAGATGGCGACCCGGACCTTCTCGGAGGGCACCTCTTCGATCTCGTCGAGGTGCAGGCCGTAGACGTCGCGGTAGAGCTTCACCGCGGCGTCGAGGTCGGAGACGAGGATGGCGACGTGGTCGAGTCCGGACATGTGATTCCTCGGGAGGTTGGTGAAGCGTCAGCGCTCCGGCTTGACCTCGACGCCCATGACCTTGAGCGCGCCGAGCAGGCCGATGGTGTCGACCTGCGTGCCGGTGCCGAGGGCCACGTGGGTGGCGTCGGCGACCGGCTGGCCGAAGGTCGGGTCGAGGGCGATCCACTCTCCGGCCGAGAGCACCTCGACCCAAGCGTGCCAGTAGAGGGCGTCCTTGCCGTCGGCGTAGCGGGCGTAAACCAGGCCGTGCACCTGGCGGGCCGGGATCTCCAACGCCCGCGCCAGGGCCACCAGCAGGACCGAGTGCTCGGTGCAGTCGCCCTTGCCGGCCGTCAGCACGTCGCTGGCCCGGTCGTTGGAGGCGCCGTAGGCCTTCTCCAGCCGGCGGTTGACCAGCTCGGAGAGCCGCAGCGCCGCCGCGTAGCGCCCCTTGACGTCGCCGGCCACCTCCTGCGCCAGCGCGGCCACCGCTGGGGCGTCGGAGTCGACGGTCGGGCTGGGCGACACCAGCTCCGGGTCGGGGCTGGGCGTGCTGCGCGGCGTGTCGCGGGAGGCGTCGGCGGCGATCGGCAGCCGGGCCTTGACGGTGAGCAGCGTGGCGCCGCCGGCCCCGGAGGCGAAGGACTGGCGGGTGTCGGGGTGCCGGAAGCTCTCCGGCAGCCCGGTCAGCCGGTAGGTCACGGTGGCCGGCACGGTCCGCGGCAGCGGCCCGGGGAGCGCCACCCGCGACATGGCGAAGAGGTCGATGGCCTCCAGCTTGCGGGCGGCGTCGGGGCTCTCCGGCCGGGCCACGATCGAGCCGCCGAT
>JANYBC010000011.1 GCA_025360965.1 Anaeromyxobacter sp. | reverse complement strand
CAGGGACCCGTGCAAGCTACGGTGAGAGGTCCCACGGACGTCGGCGTGTGCCAGTTCGCTGCGCAGAGGCACATGCTGCCGTCCGTGAACTTCTGCTCATGGACCTCCGGCCCGCCGCACAAGCCGCCGTGCAGATCGGTGGTCCAGGTGATGACATTGCCGACCAGGCTGCCGTTCAGGTTCATCTTGTCCTTGTTGGTCGCCTCGTCGCCGAAGACGTCGCGCCGGTAGACGAAAGGAGCAACACCTCATGAAGCGTATCTTCCTCCTCGGCGCCGCCATCGCCTCTCTCGGCCTGACTGCCTGCGGCTCGGACAGCACCACCGCCGCCCCCAGCGACCCCAACTGCAAGGCTGTGCCGTGGGCCAACAACGTGGTCCCGCCCTGCACCGTCCCCGTGAACTTCATCGTCGATGACTCGGCCAACCGGGTCTTCAAGGACGGCGAGGCCCAGTGGAAGGGCCAGTTCGCCTACGACGTCGTCACCCGCGTCTCCTTCAATGACGGCAACTGGGGCGGCCCGTACGCGGCGCTCTATGATGACGGCCCGTGGAGCGGCTACGCCTCCGGCAACACCATCAAGTACGGCCACGAGCCGGCCGGCGCCATCGCCGGTGACCACGTCCTCGGGACCACGGTCTTCGTCTACCCGCCCGCCGCCGGCGGCAACTCGATCACCTACACCTACGGCCTGATCGACCACGCCTTCGGCGACGGCTGGATCTGGCAGGGCCCGAACGGCTCCTTCACCGTGGCCGCCGGCGCCACCGCGCCCATCAACGCCACCGGCCTGACCCTGGCGCCGTTCGGCACCACCGACGTCCGCCTCCACCTCGACACGGCGAGCCTTTTGCCGAACACCTGCACGGGCACCTCGTGCGTTCCACCGCCCTGGGACTTCGCCGGTGGCGTCAAGGTGAAGGGCTCGGCCTGGGGCTGGGTCGAGGTGGCCACCGCCACCGTGGGCACCGTCCACACCTTTACGCTCTCGGACGTGGCCGGCACCACCAAGCAACTCTACCACACCGGCCTCACCAAGACTGGTGACACACCGGCCTTCGTCTTCGTCTTCTACGCAGCCGATGGCACGACCAGCAAGGAGTACAAGGTCGGCACCGGCGGGCCGCCGACGAACGGCGTGACGGCCGAGATCAAGCCCGCAGCTGGCGCCTGGACGGCCGCCACGGTCACCAAGCAGGCGACCGGCGACCTGAACACAATGATCACCGTCCCGTAGCTCGCTCCAGCGGTACACTGGGCCGGCGGGGGAGTCCCCCTCGCCGGCCCTTCCTTTACTTCCGGAGTCGACCATGCGCCTCCACGCGCCGTCCCCGCTCGCCACCGCCCTCCTGGTCACGGCGCTCGCCTGGGCCGGCCCGGGCCGGGCCGCACCGCGGCTGGTGGCCACCTTCGAGGACGCCCGCGACGACGCCTTCGGCCCGGGCAGCTACGCGCCTCCGGGCGACACCCAGTTCCAGCCCGGCGACTTCGACCTGCGCCGCTTCACGGTGCTGGTCGACGGCAGCGACGTGATCTTCGAGGTGACGCTGGGCGCCGACATCCGGGTCCCGCAGGACCTCTACCGGACCAGCGGCACGCCGGCCCGGCTCTGGAACAACCTCTCCCTGCAGAACATCGACATCTACATCGACACCGACCCGGCCTCGCCCGCCGGGCACACCGCCTGCGTCCCGGGCCGGCGCGTCGCCTTCGAGGCCGGCCGCACCTGGAAGCGGGCCGTCATCCTCACGCCGCAGCCCGGGCTGGCCCGGGCCGTCACCGCCGACGCCCTCCCGGTCGCGGCGCGCAGCATGCTCTTCCCGGAGCGGGTCCAGCTCCGCGGCCGCACGCTCATCGCCCGCGTCCCCGCCGACGAGCTCGGCGGGCTCCCCACCGCAGCCTGGGGCTACTCGGTCCACGTCTCCGGCGCCACCTGGGAGCGGAGCCTCAAGGTGATCGACCGGCTCACCGGCCGGCTCGAGGCCGACGCCTTCACGATGCCCATCCTCTCGCTCCGCGAGGCCTTCGCCTTCGGCGGCGCCCCGGAGAGCGACGCCTTCCCCCGGGTCATCGACGTGCTGCTGGCCCCGGGCCAGGACCAGCGCGCGGTGCTCGGCGCCTTCGGGTCGGTGAGCGGTGCCTGGGCCCGGGTGCCGTTCGTCTACGCCCAGCCGCCCGGGCCGCCGCTGGCGCCAGGCCCTGAGACGGCGCCGGCCACGGCGGCATGGCCCCCGCCGCCCTTCACGGTGGTCGACGTCTCCGGCGCCATGGTCACCATCACCGGGCCGGCCAAGGAGCTGAAGGCCATGCAGCTCGGCCAGGTGCTGGGCGCGAAGGGCGAGCCGGTGGCCCGCCTGGTGATCGTCCAGCTGCTGGAGAAGGGGGCGGTGGCCAGCGTGGTCGAGGGCGGCGACCGGATCGTGCCCGGGGCCCGGGTCCGCTTCGAGCCGGCCGCAACGCTGCAGGCCCCGCCGGCCGCCCCGCCGGCCGCCCCGACGCAGGGACCGGCGGAGGGACCGGCGCCGGCCGGCCCGGCTACCCCTTGACGCTGCCGGCGGTCAGGCCGCCGACCAGGTACTTCTGCAGGTAGAGGAAGAGCACCACCACCGGGATCGAGACGATGATCGAGCCGGCCGCGAAGTAGCCCCACTGCTGCTGGAAGCCGCCCACGAAGAAGCGCAGCGCCACCGGCGCCGTGTACATGTCCTCCTGGTCCATGAAGGTGGCGGCCAGGATGAACTCGTTCCAGGCGGTCATGAAGGAGAAGAGCGCGGTGATGGCGATGGCCGGCAGCGCCAGCGGCAGCACGATGCGCCAGAAGATCATGCCCGGCCCGGCCCCCTCGATGATGGCCGCCTCCTCCAGCTCCCTGGGGATGGTGTCGAAGTAGCCCTTCAGCATCCAGACCGAGAAGGGTATCGAGGTGGTGGCGTAGACGATGACCAGGCCGAGGCGCGTGGAGCCGAGGCCGAGCCACTGCACGATGATGATGTAGAGCGGGATCAGCGTCAGCACCCCCGGGAACATCTGCGAGACCAGGAAGGCCATCATGCCTGCACGCCGGCCCGGGAACTTGAAGCGGGAGAAGGCGTAGGCGGCGGTGCAGGAGAGGAAGACCCCCACCAGCGTGGTGGCCAGCGCCACCACCATGCTGTTCAAGACCCAGCGGGCGAAGGGCTGGTCGTTGAAGACCGAGACGAAGTTGGCCGCCGACCACTCGGCCGGCCAGGGCGTGACCGCCCGGAGCCGGTCGAGGAAGCCGGGCACGGCCGGCAGGTCGGCGATGGCCAGGCTCTGCTTGCCCGAGAAGGCGATGGTGACCACCCAGAGCACCGGGTAGACCGTGTAGATCACCACCACCAGCAGGAAGGCGTGGAGCAGCTTGTGCGGGACCTTCTCCTCGCGCGCGCCGGAGGCCATGGCTAGACGCCCTCCGTGGCCTTGGTGACCCGGTTCTGGATGTTCCCGTAGACCAGCAGGATCCCGAAGATCACCGTCGCGTAGGCCGCCGCGTAGCCGTACTGGTACTTCTGGAAGGCGAACTTGTAGGCCTGGGTGATGAGGATCTCGGTGGAGCCGTTCGGATCGCCGCCGGTC
>JANYBC010000224.1 GCA_025360965.1 Anaeromyxobacter sp. | reverse complement strand
CCTCGACCTTCGAGTGCATCGTCGACCGCGACCGCTACTACTTCATGGAGGTCAACACCCGCATCCAGGTGGAGCACCGGGTCTCGGAGCTCTGCTACAGCCTCAAGTTCACCAACCCAAAGGACCCGAACGACTTCTTCGCGGTCGACGATGCACTCGAAGGTCGAGGCCGAGTCGAGCCCGACGGCCTGTCCGAAGCGAGCCGCGTCGGCCTCCATCCGCTTGAGGATCTCCAGATCGGTGGCCAGCGACCTGGCCTCGGCCTTCCTGCCGGCCTTCTCGGCGCGGGCGATGGCGGCGGCCAGGCTCTCCTGGGTCACCGAGATCTCGAGCAGCTTCTGTTCGTGCATCTGCAGCGAGCAGTCGCGGCCGCCCAGCGTCACGCACCACTCGCCATTTCCGAGCAGCTGGATCTCGTTGTGGCGGGTCTGCTCGATGTTGAGCTCGACCAGCACGTTCTTGTTGTCGCCGACGCCGGTGGCCTTGACCTCGTTGAGCACCTCCCGGACCATGGCCGGTGCCTCGGCGCTGGCCGCGGCGATCTCCTTGTCGGTGGCCTTCTCCAGCGTCAGCAGCGAGCCGCCCAGGATGCGCTGGCCCTTGCCGCCGCCGCCGCCGATGGCCTTGAGGCGCACCCGGCTGCGCGGGTGCTCCTTGAACATGGCGGCGACCTCCTTCTCCACCTGCACGCCCAGCTCGTCGATGGTGTAGAGGTCCTGGCCGCTGGCGTAGCAGGCGGCCAGGATGGCGTCGGCGAGGTCCTCGAGCGGGCGCTTCTCGTCGGCGACCACCTTGGGATCGACGGTGAGCTTGCGGGCCTCGATGACCGCCAGCAGTTGCTTGCGGCTTGGGAACTTGGAGACCACGGTGCGGGCGGTGAGGTTGTTGATGCCCGGCGTGACGCTGACCTTCACCTCCAGCGCGGTGCGCTTGGCCTCGTCCTTCTTGCCGGCGCGGGCCTGGGTCCGCGAGTTGGGGCCGATGAACTTGAGGCCGGCCTTCTCCAGGGTGGCGACGAACTCCTCGTCCTCGGCCATGAAGCCGTAGCCGGCGAAGACCGAGTCGTAGCCGTTGTCGTGCGCGATCTGCACGATCTGGTTCATCCGCTCGACTCGCTCCTCCTTGCTGGCGCCCGAGTAGTCGGGCACCCGGTGGACGCGGCTGCTGTCGTTGAACTGGCGCAGCTCGGGCGCCAGGGCGTTCGGGTAGACGATCGAGTCCTTCTCCGAGAGCAGGATCCCGTAGTGGCCGATCCCCATCTCCTCGAAGACGTCCATGGCCTCCTTGCGGATGGGGCCACGGCAGACGATGAGCGGCTTCAGGTCGGTGCAGGCGAAGGAGCGGACCCACTCGGACTTCGACTCGCCGAGGCGGCGGTCGCGGTGGATGAGCGGGTTGTGGCGGTACAGGTCGGTGGGCTGGGCCATCGGTCTCTCTCTCTCGACGAGTCTCAGGTCTCTAGGGGATGGGGCCGCGGCTCAGTGGAACTCGCGCTGCGGGCCGGTCATCGCGGAGGGCTGGTAGTGGCGCATCAGGAAGCCGATGTTCTCGGCCAGCGCCTGGCGCAGGTCGGTCGGCATCACGATGGACGAGATGGAGCCGAGCGAGAGGCCCTCCTTGGGGTTCATCAGCTCGCGCTCGTAGCGCTGGTTGAGCAGCAGCTCCTGGGCCTTGACCCACTCGCCGACCTCCTTCTCGGCGTCCTTCTTGGCCGCAGCCGGCTCCATGCCGGCGCTGGTGCGGGTGGCGGCGGCCTGCTTCACCATCCCGGCCACGCTGCCGCGGATCTTGCGGAGCTCGTCCTTGTAGACGAACTCCTTGCCGGCCGGCCCCATCACCGCGAGGCGGGTGGTGGGGAGCGCCAGCACCAGGTCGGCGCCGGTCGGGTAGTTGTTGTACGAGGCGTAGGCGCCGCCGAAGGCGTTGCGCAGGATCAGCAGGATGCGCGGCGTCCGCACGTCGACGATGGCGTCGAGCATGGAGCGGCCGGCCTGGACGATGCCGCGGGCCTCCTGCTCGCGACCGGGGAGGAAGCCGGTGGTGTCCTCCATGAAGACGATGGGGATGTTGTAGACGTTGCAGAAGCGGACGAACCTGGCGATCTTGAGCGCGGTGTCGACGTCGATCTGGCCGGAGCCGACCGCGCTGTTGTTGGCCACGAAGCCGACCACCTGGCCGCCGATGCGGCCGAAGGCGGTGACCGCCTCGCGGGCGCGCTCCGGCTGGACCTCGAAGTAGTCGCCGTAGTCGCAGACCCCCTGGATGACGATGGAGACGTCGAAGGGGGTGTTGAAGCCGGTCGGCGAGTTGAAGGCCTTCTTGAGGAGGGTGTTGATCTCCCAGGTCTTGCGATCGAGCGGGTCGCTGGTGGGCTGGAACGGCGCCGCCACGCGGTTGTTGTCGGGGATGTAGGAGAGCAGCCGGACCGCCTGGCGCAGCGCCGCCAGCTCGTCCTGCACGGTGAGGTCGGCGACGCCGGAGGCGCCGTGGACCTTGGGGCCGCCCAGCTCCTCGGGGGTGATGTCCTCGCCCAGCACCGACTTGACGACGCCGGGGCCGGTCAGGCCAATGAAGGTGTCGCCAGGCTGGATCACGAAGCTGCCCTGACGCGGCAGGTAGGAGCCGCCGCCGGCGTTGAAGCCGAACATGCACATGATCGACGGCACCACGCCGCTGATCTTGCGGAGCGCCGTGAAGGCCTCGGCGTAGCCGTCGAGGCCGCCGACGCCGGCCGGGACGTAGGCGCCGGCCGAGTCGTTCATGCCGATGAGCGGGATGCCCTTCTCGCCGGCCAGACGGAAGAGGCGGGCCAGCTTGTTGCCGTTGGTGGCGTCCATCGAGCCGGCACGGACCGTGAAGTCGTGGCCGTAGACCGCCACGTCACGGCCGCCGATGTCGAGGACCGCGGTGACCAGCGAGGCGCCGTCGAGGTTCTTTCCCCAGTTCTGGTAGAGCACGTTGGGCGGCCTGGGCGAGAGCACCTTGAGCCGCTCCCAGACCGTCATCCGCTTCTTGAGGTGCTGCTTCTCGATGGCGTCGACCGGCACCGAGCGGATGGGGCGCTGGATGAGGTCGTACCCCTCCTTCATCGCCTCCTCGTACGGACCGGTGGCGCGGGAGATCTCGCCCGGGATGGTGAACTCCACCTTCTCGGCGGGGTCGAGCGGATTGATCAGGGACGGTCTGATGGCCTTCGTGGTCATGTGGCGCGTTCCTCCTTCGTTCCGGCAGGCGCGGGAATAATCGAGCGGATAGGTCAATTAACCCGCGCAGTTGCGGCGCTAAAGTGCTCCCGTTTGGGACGCGCATCCTGACAAGCCATGGGCCACGAGGCAAGCCATTCGTCCAATGATTGCTGGCACGCCGCGTCATCGCCTGCCACAGCGCGGCGCCGATGGCTGCAGATGCACGGGAGTTCTGCTATAACCTTGACGGCCTTGAGGTTGGAAGATCCAGCCTCGAGCCGATGAATCGCCAGCGCCAGCGCCAACGCCGACAACGCGAGCCTGGCCGCCGCCCTCGAAGGGGCGAGCGCCACTCCCAGAGCAGTGATTGGAGCACCGGACCTTGAACGAACCTCGCCACTCAAAGCCGCGCCAGGACCGCCGCCTCCGCCGCCAGCGCCGTCCCGGCCGGGGCCTCACCCCGCAGGCCCCCATCATCCCCATCAACGACGAGGGGTTTCCGGCTGCCGTGCCGGATGTGCCGCCACCCTCCCCGGCCGTCTTTACCACCGACGCCGCCCGGTTCGCCTTCCCATGGCTGCCCGGCCGGGTCATCGCAGGCAGCATCTGGCGAGGTCCGGCTCATGTGAAAGTCCGAGTCGACGAGGTAGGCGACGCCGCGCTCTGGCCGCCGGCGAGGCCTTGAGCCGGAGAGTCCCCTTCGGTCGGTTGTCGCGGGGTTCTGCCGGGCCCGGCGTCGGCGGCTCCTGACCGCCTGGTGAGATTCTGGACAGCCTGAGTCCTCGCATTTCTTGCGACTCAGCGTCCCGTCCGCGCAGTCGCCGCGCTCGGCCAGGCGAGGCGGCACCGGGGCCGGCCGCGCAAGAGCTCATGGATCGGCGACAATTCTCCCGGCGGCCCATCTGGTGCGCCATGTGCATCATCCCATGAGCCCAGGGGCATCCGACCGGTGCGCTCCACTTTGGAGCGCCGGCAGGGCCCCGACAAACCCGAACGACGGAGTAGCCATGGCCAAGTCGATCACCGAGGACTGCACGAACTGTGGAGCATGCGCTGCCGAATGCCCCACTGAAGCGATCGCCGAGGGCGACGACCACTACATGGTCGACGCCGCCAAGTGCGACGACTGCGCGGCCAAGGGCGGCAACTCGGCCTGCATGGAGGTCTGCCCGACCGAGTGCATCGTCAAGCTCTAGACTGACGAGACCGGCAGGCCAACGGCCTCTCCGGCCCACGGGACCCCGCCCAGTGCGGGGTCTCTTCGTTTCGGGCGCTGGCCACGCTGGAGTTTGGCGCCCCGGCACACTACCGTGGACTTTTCATGGTCACGGTCCGCCCCCCCACAATGGCAGCCGCTCGTCGCCTGGCCTTCGCGCTCCTGGTCGCGACGCCGGCCATGCTGCCTTGCGCGTCCGGCGCGGCGGGCCACCCGGCGCCGGCCAAGGCCAGTCCGCTGCCAGCCAAGGTCAGCCCGGCCAGCGCCGATGGCCCGGTTCGCGGTCCGCCCACCTGCGCCAACGGCTGGACCATGATCGACTTCGCCGTGTCGCACCACGTGATCCACGACAGGCTCACGCCGGAGCTGGCCTCGCGGGCCCGCGACCTGCTCGCCGATGCGCTGGTCACCGACCACCCCTGGCTGCTCGCCGAAGACGTCGCAGCCCTCAAGTCACGCGCCGCCACCACCACGGGCGCGGCGCTTCTGGCCGAGCGCGACGCCGGGAGGTGCGACCATGCCGAGGCGCAGCTGGCCCGGATCCGGATGGCGCTCAATCGGGCCCATTACCTCTTCGCCACTCCCGAAGCCATGGCCGCGGCGCTCCCCGACGAACCGCCGGAGGAGGAGCCGCAGCAGGGCGCAGGACCTCCGCGCGATCTGGGGGCGCTCCGCTCACTCCTCGTCGGCGACGCCCTCATGGAGGCCTGGCGGGTCCGGGGCGTGGCCGAGTGGTCCGTGGCCCGCTCCTTCGGCGCGCGGCGGACCCTCCGGTGGCTCACCCTCTCCCGGCAGCGCCTGGGAGAGCGAGGCACCGCCGACATGGTCAACGCCTTCGCGCACGCCCTCGATCCCCACAGCCGCTACGAGACCGAGGAGGAGGCCAACCGCTCGGATCGGGAGCTCAACCCGCTCGCTGGCCTGCTCGGCCTCGAACTGGGCGACCCGGTCCCGGGCGGCCTTCCGATCACGGGGATCCACCCCGGATCGCCGGCCTCACGGCAGCGTGGGCTTCGCGTTGGAGACGTGGTGACCGCCGTCGGCCCCGCGTCGGTGGCCGATCTCGACGCCGACGAGGTCTCGGCGCTCATCGACGGCCATGAGGCGGCGGTTCCGCTCACGGTGGTGCGACCGTCGGGACGCAGGTTCGGTCCGCCTCGCCGCTTCCACCTAATGCGCCAGGTGCTGCAGGACAAGAACATGTCGGTGACCGCCACCGCCCGGGTCGAGTTCGGCCGGCGCGTGCTGGTGGCGCGGGTCGACGAGGTCGACCAGGACACGGCCGCCGGCGTGGAGCGCGCGCTGCACATGGGGCGACTCCCTCCCGAGGCGGTGGTGCTCGACCTGCGCGGCTGCACCGGCGGGTACCTCACCACCTCGGTGGCCATCGCCGGGCTCTTCCTGACCGGTGGCCCGGTGGTGAGGGTCCACAAGCGCAGCGCTCCGGACGAGATCATGAACGACCCGGCGACTTCGAGAGCCTATGCCGGACCGGTCCTGGTGCTGGTCAACGAGGAGACGGCGTCGGGCTGCGAGATCGTGGCCGGCGCGCTGCGGGCCCGCGGCCGGGCCCTGGTGGTGGGCACGGCGCGGACCTTCGGCAAGGGGACGATGCAGGACATCTACGACGGCGAGCTGCCGACCGGCGCCCTCTACGTCACCACCGGCCTCTTCTTCCTGCCGGATGGCTCGTCACCGCAAGGAGCGGGCGTCGCGGTGGACCTGGTCGTGGCGCCGCCGACCGATGGGGTGGTCACCGAGTCTTCTTTGCCCTGGGCCCTTCCGCAGCCACCCCAGGCGCTGCCCCTCGAAGGCGGCGAGTCCGACCGCGATCCGACGCTGGTCGAGGCCCTCGACCGGTTCGGGGCGCTGGCTCCCGAAGTGAAGCGGCCTCAGCGCGCCGCCACCGACGCTGCCCTGGTTCGCGCCACCGAGCTGGCCGCGCGGCTGGCCGCCGACCGGCGGAAACGGTAGTCCGCCCGTCCGGCCCGGCCCAACTACTTCAGGACCTGCGCCTGCGGCGGGAAGCGCTCCAGCGGCAGCTTTCCCTCGTGAAGGGTCCCGTCGACGACGTAGGTCGGCGTCGACCGCAGCTTGAGCCTCATCCCCGCCGCGACGTCATCCGCCAGTCTCGCCTCGGTCGCAGACGACGTGAGGCAGGCCTTGAAGCGCCCCAGGTCGAGCTTGAGCCGCGCCGCCAACTCCTCCACCGGCGCCGGCGCCTTCTGGCTGGCGTAGAGCGCATCGTCCATCGCCTCGAACTGCCCCTGGGCCTCGGCGCAGATGGCGGCGCGCGCCAGCTGGCAGGCCTTCAGGTGCATGGGGCGCAGGACGATCGGGTTGCAGGACTGGTCGAGCGGGAAGTGGCGCCGCACCACCTGGATGTCGGGCCGCTTGCGGAGGGCCTCGCGCAGCTCGTCGTGGGCCAGCGCGCAGAACGGGCACTCGTAGTCGCTGAAGAGCACCGCCGGGCCGAGGGCGGCCGGCAGCGGTGGCGGGAGCGCCACCAGGTTCGGCCCGGAGGTCGAACCGCCGGTGCCGGCCTTCCGCGCACCGGCCTCGAGGCGAGGATATCCGGCCACCAGCGCCAGCAGGCCGGCCAGGCCGAGCAGCGCCAGCAGTGCCACCCGCCGCGGCTGCCGCCCCGCCGCCCTCAGGTCCTCCCGGATCGAGGCCATCGCCCCGGCCGGCCGGCAGGCCCACCATGCCGCCACCAGCAGCCCGAGCGACGCGGCCCACGAGCCGATACAGAGCAGGCACCAGGCGCCGATGATCGCCTTGGAGATCCAGGCCAGGACCAGCGAGAGCGAGACCGCCGCCGCGCCGAAGAGCAGCAGCAGCCCGGCCGGCCAGCGCGGATGGAGCCGGCGCGACGACAGCCCCCAGGCCGACAGCGCCGCCGCCAGCGCGTAGCCGACCAGCCCCCAGGCCGCGACCGGGACGCCCAACAGCACCGACCAGCGGCTCAGCGCCACCTTGTCGCAGTTGATCTCCTCGCTGATGGTGCAGAAGCTGGTCAGCCCGGCCGCGGCGTCGTGGTGGACCCGGACCAGCAGCCAGGCGAGCACCATGCCGACGAGGGCGAGCCCCAGCGAGGCTGCCAGGGCGGCGCGCGGCGCGGAGGGGGGGGGAGGCGGAGCAGGTCTGCGGGCCATCGCGCTCGAGTCAGTCGATGGAGCAGGGCTTGACCGGCTCGCACGGCTTGGCCTCGGCCGGCCTGGCCTCGGCCGGCTTGCCGGGAGCGCCGTTGCCCGGGCCCGGGGCCCCGGGCGCATCGGCCGCCTTGGGAGGCGCAGCGGCCTTGGCCGGCGCAGGTGCCTTCACCGGGGCGGCGGACTTCCGGGTCGCCTTGTCGGCCGTGGCCCCACCGCCCGCCGTGGTGGCGGGCGGCCCGGCCGGCTGGGTGGCAGGCGCATCGGGGACGGCCAGCAGCGCCAGGCAGGCGACGACGGCGGTGGGGGTGAGCAGGATCATCTGGTCTCGAACCTCGCAGCGGGAGTTAACCCGGCCCAGGCCCCGCATGCAACCGGCACTTCGTCAGCGTCCCGGCACTTCGTCAGCGCCCCGGCTCGACGCCGGTCCCGCCGGTCCCGCCGGTGCTCCCGGCCACCCCCGCCCCGCCGCCGGTGCGAGCGCGCAGGGCATCACGCTCCCGCTCCGCGCCGGCGGCCCTGGTCGCCTCCCGCTCGGCGAGCGCCCGAGCCGCACCCAGCGCGGCGGCGTTTTCGCGGAGCTCCTTCTCCAGCGCTGTCTTCCGGGCCTCGAGCGCCCGCCCCTGCGCCTCGACCTCGGTCACCCGCTTGCGCGCCTCGTCGCGCTCACCGGCCGCCCGCCCGGCCTCCTTGAGCGTCATGATCTCGCGCCGCTCCGCCTCCGCCGACGTCTCGCGGACCGCGACCAGCTGCCCTTCCAGGGTCGCCACCTTCCTGGCCGCTCCCCGAGCCTCGCCCTCGGCGCGGGTCGCCACCTCACGCTGGTGGTCGGCCTGCTCCCGCGCCGCGCCGAGCGCCTGCTCCAGCTTCGGCAGCTGCGCCAGCCGCGCCTCGACCCGCTTCAGCTCCTTCTGCTTGGCGTCCGCCGCCCCTTCGAGCCTGGCGATGTCGGCCTCGAGCGACCGGCGGGAGCGCTCCAGCTCCTCGAGCTTGCCGCCCAGCGCCGCCTCGCGCGCCGCCAGCTCGACCACCTTGCCGGTGAGCAGCTGGTACCCGGCCACCATGAGCGGCAGCAGGGCCGCCACCACCACCGCCACCGCCACCAGCTCGGCCCGGTGCCGGCGCAGGAAGAGCGCCGAGCGCCGCAGCGCGGAGCGGCGCTCGTGCCAGGTCGGCTCCAGGCGACGGTAACGCCGCAGCTCCTCGGCCAGGGCCCCCGCCGAGCTGGGGCGCTCCTCGGGCCTGGCGGCCAGCGCCCGGGAGACGATCTCCCTGAGCCTCGGCGGCACCGAGGCGGGCAGCGGCGGTGGCGTCGGATCGGCGTCACCGCTCCGCCCGGCGTGCGGCGCCTCGCCGGAGAGCAGGAAGTAGAGCGTTCCACCCAGGGTGTAGACATCCGAGGACGGCGTCGGCGGCAGCCGGTCTCGCCACTGCTCGGGCGCCATGTAGGCCACCGTCCCGATGGGCTGGGACCGCGCCGAGCCGCGGGCGCCGCCAGCCCCGCCCTGCCCGCCGCTCAGCGTGCCCGGGGTGGCCGCCGCCAGCGAGGTGGCGATGCCGAAGTCGGCCAGCATGACCCGACGGCTCTCCGGCGTGAGCAGCACGTTCTCCGGCTTCACGTCGCCGTGGATGACGCCGGTCCGGTGGGCGGCGTGGACGGCGCCCGCCAGGTCCTCCACCAGCCGGGCCGCCTCGAGCGGCGCGAGCCCGGGCTGGGCCTCGCGGAGCGACCGCCCGATCCGGATCGAGCCGGGCGCCTCCTCGTCGGGATCGGCGCAGACCGCCATCTCCACGTAGAACGGCCCGCCCTCGATGCGCCCGGCGTCGAAGACCGGCACCACGTGGGCGCTGGGGATGCGCCGGGCCCGCCCCGCCTCGCGCCGCACCTGCTCGACGAACTGGCTCATGCCCGGCCCCGGGCGCAGCAGCTTGAGGGCCACGTACCCCTCCAGCGGCGGGCGCCGCGCCAGGTAGACCTTGCCGTGCGCCCCGGCCCCCAGCTCACGCTCCAGCGTGAACGGACCGAGCTCCACCGGGTAGGGCCCGGAGGGCAGCGGGCCATCGGGCCGGTCGTAGTGGGCCAGCAGGCCGCGCACCAGCTCCGCCAGCCCGGCGTCGCCGCCGCAGAGCTCGTCGATGAGCCGGGGCCACTCGCCCCGGTCGTGCCTCAGCACCAGCTCCACCACCACGTCGGCACCCAGCCTGGTCACGCGCCCAGCTCCTCTCTCGCCCCGCGTTTCGCCTCGCGCGCCGCCACCCAGGCGGCGAAGAGCTGCAGGTCCTGCTCCACCCGGCCTGGCGTCGATCCGGTGGCTGCCGCGATGACCCCCCGGGCTTCGCCGCACAGGTAGTAGCGGCGCGCCGCCTCTGCGATCAGCTCCCGCCTCCCCAGCCTGCCATCCGTCGCCACCGCCGCCACCGCCCGCTCCACCAGGCCGAGATCCGGGGCCACCGCCAGCCTCGCCCAGGCCAGGAAGAAGGCAAGCCGCTGTTGCACCATCCCCTTCGACTCTCCCAGCAGGTCGGCGGTCTCGGCCTGGGTGAAGCCTGCCACCATGTGGCACTCCACGGCGCGCGCGATGCGGCGCCGCCGCGAGATGTTCGGGTCGGCGCGCAGGCGCGCCAGCAGCTCCAGCACCGCCAGCGACTCCTCACGGCTGGCCGCCACCGGCTCGCCGTGGATCAGCGTCAGCAGCGGGAGCAGCGAAGCCGCCTCCCGCCCGTGCCGCCGCGCCGTGGCCCGCCAGCGCGAGATCCAGAGCCGGCGGATCAGGAAGAGGCAGTAGGCGGTGAAGTGGCGGGCGTCGCGGAAGGTGGTGCGACGGCGCAAGATCCGCTCCAGCGCCGTGTGGAGCCCGGCGGTGCCGGCCAGCGTGGGCGGGGCGCCGCGGCTCATGGCCCGGACCCGCTCGCGGAGCTCGTCGTAGGCCTCGGCGACGAGCCGCTCGGTGCTCGGTCCCTGCTCGGCTGGGGTGGGGTGCTCCATCGCGAGCGCTGAGGGTAACCTGCCCCAGCCTTCCAGGGCAGGGGCGGGCCGGAATTCCAGGGCCCGAAGATTCCTGATTCGCCCGTGCTGGCGCCTGCTTGAAGCGGCCCGCGGGACGCCCCAGGTAGCCGGATGTGGCAGCGGCGGCGTTTTCACTGCAGAGGGGCCTTCCGCCCCGGGAGACCACCGCCGATGACCACCCGCCAGACCACCTGGACAGAGACCGAGAACGCGCGCTGGGCCCACCTGCTCGATCATGCCCGCGCCGTCGCCGCCAAGGTGCTGCGCCGCCCGCATTCGCACCCCGACGTCGAGGACCGGGCCCAGGATGCCCTGGTCGCCTTCCTCTCCTCGTCGCTTCCCCGCTATGACGCGGCGCTCGGCACGCCGGAGGCGCTGCTCGCCACCATCGTCCGCAACCGCACCCTCTCCACGCTGCGCGACGGGGCCACCCGCACGCGGCTCGGGGCCCAGCTGGCCGCGGAGAGCCCGCACGCCAGCGTCGGCGCTCAAGCGCGGGCCGACGCCGCCAGCGATCTGGGGCGGGTCCTCTCCCGGCTCTGCCCCGGCCACGCCGAGGCCCTGGTCAGCATCGACCTGGCCGGCGAGGGGATCGCCGACGCGGCCCGCCGGCTCGGCAAGAGCTACCAGGCCATGAACGGCCAGGTCGGCCACGCCCGGGCCGCGGCGCGGCGCGTGGCCCGGGAGCTCATGGCGGCTTAGCGTGCGGCCACCAGCCGTCCGTCGGAGCGCTGGTCGCCCGGCAGCCGCAGCTCGGCTCGGCGATTCTGGCTCCAGGCCTGCTCGCCGGCGCCGCTCACCAGCGGCAGCTCCTTGCCGAAGGAGATGACCTGCAGGGCCGCCCCCACCCCGAGATCCTTCAGGTAGGCGCGGACCGAGTCGGCGCGCCGGTTGCCGAGCGCGACGTTGTAGCCGGAGGTGCCGCGCTCGTCGGTGTGCCCCTCGATCACCACCGTGGCCGGACGCTTCTGCTCCAGGCAGGCGGCCACGGCCTTGAGCTCGGTGCGGGTCTCCCCATCGAGCAGGGCCGAGTCGAAGGCGAAGTGGACGCGGGAGATGGTGCAGGCGGCGGCGACTGTCGGGGGGGCCTCCACGGCCCGCGTCGGGGTCGGCGAGATCGGCGCGGCGGCCACGGCGTCGTTGACGCCGGTCTCGGGCTTGACGATCGTGGCGGGGGAGGCGCAGCCGGCGACCAGCAACGTCAGCACGGCACCTGCGGCGAGGGTGATATGGGCACGGTCGAAGCGCATCTGCTGCCTCCTGGGAGTGGTGCGGGATCGGCCCCGCAGCGGTCCTACCCGCCAGCGGCCGGGAACTCTCACGCCGCCGCGCCGGGAACGCCCTGGCCGCCTCAGCCTGGTGGCCGGTCCGGATCGGGACGCGGGCGCGGCAGCGCGTCCACGATCGGCCCGTCGCCCGCTTCGGAGCCCGGTGGTCCGCCCGCGGCTCCTCCCGGATCGATGCGGATGGTCCGGAAGGTGGCGCCGGCCAGGGGCGGCGGGCTCCGGCCGGTGAGCCGGTACCAGAGCGAGCGGGCCAACCCGATGAGAAGGAGCGCCGCCGCCACGGGCAGCGCCAAGGCCAGGCTGGCCGAGATCGCCAGCGCCACCAGCCCGCCCAGCACCAGCAGCAGCACGAGGGCGGGGAGACAGCCGCGGACCTGGACCTGGCGCATCGGGCCAGTATAGCGCCGGCCCGGCCCACAGCCCGTCAGAGCAGAGGCGAGAGCAGGCGGGCCAGCGAGGAGAAGACCCGGGCCGGCAGCGCCTGGCGGCGCCCCTCCTGGGCGCAGGGGCGGGCCTGCTCGAGGTCGCGGACGAAGAGGCGCGCCAGCTCCTCGACGGTCGGCCCACCGTGGATGGCCACCACCACCTCGAAGTTGAGCCGCAAGCTCCGGTTGTCGAGGTTGGCGGTGCCGACGATGCCGAGGTGCTGGTCGACGACGCAGGTCTTGGCGTGGATCATGGGCGGGCCGTAGCGGAAGATCTTCACGCCGGCCGCCAGCAGCCCGTCCCAGTAGGTCCGGCTGGCCGCGTCCACCAGCCGCGAGTCGGTCCGGACCGGCACCAGCAGCCGGACGTCGACGCCGCGGAGCGCCGCGCTCTCCAGCGCCGCCGCCATCGACTCGCTCGGCAGCAGGTAGGGCGTGGTCAGCCAGATGCGCTGGCGGGCGCCGGCCAGCGCCGCGAAGTAGAGCGCCTCGACGGCGTGACCGGCCTCCTCGAGCCGGGACTGGCGCGGGCCGACCTCGTCCGGCCCGGAGGCGACCACCTGCACCAGGTGGTGGCCGCGCCTGGCCTCCGGGAAGTAGCGGGCCCGGAGCGCCTCGCCCTCGGTCCGCGGCTCGCCCGGCACGGAGAAGATCCAGTCCTCCAGGAAGGCCAGCTGCAGGCCGTGGACGGCGTTGCCGGTGAAGCGCAGGTGGGTGTCGCGCCAGGCGGCGCTCCCCGAAGCCGAGCGGCTGTGGCTGTCGGTGACGTTGACACCCCCGGTGAAGGCGGTGAGCCCGTCGCAGATGGCGATCTTGCGGTGGGTGCGGAAGTTGAAGAAGCGGGTCGAGCTGCGGCCACCGAAGGCCGGGTTGAAGCGGGCCACCTGCCCGCCGGCCTCGAGCAGCGGGGCCAGGAAGGCCTTCTTCAGCGAGGTTCCGGCAGCGTCGACGAGCAGCCGGACCGTCACCCCGGCGCGGGCCCGCTCCACCAGGGCGTCGCGGACCCGGGTGCCGGTCCGGTCGGCGGAGAAGATGTAGTACTCGAGGTGAACATGATCGCGCGCGGCCCGGATCGCCTCGATGATGGCGTCGATGGCCCGGTCGCCGTCGTCGTACAGCGTCAGGTCGATGGCGGTCTCGCCCGGCACGCCGGTGAGGTGGCGCGCCAGCGCCAGCAGCTGGCGGGTGTCGACGGGCGCGTTGGCCTCCAGCGCCTCCCAGGGCTCCGGCGTCCCGGCCAGCCCGCGCCGGGCCTTGGCGCGGCGCAGCAGCCGGCGCTTGAGCCGCCGCGGGCCGAGGACGAGGTAGACCGGGACGCCGACCAGCGGGAGCATGGCCAGGCCGAGGATCCAGGCCAGCGTGGTCACCGGCGGGCGCCGCTCCTGCAGCATCCACCCGACCATGAAGACGATCCAGAGCGCCTCGAGCCCGGCCAGGAGGCCGGGCGAGGAGAGCAGCTCTCGCATCCAGGACCAGCTCATGGTGCCGCTTCGTTCGTCATCCCGTGCCCTTCGATCACAACCTCCAGCCGCAGGGTGACAGCCCAGACCGGGGCCCGCGCCATCCCGGCCGGCCTCGGCCAGGAGATCCCCGGGTCCAGCTCGACGAAGATCCACCCCCTCCAGACATCTTGCCGGACTCCTACCCAGGTGCGCCAGACGTCCAGCCCGGGTGACGGCGTTCCGAAGCCGCTGCAGGCGACCCCGCTGGAGAGCCCGGTGCGGGGGTGGACCTTCCACTCGCCAGCGATCTGGGTGCCCCACTCGATGCCCCGGGTCTTCTCGGCGTAGAGCCCGTGCCCTTCCCAGCTGAGGCGGACGGCGGCGCCGAGGAACCGCTCCAGCTCCAAGTCGAGGCCGGTGCCCGGCCCCCGGCCCCCCAGCTCGACGAAGAGCACGTCGGTGGCGCGGAGCATGAAGCCCCACCCGAGCGGCAGGCGCAGGTGGGCGCGCAGGTTGGCGAAGGGGACCACCGGCCAGGCCAGGGTGAAGCCGGCGCCGGTGTCGAAGACCAGCGGTCCTTGCCGGACCACGTCGAAGCGAAGCTCGGCCCGGCCACGCCCCCGTGTCAGCTCCGCGACCGCGGCGTCCGACTCCGGCGAAGACGTCGCGGGGAGCGAGGTGCCGACCGGGCCGCCGCTGCCCATGGGCGCGGGCGGCACGCCGGCCTGGGCCTTCTCTCCGACCACCAGCAGCCGGGCGTTGCCGAGCCAGCGCTCCAGGCGCGGCAGGGTCAGCGAGGTGCCGACCGCGAACCCCATGGCGAAGGCCCGGTCCTCGGCGGTGGTCACCGAGGTCTTGACGCGGAAGCGCGTCGAGGGGGCCTCGAGGTCGAGCATGCGGTTCTTGTCGAAGAAGAGGTCGAAGGCGGTCACCAACTCGCCGAGGTTGTCCTCCACCACGGCCTTCTGCTTCTCAAGCCACCCCTCCCCGGGCTCGTCCTGGCCGGGTGGTACCGGGGGCAAGTCCTCGCGCTCCGCGGCGTCGTCGGCGGTCGCCCCCGGGGCCCCCTCGTCGGGCGGCACGCCAGCGACCTGGCCCCACACCGGCCCCGGCCACGCCAGGGCCGTGAGGAGGAGCAGGCCGCCCGCGGCCACGAAGGTCCGGGTCAATGGCGCCTTTTTTTGACCCACTCCGCGGTTCATGTTGGGGGAAGTGTAGCAACTCACCCCCTCGAAGGCGTCAGGGCGCCTTCGAATCGCCTCGATTCCTGCGAATGGTGGCGGCCCTCGAAGTGCAATCCGCGTCACCTTTGGGTACATTGCTGCCACATGGTCACCATCGTTCACTGCGCGCGCTGCGGTCGAGAAGTCACCTCCCCGCCTGGACCCAACGGGCGGTGCCCTGCCTGCCAGGCTTCGCTCACCGCCGCTCCGCCCAGCGGGCCGCCCATTCCGGCCGATGGGTACGAGGACTTCAGGTTCGACCCCGAGCCCGAGTCCGCGGCCCCTCCGCCAGCCCGACCGGCCGGCCGCCCGCCCTCCCGCCCCGCCATGGCCGCTGCCGTGGCCCCGGAACCGCCGCGCCGCCAGCAGAGCGAGACCTCGGTGGCCGCGACGCGCATGGCCTCCGCCCCGAGCTTCAAGGCGTCGACGGCCAAGGGGGGGACGCCCCTCATCCCCATCGTCGTCGGGCTGGTCCTGATCGTCGCCATCGCCGCCTTCGCGCTGCTCCGCGGCCAGTCGGCCCCGAAGGCCGTCGCCGCCTCCAGGTCGCTCGATCCCTCGGTGATCAAGATCGGGCGCCCACCCGAGTCGAGCCCGCCGCCGGTGGCCGAGCCCGACGTGCCCTTGCCGGTGGTGACGCGCGACCTGCCGAACGACCCTGCGGTGCCACCGCGCGAGAAGCGAAAGCCTCCCGAGCGCGAGGCGACCGCCGCTCCCCAGCCGGCCCGGCCCGCCCGGCCAGCCGCGCCCCCTCCGGTCCGCGAGGTGGCCCGGGTCGAGAAGCCGGCGCCGGCCCCGGCCCCGCCGCGCCCGGCCCCGCCCACGCGCCCTGAGCCGGAGCCCCTGCCGGCGCCGCAGTTCGTCGCCGCCAGGCAGGAGTTGCCGGTCTCCTCCGCCCCGATTCAGATCGGCCCCTCCTACGCCCGGGAAGGCCAGCAGAAGGCCAGGCTGGCCAAACCCGGGTGCGTCGTCAGCACGCTGCGGCTCCCACGCGACCTCGCCGACATCGACGGCGAGACCGCCACCGTCAAGTTCGCCGTGGACGAGACCGGGCAGGTCTCGCAGTACGCCTACCTGTCCGGTCCCACCGACCAGCGGATCTCGTCCGCCATCTGGTCGGCCATCCAGCGCTGCGAGTTCATCCCAGGGGCGACTGCCCAGGGCAAGCCGATGACGCTCTGGGTCACCATGCCGGTCAGGTTCGGCAAGTAGGGGCCGTCAGCGGTGGACGCCGGCCAGGTCGGTGCCGACCATCCCGGCCCGGACCGAGCGCGGATCGAGCGGCGTGAGCCGGCCCACCTGCGCGGGCGTCAGCAGCGAGCGATGAGGCAGGGCGTCGAGCCGCTCGGCCAGCCGCGGCGCCACCGCCTCGTCGAACTCCCAGCCGAGCCGGTCGAAGCGCCGCAGGTCGAGGGGCCGCGCCGAGTACTGGCGCAGCGTCCTGCGCCGCTTCAGGCCGTAGTAGGGGTCGAAGTAGCTCAAGGCCAGCTCGCGCAAGCTGCGGTGGATGGGCTCGCGGTAGCGGAGCCCTGCGAAGTTGGACTTGGCGACCGCGCCCCAGGCGCCATCGAACTGGAAGACCGCCAGGACGTGGTCGTCGTCCTGCACGGCCCGCAGGTCGAGCAGCAGCGGCCGGTGGCCGTGGAAGCGGAGCGCTGCCGCGGCCAGCAGGGCGCCGTCGAAGCAGTGGGCTCGGCGCTCGGCCAGCGCCCGGCGGGGCGATGCCGGGGCGTCCTCCGCCCGGTAGGCGAAGAGGTCGAGCAGATCCTGGATGCGGCGCGGCGTCGAGAGGCGGCGCAGGGCGGCGCGCTCGGCGCGGCTCCAGGCGGGTGGGGCGGCTGGGTGGGTGGGCATGTGCAGGCCGGGAAGCTACCCTCGCTGCCGCTGCGGCGTCGAGTCGCGCCTGGCCCGGCTCGGCACTGCGCCCCACACTCCGGGCGCGAGGTGTGCCATTATCCGCCCCCGTCGCGGCGCCCCCTGGCGCCCTCTGGAGGCACCGGAACATGTCAAAGGAATCCACGCCCGCCGGCCTGACCGGCCTCAACGGCCTGCTCGTCGGCGCCGCCGGCGGCCTGCTGGTCGGCCTCCTCGGCGGTTATGCCTACGGCGTCCACAACGGGATGGCGGAGGCGCAGAAGCTGCTCGGCTCGGCCCCGCTCCCTGCCTTCGACGCCACGCCGCCGATGCCGTCCGGCCTGGCCCAGCAGCTGCCGCCCCAGGGCATGCCGGGCGCGACGCCGCAGGGCGCCCCGTCACCCGAAGTGTTCCAGCGCATCGAGATGAACCAGAAGCTGGTCGCCAAGGACCCCCAGCTGGTCGGGGTCTGGATCCAGCTCGGCAACGACTACTTCGACTCGCGCCAGCAGCAGAAGGCGATCGACGCCTACGGAAAAGCGCTGGCCCTCAACCCCAACAACCCGGACGTGCTCACCGACCAGGGCGTCATGTACCGGGACCTGGGCCGCTTCGACGAGGCCGTCGCCAACTTCGAGAAGGCGGGCAAGGCCGACCCGAACCACATCCAGAGCGCCTACAACCTCGGCGTGGTCTGGGCCAACGACAAGCACGACGCCGCCAAGGCGACGGCCGCCTTCAACAAGGTGATCGCCCTGGCCCCCAACAGCCCCCAGGCCGGCGATGCCCGGCGCGCACTGGCCGATCTCGGCAAGGGGCCGAAGAAGTGAGCCGGCCGGAGGGCGTGACGCCGGCCGCCCCTGCAGCGGGCGGCGCCCTCCTCCTCTACGGCGCCACCGGCTACACCGGCGAGTTGATCGCCCGGCGCGCCGTGGAGCGCGGCCTGCGTCCCCTCCTGGCCGGCCGCTCCGCGCCCGCGCTGGCGACGCTGGCGGCCGAACTCGGGCTCCCCCATCGCGTCTTCGCGCTCGACGACGCCGCCGCGGTCGACGCCGGCCTCGAGGGCGTTGCCGCCGTGCTGCACGCCGCCGGTCCGTTCTCGCGCACCTCGCGCCCCATGGTCGACGGCTGCCTGCGCCGGCGGGTCCACTACCTCGACATCACCGGCGAGGGGGCGGTCTTCGGCGCGCTGGCGAGGCGCGACGCCGAGGCCCGCGCCGCCGGCGTCACCCTGCTCCCCGGGGTCGGCTTCGACGTGGTCCCCACCGACGGCCTGGCGGCCCACCTGGCCCGGCGCCTCCCGGGCGCCACCCGGCTGACCCTCGCCTTCAAGGCCGTCGGCCAGCCCTCGCGCGGGACCACGCTCACCGCGCTCGAGGGGATCCACCTCGGCGGGATGATCCGGCGCGGCGGCAAGCTCACCCGCGTCCCCGCGGCCTGGCGCACCCGCGACTTCGACTTCGGCCGTGGCCCGGTCACCTGCATGACCATCCCCTGGGGCGACGTCTGGACCGCCTGGCACACCACCGGCATCCCCGACATCGAGGTCTACCTGGCCGCGCCGCGGGCGCTGCGCGCTTTCTCCGTGGTCTCGCGCTTCGTCGGGCCGCTGCTCGGCTCGCGGCCGGTCCAGCGCGCGCTGGCGGCGTTGGTCACGTCGAAGCTGACCGGCCCGGACGCCGCGGCCCGCGCCCGTGGCCTCAGCCTGCTCTACGGCGAGGTGGAGCATGCCGACGGCCGCCGCGCCGCGGCTCGCCTCACCACGCCCGAGGGGTACGCCTTCACGGCGCTGGCGGCCGTCGAGTGCGCCGAGCGGGTCCTCGCCGGCCAGGCTCGCCCCGGCTTCCTCACCCCCTCGCTGGCCTTCGGGCCCGACCTCTCGCTCTCCATCGCGGGCGTGGAGCGCCTCGACCTCGCCCTCGCCGACGGCACAGGCCCGCGCTCCTCCGGAGCGTGACGGGGCGGCCCTCCCGACTCGCCTTGGCGCGACGGACCTGTTAAACCCCGCCTCCGCACGCCCGGCACACCGCCGCGGCCCGCGATCCACCTGGAGCCGTCGTGTCGACCTTTGCCGAGCTGGGCCTCTCCGAGAAGTCGCTGTTGGCGCTCACGCGCGCCGGCTTCGAGCACCCCACCCCGATCCAGGCCCGGGCCATCCCGCCGGCGCTGGAGGGCAAGGACGTCATCGGCACCGCCGCCACCGGCACCGGCAAGACCGCCGCCTTCCTGCTCCCCATCATCGAGCGGCTGGCCGGCAAGCCCGGCACCCGCGCCCTGGTGCTGGCCCCGACCCGCGAGCTGGCGCTGCAGATCGGCGAGGAGCTGGAGCGATTCGGCAAGGGGCGCCACGTGCGCGGCGCGGTCGTCATCGGCGGCGTCGGCATGGGCAACCAGGAGCGGGCCTTCCGCGAGAAGATCGAGGTGATCATCGCCACCCCGGGACGGCTGGTCGACCACCTGCAGAAGGGGACGGCCAAGCTCGACCTCATCGAGGTGCTGGTGCTCGACGAGGCCGACCGGATGCTCGACATGGGCTTCAAGCCCCAGCTCACCAAGATCCTGCAGCGGCTTCCCAAGGTCCGCCAGACCCTGCTCTTCTCCGCCACCACCGCCGGCGAGGTGGGCGAGTTCGCCACCTCGCACCTCAAGGCCCCGGTGCGGGTCGAGGTGGCGCGCAGCGGCACCACCGCCGAGCGGGCCGACCAGCGCGTCTTCCTCTGCGCCCAGGAAGAGAAGTCGCCGCTGCTGCTGACCCTGCTGGCCGAGGACGACCTCTCCACCCTGGTCTTCACCCGCACCAAGCGGCGCGCCGACCGGGTCGCCAAGAGCGTGGAGCGGGCCGGCCACAAGGTGGCGCGCATCCACGCCGACCGCTCGCAAGGCCAGCGCAAGATGGCGCTCGACGGCTTCAAGGACGGGCGTTACCGGGTGCTGGTGGCCACCGACATCGCCGCCCGCGGCATCGACGTCGCCGACATCGGCCACGTCGTCAACTTCGACCTGCCGCACGTCCCCGAGGACTACGTCCACCGGGTCGGCCGCACCGCCCGCGCCTCGGCCAGCGGCAAGGCCTCGGCCTTCTGCGCCCCCGAAGAGATCGACCTCTTGCGCGCCATCGAGCGGCTCACCCGCGTGCTGCTGCCGAGGGCCGAGGTGCCGCGCGAGGCCGAGGTCTTCAAGACCGAACATGCCCGCGCCGACGAGGGCCGCCAGCACCAGGGCGTCCCCCCGCACCGGCGTCCTGGTGGCGGCGGCGCCGGCACCGGCCGTTCGGCCCGCGCCGGTGGCGGTCACGGCGGCCCCAAGAGCGGCGGCGGCGCTCGAGGCGGCTGGAAGGGTCGGCGGCGGCCGGCGTGACCTCGATTGATCAGCTGGGGCGCTGGCGCGACTTCGTCCGCAGGCAGACCGCCCCGGCCCCGGTCCCGCTGGTCCCCGAGATCTCGCTCTACCAGGCGACCGCGCTCACGCCGCTCTGGCACGCCACCTCGGCGCAGCTGGAGCGGTATGACGCCTCCCCGTTCTGGGCCTTCCCGTGGGCCGGAGGCCAGGCGCTGGCCCGGCACGTCCTCGACCGGCCCGAACTGGTGCGGGGACGGCGTGTGCTCGACTTCGCCACCGGCTCCGGGCTGGTCGGCATCGCGGCGCTCCAGGCCGGCGCGGCCAGCGTCGACTCGACCGACCTCGCCCCTTTCTGCGAGGTGGTGGTCCCCATGAACGCCTCGCTCAACGGCCTGGCCCTGGCGCCGCGGATGGTCGACCTGCTCGGCCTGCCGCTGGACGGGATCGACGTGGTGCTGGCCGGCGACGTCTTCTACGAGAAGCCGCTGGCCGAGCGGTCGCTGGCCTGGTTCCGGAGCCTGGCGACCCGCGGCGTCACCGTGCTGACCGGCGACCCTGGCCGGCTCTACTCGCCGCGCGAGGGGGTCGTCGACCTGGCCTGCTTCGAGGTGCCGGTCTCGCTCGAGATCGAGGAACGCAGCCCCATGCGCGCTTGGGTGCTTCAGGTCCTGGGTTGACAGCGAGGCGCGAACGAACGATAACGCGTCGCGAATGAGCGTTCGCAGATCTCCCTCCCCCGCCCAGGCGCGCCAGCAGCAGACGCACCAGCGGGTCCGTCGCGAGATCCTGCTGTCGGCGGCCGGAGTCTTCGCCCGCCACGGCTACGCCGCCGCGACCCTGGCCGACCTGGCCGAGGCGGCCGGCTACGCGCCCCCATCGCTCTACCGGTACTTCGAGAGCAAGGAGGAGATCTTCTCCAGCCTCACCGACCTCCTCAAGGGTGAGCTGGCGGCCACCTTCGAGCTGCCGGTCGACCGATCGCAGCCCTTGCAGGCCCGCCTGGTGGCGCTGCTCGGGGCCCAGTTCGCGCTGGTGCGCGAGCGGCGCGAGGTCTTCGCCGTGCTCCTCTCCACGCGCCCCTCCGAGTGCAGCGGTCCGGCTCCGCTGGCCGACGTCCGCGCCGGGCTGGCCATCTACGAGGCCCAGATGGCCGACTGGCTGCGCCACCACGCCTCGCGGCGCGAACTGCGCTGCCCGGTCGAGCTGGCGGCCCGCGCCCTGGCTGGACTCTCGCATGCCTTCCATCACCGCGAGGTCCACGGCGCCGTGGAGACCAGCACCCCTGACGTCCAGGCCCGCCGCGTCGTCGACCTCGCCCTTCACGGCATCAGCGCCGTGCCGGCCTCAGCATCCTAGCCGCCACACCCAGGAGCCTCACTCCATGCCCGCCCACCGCATCGCCCCCGCCCTCCTCGCCACCCTCGCTCTCGCCGCCTGTGGCCACAAGGCCGACAAGGCCTCCCTGCCCGAGGCCGGCACCGCCGCCCGCGCCGTCAAGGTGGGCAAGCCGGCCACGCGGCTGGAGACCGGGTTGGCCCGCGCCTCGGGCCCCATCCGCGCCCGCGAGGAGGCGGTGCTGGCCGCCAAGGGATCCGGCCAGATCAAGCGGGTCATGGTGCAGGTCGGCGACCGGGTCCGCGCCGGCCAGGCGCTGGCCGAGATGGACAACGCCATGCAGGCCATCGCGGTGGAGAGCGCCAGGGCCTTGGTCAAGGTGGCCGAGGCCAACCTCGCCTCGGCCGAGCGCGAGCTGAAGCGCGGCCAGGCGCTGAGCGACCAGCAGGTCCTGGCCGACGCCGGCTTCGACCGGGTCAAGACCGGCGCCGAGCTGGCCGCCGCGCAGGCCGATCAGGCCCGCGCCAGCCTGAAGATGGCCGAGCAGCAGCTGGCCGACTCTCTGCTGGTCTCGCCGTTCGCCGGGGTCGTCACCGGGAAGTTCAGGAACGCCGGCGACTCGGTCACCGCCATGCCGCTCACGCCGATCATCTCGGTCGCGGACGTCGACCACCTCGAGGCCCGGCTCTCGGTGCCCGAGGGCGTCGAGCCGTTCGTCAAGGTCGGGCAGAAGGTCGCCGGCGTCACCACCCCGGGCGCCCAGAAGATCGAAGTCCAGGTGCGGGTCAAGAACGCCGTGATCGACCCGGCCAGCAGGACCATCGAGGTGCTGGTCGACCTCGGCAAGGTGGAGGGGGCTCCGCTGCGCCCCGGCACCCTGCTCAACGTCGACTTCGGCGGCTTCGGCGACAAGGACGGGCTCTACGTCCCGGCCGGCGCGGTCAGGACCGAAGGGGGCGCCAGCTGGGTCTTCGTCATCGTGGGCGGCAAGGCCGAGAAGCGGACCATCAAGGCGGTGCAGATCAACCCGGGGACGGTGGCGGTGGAGGGCGGCCTCGACGCCGGCACCGCCGTGATCCTCGACCCGGGCACCCTGATGGCGGGCGACGCCGTCGTCCCGCTGGCCGACTGACGCCGCGCGCCCCCAGGACATCGCCATGAGCCCCATCCGAACCTTCATCACCCGCCCCATCTTCACGGGGATGTTGACCCTGACCTTCGTGGTCTTCGGGCTGGTCGCCTACCCGAAGATCGGCGTCGACCAGATGCCCGAGGTCGAGTTCCCCGTGGTCACGGTCCTGACCGTGCTGCCCGGCGCCGATCCCGAGTCGATCGAGCGCAACGTCACCAAGCCGCTCGAAGAGGCGCTCAACACCCTCTCCGGCCTCGACACCCTGCGTTCCGTCAACGTCGACAACGTCTCGCAGATCGTCATCCGCTTCGACCTGGACCGGAAGGTCGACGTGGCGGCCCAGGACGTCCGCGACAAGGTGCAGGCCACCCTCTCCCGCCTGCCGCGAGAGATCCAGACGCCGGTGGTGCAGAAGTTCGACATCGGCGCCGCCCCGGTCGCGACCCTGGCCTTCTCGGCCCCGGTCCCCATCGAGCGGCTCACCAAGCTGGCTGAGGACGTCGTCAAGCCGGTGCTGCAGCAGATCCCGGGCGTCGGCTCGGTGCAGCTGGTGGGCGGCCGAAAGCGAGAGCTGACCATCGTGGCCTCGCCGCAGTCGCTCAAGAGCTACGGCCTGACGCCGGTCGACGTCGTCAACGCCGTGCGCGGCCAGTCCATCGACGTCCCCAGCGGTCGCACCCTGGAGCCGGGCGTGGAGCGCTCGGTCAAGCTCTCCGCCGAGGCCAGAAGCGTCGAGGAGCTGCGCGCCATCATCCTCATGAGCCCCAACGGCACCCCGGTCCGGCTCGGGGACGTGGCGCAGGTGGTCGACGGCCCCGCCGAGGCGAGGAGCGCCGCCACCCTCAATGGACGGAGCGCCATCGGGCTGATCGTCCTGAAGCAGTCGGGCTCCAACACCGTGCAGGTGGCCGAGCGGGTGAAGAAGGCGCTGCCCGGCGCCGAGAAGCTCCTGCCACCAGGCTCCCGGGTGGAGCTGGTGGTGGACGGCGCCAAGTTCATCCGCTCCTCGATCGGCGCGGTCCAGGAGGACATGCTGCTGGGCGGCGTGCTGGCGGTGCTGGTGGTGCTGCTGTTCCTGCGCAACTGGCGCTCCACCGTGGTCTCGGCGGTGGCGCTCCCCACCTCGATCATCGGGACCTTCGCGGTCATGCAGGCCATGCACTTCACCTTCAACATCGTCACCATGCTGGCCCTGACCCTCTCCATCGGGCTGCTCATCGACGACGCCATCGTGGTCATCGAGAACATCGTCCGGCACCTCGAGCAGGGGAAGACTCCCAAGCAGGCGGCCGAGGAGGGCACCAGTGAGATCGCGCTCGCCGTGCTGGCGGTGACCCTGGCGGTGGTGGCGGTCTTCGTCCCGGTGGCCTTCATGGAAGGCATCATGGGGCGGTTCTTCTACCAGTTCGGCGTGACCGTCGCGGTCGCGGTGCTCATCTCCTACGCCGTCTCCATGACCCTCACCCCCATGCTCTCGGCCCGCATCCTCAAGGAGCACACCCACCCGGGCCGGGCCTCGCGGGCCATCGAGCGGGTGCTGACCTTCGTCGAGCGGCGCTACCGCGCCGCCCTGGCCTGGCTGCTCGCCCACCGGCGCACCACCATGATCGGCGCCTCGCTGGTCCTGGTGGCCACCGTCGCCATGGCCAGCCTGCTCAAGTTCACCTTCATCCCGCAGCAGGACATGAGCATGGTGAAGGTGACCCTGGAGCTGCCCTCGGGCACCCCGCTCTCCGAGACCCAGCGCAGCCTCGACGACCTGACCCGCCAGGTGCTGGCCGTGCCGGGCGTCACCGCGGCCTTCGCGGTCGCCGGCGGCGGCGCCCAGGAGGAGGTCAACAAGGGCGACATCACCGTCAACTTCGTCCCGCTCACCGGGCGGACCTACGGGCAGCAGCAGTTCAAGCAGTTCCTCCGCCAGTCGCTCCGCGTCAGCCCGGCCGCGACGCTCGGCGTGCAGGACTTCGCCGCCGTGGCCGGTGGGGGCAGCCGGCCCCAGCCGATCCAGTTCAACCTGCGCGGCACCAACTGGGACGAGCTGCTGGCGGCCGTCGAGAAGACCCGGGCCCACATGAAGAAGCAGCCCGGCTTCGTCGACGTCGACATCACCTACCGCGCCGGCAAGCCGCAGCTCGAGATCGATCTCGATCGCGAGCGGGCCGCCGCGGTGGGCGTCCCGGCCGCGGCGCTCGGCCAGTCGATGCGCGCCCTGATGGGCGGCGACAAGGTCACCGACTTCCACCAGGGGGGCGACACCTACGACATCAAGGTCAAGCTCCCGGAGGAGATCCTCTCCGACCCGGCCGCGCTCGGCAGCGTGGGGATCCGCACCGCCACCGGTCAGCTGGTCGAGCTGCGCTCCATCGCCACCATCCGGGCCTCCTCCGGCCCCTCGCAGATCGAGCACCAGGCCCAGCTGCGACAGGTGACCATCCTCGCCGACCTGCGCGGCTACGCCCTGGGCGACGGCATGTCGTACCTCAACGCCTTCGCCGCCGCCGAGCTGCCCAGGAGCGTCCAGACCGACTTCGAGGGGCAAGCCCGCGAGCTCGGGACCGCCGGCAAGGCCTTCCTGCTGGCGCTGGTCCTCGGCATCGTGCTGGTCTACATCATCCTCGCCGCCCAGTTCGAGAGCCTGATCCACCCGTTCACGATCATGATGTCGCTGCCGTTCGCCATCATCGGCGGGATCGCCGGCCTGCTCATCGCCCAGCAGTACCTGTCGATGATGGCGATGATCGGCTTCATCATGCTGATGGGGCTGGTCACCAAGAACGGCATCCTGCTGGTGGAGTTCACCAACCAGCTGCGCCGCGCCGGCAAGGGCACCACCGAGGCGCTGCTGGAGGCCGGCCAGGTCCGGCTCCGCCCCATCCTCATGACCACCATCGCCATGATCGCCGGCATGATCCCGGTGGCCCTGGCCCGCGGCGACGGCGCCGAGACCAGGGTCCCCATGGCGGTGGCCATCATCGGCGGCCTGATCACCTCCACGGTGCTGACGCTCGGGATCGTGCCGGTGGTCTACTCGCTGCTCGACGACCTGCGGGGCCGGTTCTGGACGCCGGTCAAGCTCGACGAGGACGCGGTCGTAGTGGCCGCGAAGACCCGCCCGGGACACAGCTTCACCGAAGGCGCCTAGGAATCGAGCGCTGCATCCGAGTCACGTCGCCGCGCCCGGCGCCCCCGCTCAGCGCTTCTTGTGGGCGTGCGCCTTGGGCAGGTAGGAGTCGTCGGCGGTCGGGTGGCACTTGGCGCAGAAGTCGGCGGTCTGGAAGATCAGCCCGGCCCGCTTGGCCCGGGCCAGGTCCTTCATCACCTCCAGCGTGGCGTACTCCGAGCCGTTGCCGTGGCACCCCTCGCAGTCGAGCGCCTTGCGAGCGTGGCCGGACTTGACCCAGGAGTCGTACTGGATCCGGTGGCAGGTCCGGCACTGGCCGGCGCCGAGCTTCTCCCGAACCGGCGCGGCCCGGGGCGCGGTGGGCGCCGGAGCCGGGGTGAGCTCGTTCCCGGCGCGGACCGCCACCGAAGGCGCGGCCTCCTCCTTGCGGGGAGTGTTGAGCTTCGGGGCCTCCTGGCTGCAGCCGACCAGGAGGAGCGTCGCGGTGGCGACGAGGAGGCTGGCGAGGGTCGGGATGCGCATCGGGGAGTGGGTCCAGTCGGGTGCTGGGCGTCGGAACCTCGGAGCTTACCCGGAGGCGCCCCTCCGCCATAGTCGCCCCCGTGGTGTCCGGGTCGATTCCCCGCCATAACGCGACGCGTCGGTCGATTGAGTGTCCTCGTGACACTCGCATGACACCCCGTTTCTAAGCTCGCCACCCTCGAAGCCCGCACCACCTCCTCGCGGGCCCTGGAGCGAGACCATGAGCACCTTCCCGAACGCCCAGCCCGCGCTGGCCGTCGCGCCGCACGACGACGACGCCGTCGTGCCGCTCGATCCGAGCCGGCTCCCGCCGCTGGGTCGCCTCGATCGCTCCGCCATCCAGGCCATCGTCGCCTCCGGACGCCGCCTTCTCATCCAGGGCGGCATGGGCATCCACGCCTCCGACGGGCTGGCCGGCAAGTTGGCGGCGCACCACGGCGACCGGCTGGTCGGCGTGGGCACGGTCTCGGCGGTCGTGAAGAACCCGGACCACCTCAGGCGTGAGATCCGCCGCGCCCGCGCCGAGGCGCCGGGCGGCTTCGTCGGCGTCAACCTGATGGCCGCCATCAACAAGAGCGAGTTCGAGTCGTCCACACGCATCGCCATCGAGGAGCGAGTCTCCTTCATCGTCCAGGGCGCGGGCATCTCGCGCGAGATCATCAAGTGGTGCCGCGCCGCCAACATCCCCTTCGCCGGCATCGTCTCGTCGGGCAGGCTGGCCGCCATGTACGAGAAGTGGGGCGCCGACTTCGTGGTCGCCGAGGGCGCCGAGGCGGGCGGACACATCGGCGACATCGGCCATCCGCTCCCCAGCCTGGTGGACGAGGTGGTGGCGGCCACCTCGCTGCCGGTGGTGGCCGCCGGGGGCGTGGACGCCTCCGACGTGGCCAGGTTCTTCTCCGCGGGTGCCGCCGGCGTGCAGATGGCGTCGCGCTTCCTGGCCTGCTCCGACGGCGACGCCCACCCCAACTTCAAGCAGATGCACCTCGGCAAGACCGAGGCCGAGATCACCCTCATCACCAGCTGCGTGAAGGGGATGAAGGCCCGCGCCGTCCGCAACCCCTTCACCGATGCCCTGGCCCGCGGTGAGCGCTTCCCGCCGCGCAGCAAGGCCTGGTACTTCGGCCCGGAGGGCTTCCACGGCCGCAAGAAGGCCTGCGTCGAGTGCCTCGCCGAGGAGCTCTGCCTCTGCCGCGCCTCCCAGTTCCGCGAGAGCTTCTGCATCACCGACGCGCTGCTGGCCTCCTGCATCAAGGGGGACGTCGAGAAGGGGCTCTTCTACACCGGCTCCTCCATCACCCGGATCCCCGAGCAGACGGTCGCCGAGTTGCCCTCGGTCAAGACCCTGCTCCAGGAGCTGGAGGGCCGGCTGGCCGTGGCAGAGCCGGCCCGCGTCGCCGCGGCCGGTTAGCGCTCCTCGCCTCTCATCGCTGGCGCCGCCACCGACCCCTCGCCGCGGCGTGCATTTTTCCGCGTGCCTCCCGGCACGCAGCGCGGTATGAGGCCCCCTTTGGCGCCCCGGGACCGCTCCTGGAGCCAGTCGGCGGTCGCACCCATCGCGCACGGAGATGTCATGAAGGTGGCCAAGGGCAGCGTGGTCTCGTTGGAGTACAAGCTTCACCTCGGCGACGGCGTGGTCGTCGACTCCTCCGAGGCGGGCGACCCGCTGGTCTACACGCACGGGCAGGGCCAGATCGTCCCTGGCCTGGAGCGCGCGCTCGAGGGGCTCGAGGCCGGGATCCGCACCCAGGCCACCGTGGCCCCGGTCGACGGCTACGGCGAGGCCGATCCGACCGCCCTCCAGCAGGTGGCCAGGTCGGCCTTCCCCGATGGCTTCGAGCCGAAGGTCGGGCTCGAGCTGGTGGCCCAGGGCCCGGACGGCGAGCCCCTCCCCCTCACGATCCGCGCCGTCATCGGCGACACCATCACCGTCGACTTCAACCACCCGCTGGCCGGGCGCACCCTCCACTTCGACGTAACCGTCACGGAGATCCGCGCGGCCACCGCCGAGGAGCTGGAGCACGGCCACGCCCATGGCCCCGGGGGCCACGAACACGGGCACGATCACGGGCACGATCACGGCCACGATCACTAGCCAGCGGAGGGCACGCCGGCAGGCTGATCAGTGCGTCGGGGCCCAGCGCGCCGTGATCACCTGCCAGAGGCGGGCGATGAGCTGCTCGGCCTCTCCGGCGTCCTCCTCCGGGAGCCCGGGGACCGGGGAGACCCCGTGGAGCCGGGCCAGCGCCTGGATGGCGTACTTGATGATGACGTCCTCGGCGATGCCCGCGCTGGCCAGCTGCTCCCCGATCTCGCGCTCCGGCTCGCCGGGCACCAGCACGCAGGCGGCGGTCCAGTCCTCGTCGCCGCTGACCCGCCGGACCGCGAGGTAGCGGGCGCTTGCGGGGTCGAGGTGGAGCCGGCGCTCGGCGCCGCCGTCGATCCAGGTGAAGGTCTCGAGCATGGTGGGAGCGGTTCTACCGCAGTTTGGCCGCGGCTCCACGGTCGCCCCTCAGCGCGGCAGCCGGTTGCCGACCTTGCGCAGGGCCTGCTCCCAGAGCCGCGCCTCGCGAGGCGACGGCCTCCCACGGCGCACCACGTCGGCCAGGTCCCGCACGGCGTGGCGCTCCGGCCCGGCCAGGAAGCCTCCGGCCCGGAGCAGGTGGCGCAGCGCCGCCTCGACCGCCAGCAGCTGGGCGTCGGTCGCCAGGGCCCCGGTGCGCCGCCGCGAGGCCACGCCCTCCCCGAGCGGTGAGGCCGACCCGGCGGCGTTCGCGCCCCTCACGGCGCGCCCGACCTCCCAGGTGTAGAGCAGCACCGCCTGGGCCAGGTTGAGCGAGGGCTGGGCGGCACCGGTCGGGATGGCGGAGAGCGCGTGGCAGCGATCGATCTCGGCGGCGGTCAGTCCGCTCCGCTCCTCGCCGAAGACGATGGCAGTCCGTCCCGGGCGGCGCAGCAGCGCCTCCTGCCCGACCTCCTCCGGGCGGAGCCGCACCTTGCCGCGCACCTTGCGGGCGCTGGTGCCGACCACCCAGGCGCAGTCGGCGACCGCCTCGTCGAGCGTGGCGCAGAGCCGGGGCCGGTCGAGCAACTCCTCGGCGTGCACCGCCACTCGCCGCGCGGTGGCGAAGTCGTGCGTGCCGAGCTCGACGATGGCCCAGTCGGTCAGCTCGAAGTTGCGCATGGCCCTGGCCACCGCCCCGATGTTCTCCGGGTTGCATGGCCTGACCAGCACGATCCGGAAATGGTCCATTTCGCGCCGAAGCCCCCTGCCCGCCCGGCCGGGGGGCTTCTTCGTTTCAGTTCAGGTACTCGCGCTTCGCTCCATGCGCCGCCCTCGGCGGCGGCGGCGCCACGCCCATCAGCTCGAGCCCCTGGCGCGTCAGCAGGTAGCGGACCTTGCCGCTGCCGCGCGCGGTGTCGAGCTCGGCCTCGAAGGCCGGCCCGGCGATGGCGCCGAGCGCCATGCTCCTCTTCAGGTTGACGACCCGCCCGGTGACCACCTCGCCAGCCACCGGCCCGACCCCGACGTCGCGACGGTAGAGATCCACGGCGGCCAGGTGGAGGGTCGCCGCCAGCGAGGGCTCGAGAGGGAAGGTGCTGAAGAGCACCGAGATGAGCGTCGAACCGGGAGGCAGTGCCTGTCGAGCCATTGGGACAGTCTAGTGCAGTTCCTCCGAGCCGGCGGCCGGCCGGCGCCGATTGACTCCAGGCCAGGCCCGGTCCACCCTCGGCCCGCGTGAACCTCATCCTCCTTGAGCCGTCGGAGCTTGGGCCGGACGGCACGGCCAGGCTGACCGGCCGGAGGGCCCGCCACGTGCGGGAGGTGCTCCGCTGCCAGCCGGGCCAGACCGTGGCGGTCGGGCTGATCGGCGGCCACTCCGGCACCGCCCAGGTGCAGGCCTGCGGCGAGGCCGAGCTGGTGCTGCGTGCCTCCCTCGACCGGGCCCCGCCGGCTCCGTCTCCGGTGACGCTGCTGCTCGCCCTGCCCCGCCCCAAGATCCTCCGCAAGGTGCTGCAGGCGACCGCGGCCATGGGGGTGAAGCGGCTGCTGCTGCTCGGCAGCTGGAAGGTCGAGAAGGCCTACTGGGGCTCGCCGCTGCTGGCCCCGGAGGCGCTGCGCGCCGAGCTGCTGCTCGGCCTCGAGCAGGGGCGGGACACGGTGCTCCCCGAGGTGCTCCTGCGCCGCTTCTTCAAGCCGTTCGTCGAGGACGAGCTCGAGGCCATGCTCGGCCCGGCGCGCCTGCTGCTCGATCTCGCCGCCACCACTCCGCTCGCCACGCTCACGCCCCCCGCCGCCGGCGGCGTGACGCTGGCCATCGGGCCGGAGGGGGGCTGGACGCCCTACGAGGCCGCCGAGCTCGCCCGGCGCGGCTTCCTCCCGGCCTCGCTCGGACCCCGGCCGCTCCGGGTCGACCAGGCGGTCCCCTTCGCGGTCGGCCAGGCCGAGCTCTGGCTGGCGCAGCGCCAGGCCCCGCGGTGACGTCCGCGGATCCCGCCACGCCGGCCGACGGTCCCAGCCGTCGCGACGTCGCCGCGCTCTTCGCCACGCGCGGGCTGCGGCTCTTCGCCTACGGCGCCCTCTCGGTGGTGCTGGTGCTCCACCTCGCCGCCGTCGGGCTGACCCCGGCGCGCATCGGGCTGCTGCTCACGCTCACCCTGCTGGGCGACACCGTGGTCTCGCTGCTGGTGACCACCCGCGCCGACCGGCTGGGGCGCCGGCGCATGCTGGCGCTGGGCGCGGCGCTGATGATCGGCGCCGGGCTGCTCTTCGCCGTCACCACCGACTTCTGGCTGTTGCTGCTGGGCGCCACGCTCGGCATCCTCAGCCCGTCGGGCAACGAGGTCGGACCGTTCCTGGCCATCGAGCAGGCGGCGCTGAGCAGCGCCGTCCCCGATCAGGCGCGGACCCGGGTCTTCGCCCGTTACACCCTGACCGGCTCCTTCGCCACGGCGGGCGGGGCGCTGGCGGGAGGGGCGCTGGCCGAGGGGCTGCAGCACGCCGGCTGGAGCGCGCTGCAGTCCTACCAGGCGGTGATCGTGCTCTACGCCGCGCTGGGCGGGGCGCTGCTGGTCCTCTTCGCCCGCCTCTCACCGGGGGTCGAGGCGCCGGCCGCGAGCAGGCCGGGGCCCGCCAGCTGGATCGGCTTCGGCCTCCACCGCTCGCGCGCCACGGTGCTCCGGCTCTCCGGGCTCTTCGCCGTCGACGCCTTCGCCGGCGGCTTCATCGTGCAGAGCTTCCTGGCGGCCTGGCTGCACGCCCGCTTCGGCGCCGGGGAGGCGCTCATCGGCGCCATCTTCCTCGGGGCCAACGTGCTGGCCGGCCTCTCGGCGCTGGCGGCCGCCCCGCTGGCCAGGCGCTTCGGCCTCGTCAACACCATGGTCTTCAGCCACCTGCCGTCCAACCTCCTGCTGCTGGCGGTCCCCTTCATGCCGACCCTGCCGCTGGCGGCCGGGCTGCTCTTCCTGCGCTTCTCCATCTCGCAGCTCGACGTGCCGACCCGCCAATCCTACACCATGGCGGTGGTCTCGCCCGAGGAGCGGGCGGCGGCAGCCGGGGTGACCGGCATGGCCAGGACCATCGGCGCCTCGCTGGCGCCGGTGCTAGCCGGGCCGCTCTACGCGGCGCCGTCGCTGGCCTGGGTGCCGTTTGCGGTCTGCGGGGTGCTCAAGATCGGCTACGACCTGGCGCTCTGGCGCGCCTTCTCCTCCATGAAGCCACCGGAAGAGCGCGCGCCCTGACGGCCGGGGACGAGGTGTGCCGTGCCCTACCCGGCCGACGCCGCGGCGCGCAGCTCCATCAGCTGCGACACCCCGGCCAGCAGCGCCGCCTCGTTCCAGGGCTTGCGCAGCACCAGGTCGGCGCCGGCCAGGAGCAGCTCGCGATCGCCACCCTCGTAGCCGGTCAGGCCGATGACCTTGACGCGGCGCAGCCGCTCGTCGACCGAGCCGCGGAGCTCGCGGATCAGCTCCGCCCCGCTCATCCCAGGCATGAAGAAGTCGATGACGCAGAGGTCCGGGGGCTGGAAGCTGGCCGCCTCCAGGGCCTCCTCGGCCGAGTCGGCCGCCACCGTCACGTAGCCATGCTCCTCCAGCGCCTGTGAGACCATCAGTCGCAGGGGGAGGTTGTCGTCGACGACCAGGACTCGTGTGGGGCGCGGCACCTTGCCCAGAAGGTACTGCCGACCCGACCGGGGCGGTAGTCCCGCAAACCGGCGACGCGATGGCATGGACGAAAGCCCCGCCCGGGTCGTCACTTTTGGTGGCGCCACTCCGTCCCCGCTGTAACGGAACGTCTACCCCCCGCGCGGAGGCACCATGTCCAGCATCCGGAAGCACGTTGCTCGAAAGGTCATCACCCTGGCGGCCGACGTCTCGTGCCGCGAGGCGGCCAAGCTCATGGTCGACCTCAAGATCGGCTCGGTCGGCATCCGGGTCGATGGCCGGCTGACCGGGCTGGTCACCGAGCGCGACCTGGTCGCCGCCGTGGTGGCCAGCGGCGGGGACGGCTCGCTGCCGGTCGGCAAGGCGGCCCGGGCCCTGCCCAGGGTGACGCCGGAGGCCACCGAGACCGAGTGCGCCGACCTGATGCGCGACCACACAACCCGCCACCTGCTGGTCGAGGAGGGGGGCGAGGTGGTCGGGCTGGTCTCGATGCGGGACATCATCGCGCTCATGCTCGACGAGAAGCAGTTCGTCATCGAGCAGCTCAACACCTACATCTCGGGTCGCTGAACCGCCTCGCCGAGGAGGCGACGGACGGGTCCGGGTCGGGGCGCTACGGGATCAGCAGCAGCGAGCCGGTGGTGGCGCGAGACTGCAGGGCCCGGTGGGCCGCGGCCGCCTCGGCCAGCGGCCAGCGGCCGCCTACCGCCACCTCGATCTCTCCGGACGCCAGCTGGGCGAAGAAGGCCGCGGCGGCCCGCTCCAGGTCGGCCCGCGCCGCGATGTGGTTGAAGACGGTGGGGCGGCAGACCGAGAGCGAGCCCTTCTTCCCGAGCAGCGCGGTGTCGAGCGGCGGCACCGGCCCCGAAGCGTTGCCGTAGGTGACCATCAGGCCGAAGGGGGCGAGGCAGTCGAGCGAGGCGTCGAAGGTGGCGGCGCCGACAGAGTCGTAGACCACCCGCACCCCGCCGCCGCTCAGCGCCTTGACCCGTGCCGGCACGTCGTCGACGCCGGAGACCAGCACCGCCTCGGCGCCCAGCGCCTCGACCCGCGCCGCCTTCCCGGGCGAGCCGACCAGGCCGATGACCCGGGCACCGATGGCGGCCAGCCACTGCACCAGCAGCTGCCCGACGCCGCCGGCGGCGGCCGTCACCGCCACCCACTCACCGGGCTGGACGGCGTGGACCCGGGTGACGAGCATGTGGGCGGTGAGCCCCTTGGCCAGCCCGGCGGCGGCCAGCTCGCTGCTGACCCCGACCGGCACCTTCACCAGCCTGTCAGCCGGCAACAGCCGCTCCTCGGCGTAGGCGCCGGGCCCGGCCATGTAGGCCACCCGGTCCCCGGGCTTCACGAGCGTCACCCCGGGGCCGACCGCCTCGACCAGGCCGGCCGCCTCGACCCCCAGCCCGCTCGGCAGCGGCAGCGGGTAGAGCCCGCTGCGGTGGTAGGTGTCGACGTAGTTGACGCCGACGGCCTGGTGGCGGACCCGGGCCTCTCCCGGACCGGGAGCGCCGACCTCGACCTCCTCGACCCGCAGCACCTCGGGGCCGCCCACCTGGTGGAACCGGATCGCCGTGCTCATGCCGTCTCCCTCTGGCGCGGCGCCGGAGCGCCCGCCGTCGAACCTGATCACCCGAGGACGAAGATCAGGTCCTCCTTCTCGATCTTGTCCCCCTCCTTGAACTTCACCTCGGCCACGCTGCAGTCGGCCCGGGCCTTTATGTTGGTCTCCATCTTCATGGCTTCGGTGACCATGAGGACGGTGCCGGCCTTGACCAGCTCGCCGGCCTTGACGTTGACCTTGAGCACCTTGCCCGGCATGGGGGCGCCGACATGGGAGGCGTTCCCCTTGTCAGCCTTGGCGCGAACCGCGCCGCCGGTGGCCGCCGCCGCGTCACGGACGGTGACGGTTCGCCCCTCGCCGTTGAGCTCGAAGTAGAGGTCGCGGGTGCCGCCGGGGTGCAGCTTGCCCACCGTCACCAGCTTCACGATCAGCACCTTGCCCGGCTCGATCTCGATGCTGGTCTCCTGCCCCGGCTCGAGGCCGTAGAAGAAGACCGGCGTGGGGATCACCGATGTGTCGGAGAACTCCTCCTGGTGGCGGACGAACTCCGGGTAGACGTTGGGGTAGAGCAGCCAGGAGGCCAGCGCCTTGTCGTCGACCGGCGCGCCGGTCTTCTCGGCCGCCTTCTTCCGCTCGGCCTCGAGATCGGCCGGCTCGATGAGCTCGCCGGGCCGGTAGGTGATCGGCTCGACGCCCTTCAAGATGATCTTCTGCAGCGCCGGCGGGAAGCCACCGTAGGGCTGGCCCAGCATCCCCTTGGCGAGTCCGACCACCGACTCGGGGAAGGCCAGGTCGTTCCCCTTCTCGGTGAAGAGATCCTCCGGCTGCAGGTTGTTCTTGACGAGGAACATCGCCATGTCGCCCACCACCTTGGACGAGGGCGTCACCTTGATGAGATCCCCGAAGAGCAGGTTCACCTTCCGGTACATCTCCTTGCACTCCTCCCACCGATCGAGGAGGCCCAGCCCGGCCACCTGCGGCTTGTAGTTGGAGTACTGGCCGCCCGGGATCTCGTGGCGGTAGACCTCGGCGGTGCTGCTCTTCAACCCCGACTCGAAGGGCGCGTAGAACTCGCGGACCCCCTCCCAGTAGTTGGAGAGCTGCTGCAATCCGTCCTGGTCGAGCCTCGAGTCCCACTCGCTGCCGGCCAGCATGGCCACCAGCGAGTTGAGGTTGGGCTGGGCGGTGAGCCCGGAGAGGGACGAGAGCGCCGCGTCGACCACGTCGACCCCGGCCCGGGTGGCCTCGAGGACGCTGGCCGCCGAGACCCCGGACGTGTCGTGGGTGTGCAGGTGGAGGGGGATGCCGACCTCCTGCTTGAGCGCCTTGACCAGCTGGCCGGCCGCAAAGGGCTTGAGCAGGCCGGCCATGTCCTTGATGGCCAGCAGGTGGGCGCCCATCCGCTCCAGCTCCTTGGCCAGCTTGACGTAGTAGGCGAGCGGATACTTGGTGCGGCTGGGATCCGAGATGTCGCCTGTGTAGCAGAGCGCGGCCTCGAGGACCTTGTTCTCCTTGCGGACCGCCTCGCAGGCGACGGTCATCCCCTTGGTCCAGTTGAGCGAGTCGAAGACCCGGAAGACGTCGACGCCGCTCAAGGCCGCCTCGTGGACGAACTTCTCGACCACGTTGTCGGGGTAGTTGGTGTAGCCGACCGCGTTGGAGCCGCGCAGCAACATCTGGAAGAGGACGTTCGGGATCTCGGCTCGCAGCGCGTGGAGGCGGGCCCAGGGATCCTCCCGCAGGAAGCGCATGGCCACGTCGAAGGTGGCGCCGCCCCAGCACTCGAGGCTGAAGAGCCCGGCGCCGAGGCGGGCGGTGGCCGGGGCCACCTTGAGGAGGTCGTGGGTCCGCACCCGGGTCGCCAGCAGCGACTGGTGGGCGTCGCG
>JANYBC010000176.1 GCA_025360965.1 Anaeromyxobacter sp. | reverse complement strand
CCTCGTCGCCGCCGCGCGGACCGCGGGCTCGGCGGTCCTCTCCAGGGGATCGACCGCCACCTCGCCGAGTGGCCCGTCTGGCGTCTCGTCCTAGCGCACACCGCAACGCTGCAGGAGATCGACACCCACTACTCGCTCGATGACGTGGTGGCCGCCAACGAAGTACTCGACGCACTGGAAGAGGCGCAGTCCACCAAGGAGCCCGGGTAATGGTCGTCGAGGAACTGGTCGCCAAGCTCGGGCTCGAGATCGACGGCTCGACCTTCAAGATCGCCGAAGAGCTGATGGCTTCCGCTCGGCACGGGTTCGTAGCGATCGGCGCCGCGGCGGTGGCGGCTGCTGGCGGACTGGCGGTGGCCATCGCCAAGACGGCGGCGCACGGCGAGGCCATCGAGAAGGCGGCCCAGCGAACGGGCATCGGAGTGGAGTCGCTCCAGGCCCTTGAGTACGCCGCGGAGCGCGCCCAGGTCGGATCGGAGGGGCTGCGCAGCGCTCTCAACTTCATGGCGAAGCGGGGCGTGAAGGACTTCGAGGCGGAGCTGCGTCGAGCAGCGGACGAACTCCAGCGCATGCCCGACGGCGGGGCGAAGGCGGCCCGCGCCATCGCGCTCTTCGGCAAGCACGGCGCGGCGCTCATCCCGATGCTCAACAAGGGGGCGGCCGGGCTGGACGAGATGACCGCCTTCGCACGCGAGGCTGGGATCGTCCTCAGCAAGGACATGGTCGAGGCAGCGGCCGAGACCAACGACGCGATCGAGGAGATGAAGGCCTTCCTCGAGGGGCTGGCCTACACCATCGCGGGGCCCTTCCTGAGGCCGGTGAGGGAGTGGCTCAAGGCCGCTGGCAAGTGGATCTCCGCCAACCGGGCCATCATCTCACAGCGCGTAGAAAAGGCCTTCACCGCCCTGGCCGTGGCGGCGAAGAGCGTCTGGCAGATGATGAAGCCCCTCGTCGGCCTGGCCTGGGATCTCGCCTCCAACGTCTGGGTCCTTCGAGCCGGGGCCGCGCTGCTGGCGTTCATGCTGGCCTCCACGCTGGGGTCGGCCGCCATGGCCGCCGCTACCGCAGTGAGGAGTCTGGCCAAGAGCTTCTCCTCGATGACGCTCTCCGGTATCGGGGCCATGATCGTGCCGGCGCTCATCGGCGCTGCTCTCATCGCACTGGCCCTCGTGGCTGAGGACGTCTACCAGTTCCTCCAGGGTAACGACTCCCTGATGGGGACCCTGGGCGTGAAGTACGTGAAGTGGCTCGACAAGGTGCTGGCGATCAACCCCGAAGACAGCGCCCTGGTGCGCGGCCTGAAGTACGTCGGCCAGGTCATCTTCGACCTCCAGACGGCGCTGCAGAACCTCGACGCCTGGATTCAGCAGAACAGCTTCCTGAAGAACGTCCTGAACACGGCAGGCCACGGTGCCGGGTACGTGCTCTCCGGGGCCGCGGGGATGCTCCCTGGCCAGCTCGGTACGGACGCGGCCGAGCGGCAGCGGCAGCACGCAGGCGCGATGGGCTTCTACGCCGGTCGGGCCGGAGAGAACGTGGTGGACTTCGGGGGCCGCAACTTGGGGGCCTACACGGCCCCGTCGCCCTACGCGCCCTACCCCTACCAGGCGGGCGGTCCGGTCATCTCAATCAGCGGCGTGGTGGTCCACGCCTCTCCTGGGGTCGACGGCGCCGCGGTGGCCGACGACTTCGTGGCGCGGGTGAAGGCGGTCATCGGCGTGGAGCTGCGTACCGAGTACGTCACGGCCCGCGCGGCCGCGCAGGGGCCCTGACCGTGGCCACCAAGCTCCAGATATCCTACGTCGAGTCCGGGAAGTTGGTCGTCCTCGAGTTGGACGCCTTCCTCTCGGAGCACCACCAGCACACGGCCAAGGCAACGCAGTTCCCCGTCGAGACCGGCGTGGTCATCTCCGACCATGTGCTGCAGGAGCCCGACGTGGTGCGCCTCGAGGTCATGGTCAGCGACACGCCGCTGCCGGCCTGGTCGTCCTGGAATGGGGCCGGCGTCGGGCTCACCGCGGAGAAGGGGCGCGCCGCGGCGCTCTACCGCAGGATGGTGGAGCTGAAGGAGGCCAGCCAGCCTGTCTCCCTGACATCCACCGTCCATGCCTACGACAACCTGGTGGTCGAGGCCATCGACCTGCCCGTCGATGCAAGTACGGGCGACGCGGCGCGCTTCTCGGTCTCCCTGCGGCAGGTCCTCCAGGTCGGGCAGCGGACGGTCCCGATCCCGAAGGTCGCCACCGCAGGAGCTAAAGTCTCGCACGGCAAGCAGCCGACCACGGAGGCTGAGCCGAAGATCAAGTCGGTGGCGGCCACGATCTACGACATGGCCGGGGGCAAGCGATGAGCACCGTCACCGTCACCATCGCCATCGTCCCGGACGCCAACCACTTCAGCCTCGACGTGGTGCTGGAGGGTGCCACCTACGGCCTCGAGCTCCGCTGGAACGAGCGGCTATCGCTCTGGCTGCTCTCCGTCTACGACGCGGCGGGGACCTTGCTGGCGGCGGGCCGCCCAGTCGTCCTCGGCGCGGAGCTGCTCGGGCGCTCGGGCAGCGCAGCCCTGCCACCCGGGACCCTC
>JANYBC010000171.1 GCA_025360965.1 Anaeromyxobacter sp. | reverse complement strand
CCGACCGGCCCGGCGCATGCGGGGCCGCTGACCGCCGGGCCACCGGCCGCCGAGCCACCACCGCCACCGCCACCCGCCGCGCCGGCCAGCGCCGCCCCCCGCGGCCTGGACAGCCTGACCGCCCTGCTCGACCTGGCGCTGCGCAACGACCCGGGCACCCGCGCCGCCTGGCTGGAAGCCCGGGCCGCGGCCGACACTGCCGGAGCCCGCCGCGCCGCCTGGCTCCCGACCCTCGACGGCAGCGCCGCGCTCACCCGCCTCCAGTCCCCGGGCACCAGCTCCACCGAGGTCCGTCGCACCGACGCCAGCGTCTCGGCGCAGCTCACCTGGCTGCTCCTCGATCTCGGCGCTCGCGGCGCCTCCCAGGACGAGGCCGACCAGCAGCTGCTGGCCGCGCGCCTGGCCCACGAGAGCGCGGTGCTCGACCTCGCCTTGCGGGTCGAGGAGGCCTGGTACGGCTACCAGACCAGCCGGGCCCTGCTGGTGGCGGCCGACGCCACCGTGAAGCAGGCCGGGACCAGCTTGAAGGCGGCCGAGGAGCGGCGCGCCGCCGGCGCCGCCACCGTGGCCGACGTGCTCCAGGCCCGCACCGCGCTCTCCCAGCTCAAGCTCGAGGTGCAGCGGATCGAGGGGCTCTCGGCCGGCCTGCGCGGGCGGCTCGCCTCGCTGGCCGGGCTCTCACCCACCGTGGAGCTGGTGGTCCCGCCGCTCCCCGAAAACGTCCACGCCGCCGAGTCGCTGCCGCAGGTGGAGCGGCTGCTCGACGAGGCGGCCCGCGCCAACCCCGACCTGGCCCGCGCCCGCGCCCTGGCCGACGCCGCCGACGCCAGGGCCCGCACCATCTCGCGCGCCGACCTCCCCACCCTCTCCGCCGTGGCTGGCCTCGGCGAGGACTGGCCGCTGGCCCCGGAGAGTGATCGCTACACCTTCTGGAACGCCGGGCTGGTCCTGCGCATCCCGCTCTTCTCCGGTGGGCGTGCCAGCTTCGACACCGCCAGCGCCCGGGCCTCGGCAGAGGCGGCGCGCGCCCGCACCGAGGCGACCGGCCGGCAGGTGCAGCTCGACGTCTGGATCTCCTACCAGGCGCTCCGCACCGCGGCCCGCCGCGGCGAGACCGCCCGCGACCTGCTGGCCTCCGCCACCGAGGGGGTCGAGGTGGCCAACGGCCGCTACCGCGAAGGTCTCGGCTCGATCCTCGACCTGCTCTCGTCGCAGTCATCCCTGGAGAGCGCCCGGGCCGAGGAGATCCTGGCCCGCGCCGACTGGCTGCTGGCGCTGGCGCGGCTGGCCCGCGCCACCGGCCGCCTCCTCCCGCCCTCCACAGGAGCCTCACCATGAGCCGCCCGCTGCGCCTGACCTCCCTGGTCGTCCTGCTGGCCGCCGCGCTCACCGCCTGCCGCGGTGGAGAGACCGCCGCGCGCGCCCCCAGGCCCATCCAGGTCCGCCTCGCCCCCGCGCTGGAGAAGCCGGTGCCGCTGGAGGTCCGCGCCGTGGGCCGGCTGGTCTCGGCCCGCTCGGTGGTGATCCGCCCCCAGGTGACCGGCCAGCTGGTGGCCGCCCGCTTCACCGAGGGCCAGGTGGTCACCGAGGGTCAGGTGCTGCTCGAGCTCGACCGGCGTCCCTTCGAGGCGTCGCTGGCCGAGGCCCGCGCCAACCTGGCCCGCGACCAGGCCCGCGCCGTGAGCGCGCGGTCCGACGCCACCCGCTACCAGGGGTTGGCCGCCAAGGAGTACGTCACCCGGCAGCAGGCCGAGGGGGCCGAGGCCAACGCCGGCGCGCTCGACGCCACGCTGGAGGCCGACCGGGCCGCCATCGAGCGGGCCGAGCTCAACCTCGCCTACTGCACCATCCGCTCGCCGCTGACCGGCCGGACCGGGCGGCTGCTGGTCCACCCCGGCAACCTCGTCAACGCCGGGGCCCAGGATCTCGTCACCATCGAGCAGCAGAGACCGCTCTACGCCAGCTTCACGATCCCGGAGCGCCACCTCACCGCGTTGCGCGCCGCCGGCCCGGGGGCGGCGGTCCAGGTGGAGCCGGCCAGCGGCGGCGCCAGCTCGGCGGGGACCGTCGAGTTCGTCGACAACGCCATCGACCAGGCGACCGGCACGGTGCTGGTCAAGGCGCGCCTGCCGAACCAGGACGGCCTGCTCTGGCCGGGGCAGGCGGTCGAGGTCCGGGTCCGCCTCGCCGAGCGTCCCCGCGCCATCGTGGTCCCCTCCGCCGCCGTGGCCCAGGGACAGCAGGGCGACTACGTCTGGGTGGTCATTGGCGGGGCCGTGGAGGTCCGCCCGGTCCAGGTCGAGGAGGCCAGCGACGCCGAGGTGGTGGTACGCCAGGGGCTGGCGCCCGGCGAGCAGGTGGTGGTCGAGGGGCAGGTCAAGCTGGTGCCGGGGGCGCGCGTCGAGGCCATGGCGGCCGCGGCTCCTCCCGGCGCGCCGGCGGCCCCGGCTGCGCCCGCCGC
>JANYBC010000122.1 GCA_025360965.1 Anaeromyxobacter sp. | reverse complement strand
GTCGGGAACCGCGGGCTGGTACCTGGCCTGGAGCGCCGCCAGCCGCTCCGGCCCGCCGCGCAGGGCCGGGTCGCGCTCCAGCGCCCGGCGGAACAGGTCGAGCGCAGAGGCGTCCCCCAGCTCGTCGAGCAGGTCGGCCGCCGCGGCCGCCTGCTCGGCAGCGGCCTCGACCGCCCCGTCAGCCGCCAGCAGCTCCTCCAGCTTGAGCAGATCGCGCACCGCGCCGGGTCGCATCCCGCGCTGGCGCTGCTCCTCCACCGCTTCCTCGAGCGCTCCCTGGGCCGACGAGCCGTCGCCGTCGGCGAGCGCCGCCTCGGCGACGTCGTGCAGCGCCTCCAGGAGCGCCTCGGGGCCGAGCTCTCCGGTCCTGGTGGCCAGGGCGCGCCGCCGCTCCAGGCCGGCCGCCAGCCCCGGGGTGAGGTGGGCCTCGGCGCGGACCTCGCGGAAGAGCCGCTCGCCCAGCCGTCGATCGCGCAGCTCCGCCAGGGCCGCCTCCCCGGCGGCCGCCAGCAGCTCGAGGCGCGTCGACCGGGAGCGGATCTGGTTGGCCACCGCCTCGAGCGCGGTCACGGCGCGGCGCCGGTCCGGGTCGGCCTTGAACCGATCGAGCGCCGCCCCCGCCTCCTGCGGCCGGAGCGCCAGCAGGCGGTCGAGCGCCGCCAGCGCCAGCGCCGGGTCCTGCGCCTCGGTGGCCAGCTCGGCTAGCTGCCGGCAGAGCGTGACCACCTCGCCCTCGTCGAAGCCGGGGAAGCCGAGCTCGAGGAGGATCCGGTGGACCACCAGCGCCTCGGCGAAGGAGCCCTGGGCATAGAGCAGCCGGGCCAGCAAGGGGCCGGCCAGCGCCGGCGTCTGCCGGGAGCGGCCGAAGGCGCGCCGGGCGCAGCGGAGCGCGGCGCCACCGGCGCCCGCCTCCCAGGCCAGCGCCGCCGCCGCATACTGGGCGCGAGCGGCGGCGGCGGGATCCTCCAGCCGGCCGGCGAAGCGCTCCATCGGCTCGGAGGCGTGGAAAGCCGGGAGGTGGTCGCGGCGCAGCCGGACCTGCTCGGCCGCCAGCCCCTGGTCGGGCGCCAGCAGGCCAAGACTTTCGGTGAAGGCCTCGTCAGCCGCCTGGTGGTCGCCGAGCCGGACCAGCAGGCGGGCTCGATCCAGCAGCAGCTCCCCGGCCCGGGCCTCGTCGAGGCGGGCCTCCTCCTCGAGCCGGATCGCCACGGTCCGCTCGTCGCCCACCGCGGCGGCCGCCAGCCGGGCCTGGCGCACCGCGGCCAGCGTCCGGGGCGCCAGCGTGCGGGCCTGCTCGGCGGCCGCCAGGGCGCCGGCCAGGTCACCGGCCGCGGTCCGCAGGGCGGCCAGCCGGAGCAGCCGGTCGGGCCGCTCGCCGGTCGGCACCAGCGGCACCAGCGCCGCCAGCAGCGAGGCCTCCTCGGCGGCGTCGGAGCGCAGCGCGGCCAGCCCCACCAACGCGGTGAGCGCGGCGCACATCCGCTCCGGCTCGGGCTGGAGGGCGAGCGCCTGCCGCAGGGCGGCCTCGCCGTCTTCGGTCTCGCCGGCCTCGACCAGCAGCAGCCCGGCCTCGGCCAGCCGCTCCGCCGCGCCTACCTCGCCGGCCGCCAGCCCCCGGTGCGCCCGCTGCAGCTGGAGCCGGGCCGCCAGCCGGTGATCTCCCGCAACGGCGGCCTGCCGGGCCCGCCGCTCCAGCCCCTCGTCGTCGTCGCCGCGCAGCCGCGAGGCGGCGGCGACCGCCTCGCTAGCGCCGGCCTCGTCCCCGGCCGCCCGGAGCGCCGCGGCCAGCTGGTCCCAGGCCTCGGCCCGCTCGCCGGTCGAGGAGGCCTCGGTGCGGGCCAGCTTGCGCAGCAGCGCCTCGCGTTCGCGGTCGTGGAGCAGCGCGGTGCGCGCCGGGTCGAGCAGGGCCCGGAGCGGCTCGAGCGAGTCGAGGTCGAGCAGGAGGGCCGACCGCCAGGCGGCCATCGCCTCCGGTTCGCGGCCCAGGCCGGAGAGCAGGGTGGCCAGCTCGAGCTGGAGCGCCACCTGCTCGGCCGCCGGTGCGCTGGCGGTGCGCCGGGCCAGGGTGCTGGCCAGCGCGTCGAGATCGTTGGCGGCGCGGTGCAGGGCGGCCAGGCGTACCAGGTCGGAGTCGTCGGGGGAGCCGGTCTGGCAGAGGGCGGCCAGACGGCGCCGCGCCAGCTCCCGGTCGCCGAACCGCTCGGCCAGGTCGGCCGCCAGCCGGAGCAGCGCCAGGCGGCGCGCGGCGTCGAGGCCCTGGCCTGCCAGCGCGGCCTCGGCGTCGGCCAGGGCGCCAGGTGCGTCGGTGGCGGCACGGCGAACGGCCAGCTCGGCCCGCGCCGGGGCAAAGGAGGGATCGGCGCGGGCGGCGTCGATGAGCGCCGCGTCGCCACCGGTCAGCGAGAAGGCGCGCCACGCCAGCTCGGCCCCCTCACGCCCACCCGCGCGCCGGGCGGCGGCCAGCAGGGTGGCGGCCGCGGCCGGGGCATCGCCGGCGGCGGCGTGGAGCCGCAACAGCTGGCGCAGGGCCTCGGCGGCCGTCTCCGGATCCCGGGTGGCCTGCTCGAGGGCCCGCACCGCGGCGGGGCTGTCGCCGAGCCGTTCGGCCAGCGAGGCCGCCTCGAAGGGCCGGCCGGCCCGCAGCAGCGCCTCGACCTGTCCGGCCTGATCTCCGCCCTGCCCCAGCGCCGCAACCAGCACGTCGGTGGCCCCGGGCACGCCGAGCGCCACCGCCCGCTCGGCGTGGGCCAGCGCCGCCGCGAGCTCGCCGGCCGCCAGCGCCGCCCTGGCCGCCCGCAGCTCGATTGGTCCCGGCTCGACCGGCCCGGTCGCCAGCTGCGCGCGGAGCGCTCCGAGGGCGCGGTGGTGGTCGCCGACCCGCTCGGCCAGCGCCGCCTCGAGCCGGGGCAGGGACGGATCGCCGGGGTGGAGGGACCTGGCCTCGTCGAGGGCGGTGAGGGCCAGGGCCGGATCGCTCTCGGCCAGCAGCTCGGCCCTCTCGCGCCAGGCGGCGGTGGCGGCGCCTCGGTCGCCGTCGGCGAGGGAGGCCCGGGCCAGCTCGGAGAGCAGGCCCGCCAGCGCCGGGCGGTCGCCGGAGCGGCGCGCCAGCCCGGTGGCTGCGGCGAGGCGCTCGCGGCTCGGCTCGGCCCGGCGCGCGGCAGCCTGGGCGCGGGCCGCCGCGGAGAGGTCGCCGGCCCGTTCGCTGGCGGCGGCCAGCCGGTCGAGGATCGAGGCCTCCTCGGTCCGGTCCCGCGCCAGGGGCGCCAGCTTGAGCAGCGCGTCGCGCTCCGCGGCCCCGTCGCCGCGCTGGTGGGCCAGCAGCGCCAACCCCTCGATGGCCGGGCGGCAGGTCTCGTCGAGGCTGGCCGCCGCGGCGAAGCGGTCGATGGCCACCTCGGGGCGCCTGAGCGGCCCGAGCGCCAGCGCGCCGGCCTCGGCCAGCAGCGCGGCGCGCGCCGCCGGTTCCGGCGTGAGCGGCGCCAGCCTGTCGAGCGTGGCCAGCAGCTCGGCGGTGCGGCCCAGCCGGCGGTGCAGCGCCGCCAGCCGGGAGAGCTCTGCCGCGTCGAGCGGCCCGGTGGAGAGCGCCGCCTCGAGGTGGGTCGCGGCCCCGGCCGGATCGGCGAGGTGTCGCTCGGCCACGTCGGCCAGCGCCCGGTGGTGGTCTGCGGCCAGCGCCCCGGCCTCCGGCGAGGTCCGGTCGAGGACCGCCAGCGCCGCGGCGTGGTGGTCGGCCGCCTCGGCCCAGCGCCCCAGCCGCTCGGCGCAGCGCGCCGCCAGCCGGTGAGCCTCGGCGGCGCGGGGCCCCAGCTCAGCCGCCTCGCGGTAGCGCAGCAACGCGTTCTCGACGTGGCCGAGCCGCTCGTCCCAGGTGGCGCCGGCCACCAGCGCCAGCGCCACCGCGCCTGGAAGATCGCCGGCCTTCCGCTTGAGCGCGGCGCGCCGGTCGATCGCGCCGACGGC
>JANYBC010000097.1 GCA_025360965.1 Anaeromyxobacter sp. | reverse complement strand
CCGCGGCGCCCGCCCCCGCGCCGGTGAAGCCGTGAACATCTCGGAGCTCTTCATCCGGCGGCCGGTGGCGACCGCGCTGCTCACCATCGCCGCCATCATCTTCGGCGTGGTCGCCTACAACCTGCTGCCGGTCTCCGACCTGCCGGCCGTCGACTACCCGACCATCCAGGTCTCGGCCTCGCTCCCCGGCGCCAGCCCCGAGACCATGGCCACCACGGTGGCCACGCCGCTGGAGCGCCAGTTCTCCTCCATCGCCGGCCTCACCGCCATGAACTCCACCTCCGGCCAGGGCCAGACCTCCATCACCCTGGAGTTCGACCTCTCGCGGAACCTCGACGGCGCCGCCCTCGACGTGCAGTCGGCCATCTCGGCGGCCGGCGGACAGCTCCCGCCCAACCTCCCGGCCGCCCCGACCTACCGCAAGGTCAACCCGGCCGACGAGCCGATCATCTACCTGGCCCTCACCTCCCCGACCCTCCCACTCTCCACGCTCAACCGTCTCGGCCAGGACGTCATCGGCCAGCGGCTCGCCACCATCCCGGGGGTGGCCCAGGTGCAGGTCTTCGGGTCGCAGAAGTACGCGGTGCGCATCCAGGTCGACCCCCGCGCCCTCTCCTCGCGTGGCATCGGGCTCGATGAACTGGCCCAGGCCATCCGCGGCCAGAACTCCAACCTGCCGACCGGCGTGGTGCAGGGCGGCTCGCGGGCCTACGCGGTCGAGGCCAGCGGCGGGCTGGAGCGGGCCAGCGAGTTCGGCAGCGCGGTGGTGGCCTACCGCAACGGCGCCCCGGTGCGCGTCGCCGATCTCGGCCGCGTCCGCGACGGCGTCGAGAACGAGAACACCGCCGCCTGGTTCTACCGCGACGGCAAGGAGCGGCGGGCCATCGTGCTGGCGGTGATGCGCCAGCCCGGCACCAACACCGTGGCGGTGGCGCAGGCCGTCCACCAGATGCTCCCCATCGTCGAGGCGCAGCTTCCGGCCGCGGCCCGCCTCTTCGTCATCTACGACCGCGCCGTCTCCATCCGCGAGTCGGTGACCGACGTGAAGTTCACGCTCTGGCTGACGCTCGGCCTGGTGGTGCTGGTCATCTTCCTCTTCCTCCGCAACGTCCCGGCCACCGTCATCCCCTCGCTGGCGCTGCCGGTCTCGCTGCTCGGCACCTTCGCGCTCATGTGGTGGTCCGGCTACAGCCTCGACAACCTCTCGCTCATGGCGCTGACCCTGGCGGTCGGCTTCGTGGTCGACGACGCCATCGTCATGCTGGAGAACGTGGTCCGGCACATGGAGATGGGCAAGCCGCCGCTGCAGGCGGCCCTGGACGGCTCCCGGGAGGTGGCCTTCACGATCGTCTCCATGACCATCTCGCTGGCGGCGGTCTTCCTGCCCATCCTCTTCATGGGCGGCCTGGTGGGCCGGCTCTTCCACGAGTTCGCCGTCACCATCGGCTCGGCCATCCTGGTCTCGGGCGTGGTCTCGCTGACCCTGACCCCGATGCTCTGCGCCCGCTTCCTGCGCCACGCCCCCCACGCCGAGGCGCACGGCGCCTTCTACCAGTGGACCGAGCGCGGCTTCGAGGCGGTCATCCGCTTCTACGACCGCGGGCTCTCCTGGGCGCTCGACCACCCGCGCCGGGTCCTGGCCTTCTCGGCCGCCGTGCTGCTGGCGATGGTGCCGCTCTGGATGGCGGTGCCCAAGGGGTTCCTCCCCACCGACGACACCGGGCGAGTCCGGGTCTCCACCGAGGGTCCGGAAGGGACCAGCTTTGACGCCATGGCCAAGGCCCAGCGCGCCGCCGCCGCGCTGGTGGCCTCCCAGCCGGAGGTGGAGCAGTTCATGTCCTCGGTCGGGGCGCGCGGCCCGGCCGGCGTCACCCAGGGGACCATGTTCCTCAAGCTCAAGGACCGCGACCAGCGGCGCCACGTCGACGCGGTCATCGGCGACCTGCGGTCGCTCATGGGCGGCGTGCCCGGGCTGCAGGTGATCCCGACCGTGCCGCCCCCCATCAACCTCGGCGGCGGCGGCCGTGCCCTCTACACGGTGACGCTGCAGGACGCCGACCTCCAGGGGCTCTACCGGGCCGCGCCGGCCTTCGAGAAGGCCCTGCGGGCCCTCCCCGAGCTGCAGGACGTCACCTCCGACCTGCGCCTCGCCAGCCCGCGCCTCAAGGTGGAGATCGATCGCGACCGGGCCGCGCTGCTGGGGGTCCCGGCCCAGGCGGTCGAGGAGGCCCTCTACTCCGCGTATGGCTCGCGCCAGGTCTCCACCATCATGGCGCCGGAGGACCAGTACCAGGTGATCCTGGAGCTGCTGCCCGAGCTGCGCACCGATCCGCAGGCCCTCTCCTGGCTCCACCTGCGCGGCCCGGGTGGCAAGCTGGTCCCGCTCGACGCACTGGCCCGGGTGGAGCGGTCGGTCGGCCCGCTCACCGTGAGCCACGCCGGGCAGCTCCCGGCCGTCAACGTCTCCTTCAACGTCAAGCCGGGCCGGGCCATCGGCGACGCCGTGGCCGCCATCGAGAAGACGGCCGCCGCGACCCTGCCGCAGACGGTGGTGACCCGCTTCCAGGGAGCGGCGCAGGCCTTCCGCGACTCGCTGACCGGGCTCGGGCTGCTGCTGGCCGTCTCCATCCTGATCATCTACATGGTGCTCGGCGTGCTCTACGAGAGCTTCGCCCATCCGGTCACCATCCTGACCGCCCTCCCCTTCGCCGGCTTCGGCGCGCTGGTGACCCTCTGGGTCTTCCGCTCCGAGCTCTCGGTCTACGCCTTCGTCGGCATCGTCATGCTGGTCGGCCTCGTCAAGAAGAACGGCATCATGATGGTCGACTTCGCGCTCGAGGCGCAGCGGGCCGGGAAGAGCGCCCGGGAGGCCATCCACGAGGCCTCCATCACCCGCTTCCGCCCCATCATGATGACCACCATGGCGGCGCTCTTCGGAACGCTGCCGCTCGCCATCGGCATCGGCGCCGGGGCCGAGGGGCGGCGGCCGCTCGGCCTGGCTGTGGTGGGCGGCCTGATCTTTTCCCAGTTCCTCACGCTCTACGTGACGCCGGTCTTCTATGTGATCATCGACCGGTGGCGCCCTTCCGCCAAGGAGTTACCCTCATGCTGACCCAGAAGCTCCTCGACCTGACGGCCAGCTTCGGCGCCGACTGGGTCAACTTCGTCCTGATCGGCGTCTCGATCATCGGCCTGGGCGTCTTCATCGACCGGATGGTCTTCTACGTCCGCACCGCCGAGCGGTTCCCGGCCCTCAAGCGCGCCTTCTCGGCCGCCCTGGCCGCCGCCGACCTGAAGGGCGCGCTCCGCGCCGTCGAGGGTGACTCGCTCAGCCGCAACGTGGTCCGGGCCGGCCTGGAGCTGGCCTCCCGCGGCGAGCGCCAGCCGGCCTCGGTGGAGCAGGCCATGCTCGGCCAGCTCTCCGAGGAACGCGGCCGCTACGAGGCCCGGCTCTCGGTGCTGGCCACCATCGGCAACATCGCCCCGCTCATCGGGCTGCTCGGCACCGTCATCGGCATCGTCGGCGCCTTCTACGTCCTCGGCAAGGTCGGGACCGTGCAGGCCTCCTCCAATTCCCAGGTGATGGCCTCCATCGGCGAGGCGCTGGTGGTGACCGGCTTCGGCATCACCGTCGCCGTCCCGGCGGTGGTCGCCTACAACGGCCTCAAGGCCCACGTGAACGGGCGGCTCAAGCAGGCCGAGGCGCTGAGCCGGGAGCTGGTCGCCAACCTGCCGCGGCTCGACACCGACAGCGGGGCGGAGGGCTGACCGGTGAGCGGGTCCTCCTGGGGCGGCGCCGGCGACGACGAGCTGATCGGCGGCGTCAACATCACGCCCATCGTCGACGTCTGCCTGACCCTGCTGGTGGTCTTCATCGTCACCGCCTCGCAGGTGGTCAACCGGTCGATGCCGGTCAACCTGCCCAAGGCCGCCTCGGCCGAGAGCTCGCCCCCCTCCATCATCAACATCGCCGTGGCCAGGAACGGCGACCTCTTCGTCAACGGCGCCGCGGCCCAGCTCAAGGACATCGCCCGCGAGGTCGAGGCGGCGCGCGCCAGGGCGGCCTCCAGCGGCGTCGAGGCCAGGCTGGCCGGCTTCGTCTCGGCCGACGTCGACGCCCCGTACGGCAGGTTCGCTGAGGCGGTCGACCAGCTCCGCGTCGCCGGGGTGAGCGACATCGCGCTCGACACGCAGCCGCCCACCACCACGACCCCGTGACGCTGGTCCGCTCCACCTTCTGGCCCTCCCTGGTCGCGGCCGGCCTGCTCCACGCCGCGGCCGCCGCCTGGGTCGCCACCCGCCATCCGCCCCGGCTGCAGGTGAAGCGCCCTCCCATCGCGGTGCGCCTGGCGACGCGCCCCCCCGCGGCCCGGCCCGAGCCGAGGCAGCCCGAGCCTGTCAGGCCACCGCCGCTGGTCTCCAACCGGACCACCGCGCCGGCCCCGAAGGCCGTCCGCCCCGAGTCCCCGGTCACACCGACCGCGCCGCCGCCACCCGGCAGACCGCCCCCGCAGCCCCGCCGCTTCGCGGTCTCCATGGACGCGCTGGTCAGTGCGGGCGGCGGCCTCGCCATGCCGACCACCAGCGGCGCCACCGCGGCGCGCGGCAACCCGAACGCGCCGGCCTCGGCCCCGGCCGGCGACAACTCGGCCTTCGCGGGGCGGCCATCCGACGTCACCGACCTGGAGCAGGCGCCGCGCCTGCTGCGCCAGCCCTCGAAGCTCGACCTGCGCGCCCTCTACCCGGAGGCGGCGAGGCGCGATGGGCTGGAGGCCAACGTCCGGGTCGAGCTGCTGGTCGACGAGACCGGCGCGGTGCGTGAGGTCCGCGTCGTCGAGGGCGGCGGCGCCGGCTTCGACGCGGCCGTGCAGCAGCTGGCCCGCATGCTCTCCTTCACCCCGGGCACCCGCGCGGGCCGCCCGGTGGCGGTGCGCTATGCCTGGACCTTCAAGTTCCGGCTCGACGAGTGAACCCATGACCACCACCCGCCTCCTCGGCCTCGCCCTGCTCTCCCTCACCCTCGCGGCTGCCGTCCCGGCGCAGGGGGCCGACCCGGCCAACCCGCCGCCGCCAGCGGCGACGGCGCCGGCCGAGCCGACGCTGGCGACGCCACCGGCCGTGAAGCTGCTGGTGCCGGCCGAGCTCCCGCCCGGCACGGTCTTCCCCACCCCCGAGGTGGTGGTGGTGCTGGCCATCGACGTCGACCCGGCCGGGCTGGTCGAGGCGGTGCGCGTCGAGCAGGGGGTTGGCGAGCCGTTCGACGCCGCCGCGGCCGGCGCCGCGAAGAAGTTCCTCTTCGAGCCGGGGCGGCTTACCACCGGCGAGCCGGTGCCGGTCACCATCAGCTTCCGGATGCGCCTGACCGCGCCCCCGGCGGCCGAGGCCCCTCCCCCTGCGCCAGCCCCGGTCCGCTTCACCGGCCGCCTGCTGGAGCGCGGCACCCGAAAGCCGCTGGCCAACGTGGCGGTGGCGGCCCGCACCGGCGCCGAGCCGCAGAAGGCGACCAGCGGCGCCGACGGCCGCTTCGCCTTGACCGTTCCCGAGGCCAGCTTCACGCTGGTGGCCGTCCCGGCGGGTCACGACCGGCTCGAGCTGCGGGTCGAGGCGAAGCCGGGCGAGGAGCGCGACGAGACCTTCTACCTGGAGCGGTCCGGCGACGGGAACGAGACGGTGGTGAGCGCCGCTCCGATCCGCCGCGAGATCACCCGACAGGTGATCCCGGCCAGCGAGGTGGCCAAGGTGGCCGGCACCCAGGGCGACACCATCAAGGCGGTGCTCAACCTGCCGGGCGTGGCCCGCACCGCCTTCGGCTCGGGCCAGCTGATCCTGCGCGGCTCCGGGCCCGGCGACTCGCGGGTCTTCCTGGAGGGGCAGCAGATCCCGCTCCTCTATCACTTCGGCGGGCTGCGCAGCACCATCAACCCCCGCTTCCTCGAGCAGGTCGAGTTCATCCCCGGAAACTTCGCGCCCGACTACGGCCGCGCCACCGGCGGCATCGTCGACGTGAAGCTGCGCGACCCGGCCTCGGACCTGGTGCGGGGCGAGGCCTTCGTGAACTTCTACGACGCCGGCGGCGCCGTGGAGGGGCCGCTCGGCGGCGGCTGGGCCGGCGGGGCCTCCTTCCGCCGCTCCTGGATCGACACCATCCTGCCGCTGGTGCTGCCGAGCGACGCCAACCTCTCCTTCGACTCGGCGCCGCGCTACTACGACTACCAGTTCCTGGCGACCCGGAAGCTGGGCGGCCAGGCGCTGCGGCTCCTCTATTACGGCTCCATGGACAAGGTGGTGGTGATCTTCAAGCGCCCCGCCGACGACCCGAAGATCACCGGCACCATCTCGGCCCGCACCATGTTCCACGCCCTGCAGGCCTCGCTCTCCGGCGCGGTGGCGCCGGGGCTGCGCCAGGAGTCGAGCCTCCAGCTCTCCTACAACCAGTTCCGCACCCAGTTCGGGCCGCAGTTCTTCTTCGACCTCGACGTGGTGCAGCTCGGCGTCCGCAGCGCCTGGACCCTCGACCTCGCCAGGGGGCTGCAGCTTCGGGCCGGCCTCGACGCCACCACCGCGGCGGTCCAGATCGCGCTCAACACGCCGCAGCCGCCCAAGGAGGGCCAGCCGCAGACCCCGGTCTCGACCTCGCCCACCCTCTCGCTCAAGACCAGGACCGGCCAGCACCAACCGGCCGCCTTCCTCGAGCTGCGCTGGGAGCCGCTCCCGTCGCTGCTGGTCCTGCCCGGGGTGCGCGCCGACTACTACAGCCAGATCGATCGCGCCTCCTTCGACCCGCGCGTCGGCGCCCGCTGGGAGGTGCGCCCCGGCACCACGCTCAAGGCCGGCATCGGCCTCTTCCACCAGCCCCCCGGCCCGGACGAGAGCGCGCCCGACGTCGGCAACCCCCACCTCAAGCCCAAGGCGGCCCTCCACACCTCGGTCGGCGTCGAGCAGCAGGTCTCCGACACCTTCCAGGGCGAGGCCACCATCTTCCACAAGCAGCTCTCCGACCAGGTGGTGCGCAACCAGGCCGCCACCTATGACCCGGCCCTGCCGCCCTACAGCAACGCCGGCACCGGCCGGGTCAAGGGGCTGGAGCTGATCCTCCGGGGCCGCGCCGGCGAGACCTTCTTCGGCTGGATCGCCTACACCTACCAGCGGGCCTACCGGACCGACGCCCCCGGCCAGCCCGAGCGCCCCTTCTCCTTCGACCAGCCGCACAACCTGACCGTGGTCGGCACCTGGAACTTCGCCCGGGCCTGGTCGGCCGGTGGCCGCTTCCGCTACGTCTCCGGCGACCCCGAGACGCCGGTCACCGGCTCGGTGCTCGACGCCGGCACCGGCACCTACGTGCCGCGCTATGGACCCGTCAACTCGACCCGTCTCCCGTCCTTCAACCAGCTCGACCTGCGGCTCGACCGGACCTGGACCTGGCCGACCTGGAAGATGGTGCTCTTCCTCGACGTCCAGAACGTCGCCAACCGCGGCAACGTCGAGGGCTACTCCTACAGCTACGACTACGCCCAGAAGACGCCCGCCACCGGCCTCCCCATCCTGCCCATCCTCGGCCTCAACGCGGAGTGGTGACCATGCGCTCGAACCCTCGCCTCCCGCTCGCCTCGCTCGCCTCGCTCGCGCCGCTGGCCGTCCTGCTGGCCGCCGGCTGCGCCGACACCTTCGTCCCGGCCTCGGTGGTCGAGGACCTGCGGGTGCTGGCCATGGTGGCCGATCCGCCCGAGCTCAGGCTCTCGCCGGCCGCCGGCAGCAACACCGTGACCGTCCTGCAGGCGATCTCGGTGGCCCCACCCGCCGCGGCGGGCGGACCGGCCCGCAGGCCCGCGCCGGCCGACGTGGCCTGGAGCTTCTGCCCATATTCGATCGGCGCCACCAGCGGCTACGCCTGCGCCATCCCGGCCTGCGAGTCGACGCTGCTGCCTGCCGCGGACGGCCGCGTCACCCTCGACCCGCTGCTCGAGGTGATGAAGCCTGCCTGCCAGGCGGCCCTCGGCGGCTTCACGGGCGGCGGCGCGGGGGGCCCGGGGGGCGGGGGCGCCGTCGACATGCTGGTCCGCTACGTCGCCACCCTCGACGGCCTGCGGCGCGAGGCGGTGCAGCGGATCCCGGTCTGGTTCGGCGCCCCGCCGGCGCAGCCCGCCAACCTCAACCCGGTCATCTCCTCCGCCGCGGCCACCTCGGACTGCAGCGCCCAGCCGGCCCCCTGCTCGGCCGCGTCGGTCGCCATCGACGTCACCATCGATGCCGGCTCCTTCCAGCCCTACCGTGCCGGCCAGCTCTCTCTGGAGGAGACCATCGTAATCTCCTTCTTCACGACCGCCGGCCGCTTCAAGTACCAGAGCGGCCAGGCCACCGTGGCCGCACCCTCCACCAGCACGGCGCTCGAGGCCAAGGAGCTGGCGGGCGCGACCGAGGCGCTGGTCTGGGTGGTGGCGCGCGACCTGCGCGGCGGCGAGGCCGTGGCCGGCCCGCTCACCGTGGTCTTCTCCCGCTGAGCCGGCGGCAGCGGTCCCGGCCCGGAAAGCTGAAGCCCTGCGCCCGGCGCTTCAGGCCGGCGTTCGCCCCGCCACCAGGAGGCGAACCAGCTCCCGCAGGTTGATGGCGTCGAGCGGCTTCTCGACGCGCAGGTTCGGCACCGCCTCCAGGAATGTCATGGCGCGCTGCGTGAAGGCGCCGCCGGTCATGAAGACCATCCGCGCGGCCAGCTCGGGACGGGTCAGCGCCAGGCCGTCGTGGAGGTCCATGCCGGTGACCTCCGGCATGATGAGATCGCTCAAGATCACGTCGAAGCCGCCGTCCGCCGCCAGCAGCCGCTCCGCCGCTTCCCCGCTCTCCGCCTCGACCACGTCGTGCTCGGCCGCCAGGATCCTGATCAGCGCGGCACGGATCAGCCGCTCGTCGTCGACGACCAGGATCCTCCCGCGCCGGGAGCCGGGCCTGGGCGGAGCCTCGGCCGGGACGACCGGGGCCCGGCCCAGCTCTGCCATCGCCGGCAACCGCACCACGAACCTGGCCCCCTGGCCGGGGCTGCTCTCCAGGGTGATCCGCCCACCCGCCTCCTCCACGATCCCACGGCTGATGGCCAGCCCCAGGCCGGTCCCGATCCCGGCCGGCTTGGTGGTGAAGAAGGGCTCGAAGACGTGGGCCTGGTGCTCCACCGGGATGCCGACCCCGGTATCGCGCACCTCGGCCAGCACCGCGCCCGCTTCGGTCCAGGTCCTGACGTGGATCTGGTTGTGCTCCACGTCCCCGTCGGGGATGGCCTGGGCCGCGTTGACGATCAGGTTAAGGAATACCTGGGCCAGCCTCCCCTCGTTGGCCAGCACCGGCGGCACTTCACCGTAATCGGCGACCACCTTGGCCCGGTACTTCACCTCGCCCTGGGTCATGTTGAGCGCGCCTTCGATGACCCGGTCGATCGAGACCGGCTCGACCCGCTCGTCGGCGGTGCGGGAGAAGAGCTTGAGATCGCGGACGATCGCCTTGATCCGCTTCGCCCCGTCGAAGGCGTCCCGTGCCCGCTGCACCAGCTCTAGCGGCTCGCGGGCCGCCGGCAGCGAAGCCTCCACCGCCGGGAGGTCGGCGTTCAACCCCTCCAGATTGGCCAGGACGTAGGTGAGCGGGTTGTTGATCTCGTGCGCCACCCCGGCCGCCAGCATGCCCACGCTCGCCATCCGCTCCGACTGGGCCAACTGCGCCTGCAGCCGGCGACGCTCGGTCACGTCGCGGATCATGAGCACCAGCCCCGCGGTGCCCGGGTCACGGCTGCTCCTGGCGCCGGTCACCTCGGCGTCGAACTCGACGGCGCCATGGCAGACCCTGAGCTGGGACTCGAAGGGGCTCCCGCGCGCCAGTGCGCTGGCCAGCTCGGCCTCGGCCCGCCGGCGATCCTTCTGGGCCACCAGGCTGGTCACCAGGAGCCCCTCCAGGGAGGCCGCATCTCCCACGTCCAGCAGGGCCGCGAGCCGCCGGTTGGCCTTGAGGATGTTCCCGTCCCGCCCAGTCAGGGCCACGCCGTAGGGTGAGGCCTCGACCAGCAGCCGGTAGCGCTCCTCGCTCGCCCGCAGCGACTCCTCCGCCCGGCGGCGCTCGAGCGCGAACCCCAGGCTGGGTGAGACCTTCTCGAGGTACTGGACCAGGTCGGGCCCGAAGCGGTCGGGGGCGCGGGCGTTGAGCTGGAGCAGCCCGATCACCCGCGGACCTCCGTGGAGCGGGACCAGGGCCAGGGACTGGTAGCCCTCGTCGGCGCAGAGGCCACGCGGGTGCGGCAGCCGGCCGTCCTGCAGTGCCTGGTCCACGCCGGCGCGGAGCGAACCGGTCACGTAGGCGCCCCGCGCCGTCAGCGCGCCGGCCAGCGCGCCATGCTGGAGGAGCACCGCACCGCAGAGGCAGGCCAGCTCGCCGGCGCCGCCCTTCGTCCCGCCATCGCAGTCGGGCCCCTCGCGCGCACAGAGGGAACTCTCCGCGGCGGCGTGCTCGGCTCCGAACCCGACCAGCTCGGCGTACGGGAAGTCGTCGTTGACGCGCAGCCGGATGGCCGCGGCGTCGGCGCCGGCATGGCGGCGCAGCAGCTCCAGCACGCTGCGAAGCTGGGGACCCAGCTCGCCGTGGCCCTTGAGAATCTCCAGGATCTCATCGGTCAGCGCCTGTCTGGTCCTGACCAGCCTGCGCGCCGCCGCGTCCCGGACCTCCCGCTCCACCACCGCGCTGAGCCGGACCAGGTCGGACTTGACGAGGAAGTCGCGGGCGCCGGCCCGCATGGCCTCGACCGCGAACTGCAGCCCCACGGTCCCCGAGACCACGACCAGCGGGATGTCCTTCCCCGAGGCCTCCAGGGCGGCCAGGGCCCCCAGTGACGTGAAGCGTGGGAGCCTGTGGTCGGCGACGATGAGATCCCACCCCGTTTCCGCCAGGGCCGCGGTGAAGCCCTCGGCCGTGTCGACGCGGACCATCTCCACAGAGCCGAAGTGCTTCTGGAGCTCGCGCTCGATCAGCGCCGAGTCCCGCGGTTGGTCTTCGAGGTTGAGGACCTTCATCGCGCACGCTTCCTCGCCGGGAGCCTCCGGCCCGTCCGGGTGGGCTACTTGACCTGAGGCGGTGGCTCGACCAGCACCAGCCAGTATAGCCCCAGGTTGCGCACCGCCTCGATGAACTGGGCAAAGTCGACAGGCTTCCTGATGTAGCTGTTGGCGCCGTTGGCGTAGGTCGCGGCGAGGTCCCGCTGCTCGGTGGAGGTGGTGAGGATCACCACCGGCAGGAGCCGGGTCCGCTCCTCCTGCCGGATCCGGCGGAGCACCTCCAGCCCATCGAGCTTCGGCAGCTTGAGATCGAGCAGCACCAGGGCCGGCGTGGGCCGCTCCCGGGTCCCGGCTCCGGGCCCGTGCAGGTAGTCGAGCGCCTCGACGCCGTCACGCACCACGTGCAGCTCGTTGGCGATCTTGCTCTGCTTGAAGGCCCGCTCCGTCAACAGGACGTCCTTCGGGTTGTCCTCGACCAGCAGGATGACCTTGTTCGACAGGTGATGCCTCCATGGCTGGCAGCGTGAAGCTGAAGGTGGCGCCCTTCTCGACCTCGCCGTGGGCCCAGGCCCTGCCGCCGTGGCGGCGAATCACGCGGCCCACGGTGGCCAGCCCGATCCCGGTGCCGGTACCTTTCTGGCGAGCAGGAGCGGGTCAGTCCTCCTGAGCGGCGAAGGCAGGGTCGGATCACCCTCGGCCTGGAGGTCGTCGGCGATCTCGACCACCGCCTGACGGGCGGGCTCGGCGCGGCGCAGGTCGTCGATGAGCTGCGCCATCTCCTGGGCCGCCTCGTCGGCCAGCGCCAGGTACTGGCGCCCCTTGTCGTCGAGCAGCGGCCCGTAGTCCTCCAGCGCCGCCCGGCTGCAGCCGTTCGGTCATCCGGTCGAAGGCCCTCGCCAGGTCGGCCAGCTCGTCGTCCCCCTGGATGGCGACCCGGTGTTGCAGGTCTCCTGTCGCCACCCGCTCGGCGCCGTCCCGCAGGCGCAGCAGGCGACGCTCCAGGGTGACCAGGGCCATCCGACCGTTCAGGAAGTTGGTGGCGAGGGCGGCCAGGAAGACGGCGACCATGACCAGCACGGTCCGGGACTGGGAGGCCTGGGCGCGGCTGGACGCTTCTCCGCCCACCAGGCTCTCCTGCCACGCACCTGCACGCGCGCACGGGCCGTGATCCTGACCTTCACCGCCCCCCTTTCGCGAACCCCGACGTCGGGAATCGCTTTTGGGGGAGGCGGCCGAACCGCCGCCGAACCGCTACTCGCTCACCACCCGCAGGCGCGGCCGGCGTTCTGCTTCTGGAGCCAGCCGCGCAGCGGCGCGAAGTACTCGAGCAGCGCCTTGGCGTCGGCCCGGGTGCTGCCGGTGAGCGTGGCGTAGGCCTCCGGCCAGGGCTTCGACATGCCGAGCGCCAGCATGTCGTTCAGCTTGGTGCCGGCCGCCTTGGAGCCGTAGATGGAGCACTCGTGGAGCGGCCCCTTCCAGCCGGCCGCCTCGCAGAGGGACTTGTGGAACTGGAACTGGTAGATGGCGGCCAGGAAGTAGCGCGTGTACGGAACGTTGGCCGGGATGTGGTACTTGGCGCCCGGATCGAAGTCGGCCTCGGAGCGCGCCACCGGCGGCGCCACCCCCTGGTACTTCGCCCGCAGCGCCCACCAGGCCTGGTTGTACTGCTCCGGCGGCGTCTTCCCGCTGAAGACGTCCCACCTCCACTGATCGATGAGCTTGCCGAACGGCAGGAAGGCGACTTTGCCGAGCGCCCGCTTGAGCTGCACGTTGATGAGCCCCTTGTCGTCTTTCGGCAGCTCGGTCAGCAGCCCGACCTGCTTCAGGTAGCCGGGGGTGATGGAGAGGGCGATGGCGTCGCCGATGGCCTCGTGGAAGCCGTCGTTGGCGCCGTTCTGGAAGAGCACCGGCAGGCCGGCGTAGGCCCGCTGGTAGTAGTTGTGGCCGAGCTCGTGATGGATGGTGACGAGATCCTCCTCGGTCGGCTTGATGCACATCTTGATGCGCAGGTCGGCGGCGAAGGTGACGTCCCAGGCGCTGGCGTGGCAGACCACCTCACGGTCGCGCGGCTTCACGAGCTGGGAGCGCTGCCAGAAGCTCTCCGGCAGCGGCGCGAAGCCGAGCGAGGAGAAGAATCCCTCCCCCAGCTTCACCATCCGGGTGACGTCCCACTTCTGCGCCACCAGGGCGCCGCTGACGTCCTGCGACGGCTGCCCGTGGTAGGGCTCGAGGTCGGCGTAGAGGTTGTCCCAGCTCTGCGCCCACATGTTGCCGAGCAGGTGGGCCGGGATGGGCTTCCGGTCCGGGACCCGCTCCTTGCCATGCCGCTTCTGCAGCTCAGCGCGGACGTAGCAGTGGAGCTGGTCGTAGAAGGGCTTCACCTCGGCCCAGAGCCGGTCGGTGTCGGCCTCGAAGTCAGCGGCCGGCATGTCGTAGCCGGCGCGCCAGAGTTCGCCGGTGTCCTTCCAGCCCAGGCCACGCGCCCCCTCGTTGGCCAGCTCGACCAGCCGGGCGTAGAGCGGCCGCATCTCCCGCGAGATGGTGTGCCAGCCCGACCAGGCGTCGAGCAGCGCGTCCCAGCTGCGGCTCGAGGCCATCACCTCCTCGAGCTGGCCGAGGTCGCGGCAGGGCTGCTTGCCGTCCGCCCCGCACCACTTCCCCTTGCCGTAGAGGCCGTCGAGCTTCGCCGAGAGCGCAGCCAGCTCGGCCTGCCTGGCCGGCTCGGCCGGCGGGATGACCGGCAGTCCGCCCGCCAGCACCGAGGGGTTGCGCAGCAGCAGGAGCTGGCGCCCCACCGCCGGCGAGGAGGCCCTGGCGGCGTCGAAGCGAAGCGACTGCCGTGACAGGCCATCGAGCGTCGCCAGCGCGTCGGTGTTGAGCTCGGCGGCGAGGAACTCCGTGTCGTCGGTGATGTTGGTCTGCCTGGCCCAGTCGGCGCTGGAGGAGCGGACCCAGGCGCGGCGAAGGGCGGCGTTGGCGCCGTCGATGAACAGGGCGTCGGCCGGCCGGGCAGTAGCGGGCAGTGCGGCGGGCGCAGCGGTGGCGGGGACCGCGGCGACGGCCGCGGCCAGGATGAGCGCGCTCAACATGTGGACTCCCGGGAGGGGCGGCTTCAGGGGCCGCGGCGATCGTTGGCGAAGGAGGTGGCGTGGTCGCGCGGGCCGGCCTCCGCCTGGAAGAGCGAGCAGCGCTCGCAGGACCAGCTGTCCCAGTCGTGCTTCACGGCCACGTCGAGGCAGCCGTCGTAGTGGAAGCAGTAGAGGCTGCGGTGGCCCGACACGACCGTCTCGGAACGGATCAACTGCGAGAGCGGCGAAGGATTGGGATGGAGGGTCACGGAAGCTCCCGGACTGCAGATTGGGACCGGACATGCCAAACGGACGCGCCAAGGTGCCGCCGACCGGCCCACCAAGGAAATACCTCCGATGGGGGATATGGCGTATCTCCCTGGAGTCACTGAGGTATATACGGAAGGACCACCGCCGACGATGGAGGATTGGACCATGAGCGAGCCGACTTGTGCAGCCTGTGACCTGCTGGCCGGGCGCCGAACCGTTCCGGGCGGGTTGGTCTGGCGAGGTGGTGGCCTGGCGCTCCACGCGCTCGACGGACCGTGCCCAATCCCCGGCTGGCTGGTGCTCACCGCCGAGCGCCACTGCCGGGCCCTCTACGACCTCGACGCCGAGTCGACCGCCGCGCTCGGCCAGGTCGCACAGGAGGTGATGCGGGCGCAGCGGGCGGCGCTCGGCGCCGAGCATGTCTATGCCTTCGCCATCGGCGACGTGCTGCACCACTTCCACCTGCACCTGGTGCCGCGCTACGTCGGCACGCCGCAGCGGCTCCGGGGGCGCGGCGCCTTCGACCTGGCGCCCGGCGACGCCCGCCCGGCCCTCGAGCTGGCGGCGGCCGCCGAGCTGGTGGCCGAGGCGCTCGGCCTGCCGGGGCTCACCCCGCGGCGCGGATGAGCGGCGCCAACCCTTCCTTGAAGCTCGGGTAGCGCAAGGTCACGCCGAGCTGCTGCCGGCTCCAGGCCGAGTCGATGCGCCGGCTCGGACCGCCGGCCGCCACGGCGCTCCGGCCCGGCTCGACGCCGAGCTGCGTGGCCACCCACTCGATCACCTCGCGGCGGCGCGGCGGCGCGGCGTCGCTGCCGTGGTAGGCGGCCCCCGGCGCTCCGCGATCGAGCGCAGCCAGCACGAAGGCGACCGCATCCTCGAGGTGACACCAGTTCATGAAGGCGTCGTCGCCGGGGCCGAGCGAGAGCGCCCCGGAGCGGACCCGCTGTAGAACCCCGGAGCGGCCCGGCCCGTAGAGCCCGGAGAGCCGCAGCAGGCAGGCCGGGACACCGGGCGCGGCGCCGCGCACCAGCCGCTCGGCCTCGACCAGCACCCCGGCGGTCGGGTTCGCCGGGGCCGGCGGCGTCTCCTCGGTCACCAGGGAGCCGTCCCGCTGGCCGAAGACGCCGGTCGAGCCGGTGTAGACGAACCGCTTGGCGCCAGCGCGCGCCGCCGCCTCGAGCAGCGCCCGGTTGGCGGTCAGGTAGGCGGCCCGGTAGTTCTCGGCGCTGTCGCCCCCGGCCGACTGGCAGGCGACCACGGCGTCGAAGGTCGGCAGCTTCGCGGCGGCCCCGGGCGACGTGAGGTCGAGCGCCAGCGGCGTCACCCCGGGTGCGCGCAGCGCCTCGGCCCTGGCCGGGTCGCGCCGCAGCGCTATCACCTGGTCGCCGCGCGCGACCAGCGCTCTCGCCACCGCGCTGCCGAGCCAGCCGGCGCCTGCGACCAGGACACGCATCAGCCGTGCACCTTCCTTCCGAACTCACGCATCCAGCCCTGCTCCTCGGCGGTGAGCGGACCCTGCTCCAGCGCCGCCAGGTTCTGGCGCAGCTCGGTCACGTCCTTGGGGCCGGTCAGCACCAGGTCGACGTGCTGGCTGGTGAGGCAGAAGCGGTAGCAGTCACCGGCGGTCATGGCCGGCCCCTTCCAGCCGGACCGGGCCTTGAGCAGCTTGCGCCAGGATGTGGCGGTGTAGGCGACCACCGCCGGCTGGCGCTTCGCCAGGTGCGGGAAGATGTCGACCTCGGCGCCCGGGTGGGCGGCGTTGTAGCGGATCATCAGCAGGTCGAGCGGCGAGTCGAGCGCCAGCCGGCCGGCCCGCGGCCGGTCGTGGATCGAGACGCCGAGCGCCCGCACCGCGCCGCTCTCGCGGAGCCGTACCATCTCGTCGAGCATGGCCGGCGAGAGGCGCGACATCTTCGAGACCCAATAGAGTTGCAAGACGTCGAGATAGTCGGTCCCCAGCACCTTCCTGGCCCGGTCGACGTACCGCTGCAACTGCCCTGGGAATACGGCCAGCGTCGGCCCGCCGGCGATGAGGTAGCGCTCCCGGTCCCTCTTGCAGGCGGCCCGCAGCGGGCTGGTGAACTTCGCGGCCCGCGGATTCCAGAAGACATACTGGAGCTGCTCCAGCGCCTCCTCGCAGCCCTTCTCGTCGAGCCCGTAGCTCGGCGACAGCCCGAGCCGGTGGAGCCGCTTGCCGCCGAGCGCCGGCACCGCGCGGTGGGTGAAGTCGTTGGCCATGGCGTTCAGGCTCCCCGGGTGGCGGCCGCCACGATGGCCTGGGCCTCATCGATGATGCGGGCCAGGTGGGCCTCGTCTCGGAAGCTCTCGGCGTAGATCTTCTGCACGTCCTCGGTCCCCGACGGCCGCGCCGCGAACCAGCCGTTGGCGGTGGTCACCTTCAAGCCCCCGATCTCGGCACCGTTCCCCGGCGCCCGGGTCAGCTTCGACGTGATGGGATCGCCTGCCAGGGTGGTGGCGCCGACCGCCTCGGGCGAGAGCTTCTTGAGCGCCGCCTTGACCGCCGGGGAGGCCGGGGCGTCGATGCGCCGGTAGATCGGGGCCCCCAGCGCGGCCGTCAACTCGCGGTAGCGCTTGCCAGGGTCGCGGCCGGTGCGGGCGGTCAGCTCCACCGCCAGCAGGTCGAGCAGGATCCCGTCCTTGTCTGTGGTCCAGGTGGTCCCGTCGCGCCGCAGGAACGAGGCGCCGGCGCTCTCCTCGCCGCCGAAGCCGATCGAGCCGTCGCGCAGCCCAGGCACGAACCACTTGAAGCCTACCGGCACCTCGACCAGCCTCCGGCCCAGCCGGGCCGCCACCCGATCGATGAGCGCCGACGAGACCAGCGTCTTGCCGATGCCGGCCGCGGCCGGCCAGCCGGGCCGGTGGGTGAAGAGGTAGTCGATGGCGACCGCCAGGTAGGCGTTCGGGTCGAGCAGCCCCAGCGACGGCGTGACGATGCCGTGCCGGTCGGCGTCGGCGTCATTGCCGAAGGCCAGGTCGAACCTGTCCTTCAGTGCGATGAGCCCGCTCATGGCGTAGCGCGACGAGCAGTCCATGCGGATGCGGCCGTCGTGGTCGAGCGGCATGAAGCCGAAGGTCGGGTCGAGCCCGGGGCGGGTCACGGTGAGGTCCAGCTTCAGCGCCTCGGCGATCGGCCCCCAGTACGGGAGGCTGGCGCCGCCCAAGGGGTCGGCCGCCAGCTTGAGCTTCGCCCCTCGCAGCACCTCGAGGTCGAGCACGGCGCCGAGGTCGGCCACGTAGGGGGTGACGTAGTCGCGCTCCGAGGTGGTGGCGGCAGCGCGGGCCCGGTCATACCGGATCCGCTTCACCTCGCGGTTCTTCCCCTCGAGCAGCAGGTTGGCCCGCCGCTCGATCCAGCCGGTGGCGTCGGCGTCGGCCGGACCGCCGTGGGGCGGGTTGTACTTGATGCCGCCGTCCTCGGGCGGGTTGTGACTCGGCGTGATGATCAGGCCGTCGGCCAGGTGGGCGGCGCGGCCGCGGTTGAAGCCGATGATGGCGTGGGAGAGGACCGGCGTCGGGACCGGCACGCCACCCTCGGAGACCACCACCGTGACCCCGTTGGCGGCCAGCACCTCGAGCACGGTCCGCTCGGCCGGCGCCGAGAGGGCGTGAGTGTCGCTGCCGAGGAAGAGCGGGCCGTCGATCCCCTGCCCGGCCCGGTACTCGGCGGTGGCCTGCGCCACGGCGGCCAGGTGGGCGTCGTTGAAGCCGCGCTTCAGCCCGTTGCCGCGGTGGCCGGAGGTGCCGAAGGCGACCCGCTGAGCAGTGACGGCCGGGTCGGGCGTCTCCTCGTGGTAGCGGCGGCGCAGGTCAGCCACGTCGATGAGCTGCTCACGGGGGGCCGGCGTGCCGGCGAGCGGGTGGGCCATGCGATCACTCTAGCGCGGCGCCGAAGCCGCCACCCTCCTAGATCACCGGCTGCGCGGCTCAACCGAGCCGCCCTGGAAGGAGAACACCATGAAGATCGGCGTCCTTGGCTCTGGCGTGGTCGGGCAGGTGCTGGCCGACGGGCTCCTCAAGCACGGCCACGAGGTGATGCGTGGCTCGCGCGAGCCCGGCAAGCTGCAGGCGTGGCGGACCCACGCCGGCCCGCGCGCCCTGGCCGGCACCTTCGCCGAGGCGGCCGGCTTCGGCTCGATGGTGGTGCTGGCGGTGAAGGGGAGCGCGGCGGCGGCGGCGGTCGAGGCCTGCGGCGCGGCCCTGGCAGGCAAGCCGGTCCTCGACGCCACCAACCCCATCGCCGAGGCGCCGCCGGTCAACGGCGTGCTCCAGTTCTTCACCGGTCCCGGCGAGTCGCTCATGGAGCGGCTGCAGGCGAAGGTGCCGGCGGCCCGCTTCGTCAAGGCCTTCTCCTGCGTCGGCAACGCCTTCATGGTCGATCCGAAGCTGCCCGGCGGCCCACCCACCATGTTCATCTGCGGCAACGACGAGGCGGCCCGGAAGCAGGCGGCCGCGCTCATCGAGCAGCTCGGCTGGGAGGTCGAGGACCTGGGTGCCGCCGAGGCGGCCAGGGCCATCGAGCCGCTCTGCATGCTCTGGTGCATCCCCGGCCTCCGCCAGGGCCGCTGGGGTCACGCCTTCAAGCTGCTGCGCGCCTCCTAGCCCGCCCCACGCCGCGCAGCCAGAGCCCGAGCGCCAGGCCGAGTAGTGGCGCGAAGGCGCCGTCGAGCCCTTGGCCGGTGGAGGAGCAGCCGCCCCCGTGCCTGGGGGGTGGCGGCGCCGGGCTCACGGTGACAGTCACATACGCCGAGGCGCTCCAGAGCAGGCCGTTGGAGACCCGCAGGGAGAAGGCGATCGGCTGGGGTCCGGCCAGGCTGGCCACCGAGAAGCTGGGGCTGGCGGTGGAGGCGCCATCCAGCGAGACCTCCGGGCCGCTCACCTGGGCCCAGGCGTAGCTGAGCGCCCGGCTGGACGGGTCGCTGCTCCCGGTCCCGTCGAGCGCCACCGGCACGCCCACGGTCCCGGTGGCCGGGGCCGTGGCGACCGCGCTGGGCGCCTGCAGGCAGGCCGCGCCGCGCCCCACCAGCGCGCCGAAGGGCAGGTTGGTGACGCCGCTCACCACGATGTCGTCCACCTCCCAGCCGGGGGTGATGGCGATCCCGTACTGCGCCGAGCGGAAGCGGACGCGGATCGACTTGCCCGCGTACCGGGTGGCGAGGTTGATGGTGGCGGTGGCCCGGTCCGGCCAGCCGACGCTCCGGCCGGCGAAGGCGCGGCGGCCGTCGAGCGGACCTCCCCAGGCGGCCAGCGTCTGGGTGTAGCCCGGGGTGATGGAGCTCCCCAGGTCGGTCCAGGCGCCACCGGCCTGGCTCGCCTCGACCACCCCGCCGCTGGCGTAGAGGGCGGCGCCGGCGGTGTCGTAGCCATACCAGTAGTCGAAGCGATGACTGAAGGTGATGGAGGCCGGGCCGTAGCCGATCTCCAGGGCCGGCGAGACCAGCCACCACTCGCCGGTGTCGGTGCTCACCGGGGCCTGCCAGCGGTGATCGACCGGCGAGCGCTCCACCCGCCGCCACCCGGAGCCCGGGGCGCTGGCCGGGCCGGCCGTGGGCGACCAGGCGGTCGCCTGGCCCTCGACGTCGTCGCCGGCCGACTGGCCCGCCGCCGTGTCGAAGTTGAGCCGCCGCACCAGGTCGACCGCCAGCGGCGTCGGCATGGCCGGATCGGTCACCATGAGGGAGAGCGTGATCACCTGGATGCCGGTCACGCTGGCGTCGAGGGTCACCGGGAGCGTGGCGGTGGCCGTCGCCCCGGGGTCCATGGGGGCAAAGGAGAGCGACCTGCCGGATGGGAAGCCGAGGCCGGCGGCGACGCTCCCGACCGTGGCGCTGGTGGCCGCCAGCGGATCGAGGCCGACGTTCCTCAGCGTGACGGTGAGCAGGCCGGAGCCCCCGGCGGCGAGGACCCCGGTGGTGCCACAGGTAGCGCCGGTCGAGTCGTCGAGCGTGGCCGAGACCAGCGCCACGTCGTCGCTGGCCGAGAAGCTCTCGACCACGCCGGCGTGATCGGTGGAGTCGCGGGAGGGGGCGACCGCCCGCGTGCCGGCGCCGCGCCGGGCGAAGGCCTGCGCGAAGAGCCGGTGGTCGGCCGGGTCGCCGGCCAGGGCCGCGGCCAGCACCGCGTCGCGCGCCTCCAGGAAGGTCGGGTTCTGGGGCGTCAGCTTGAGCGACGCGATCAGATAGTCCTTCATCCGCCGCTGGGCCTGGTCGAAGCTGAGCCGTCCGGTGTCCCGGAGCAGGGCGGCATAGCACTCCCAGAGCATCGAGCCCCAGACCTCGCCGGCGTTGTGCACCTCGGAGTTGGCGACGCCGTCGGCGCCGAAGGCGGTGGGCGGTCCGACCGGCAGCGCCACGCCGTCGGCGATGTGCTTGAAGGTGAGGCCGTTCCTGTCGGGGTCGGTCGAGTACGGGACCCGGCGGATGCCGTAGTAGTAGGGGTCGGGGGTGAGCTCGAAGGTCGCGTAGCCCGCCAGGGCGTAGCTGCCTCCCCAGGTCCCGTTCCCGGCCACGGCGGTGTCGCCGGCCTGGACCATCATGAGCAGCGCGAAGAAGTCCGACCAGCCCTCCCCCATGCTCCGGCCCTGGTTGTTGGCGAGTCCGCTCCCATTGCCGATCAGCCGGTTGCTGACGTAGTGGCCCCACTCGTGGGCCACCACGGTGTTGTCGATGCTGCCGTCACGGTCCTGGCCCTTGCTGCCGGAGAGGCGGGCGGTCACCCCGGCCCCGAGCCTGGCCTTGATCGCCTCGCCCTCGGCCTGCGAGATGGAGAGGGCCGGGATGGTGATGGCTGGGTCGGCCCCGGCCATGCGGACCTGCCCGGCCACGTTGTTGACGACCAGCACCGCGACGGCGCCGGCGGCCTGGGCGTTCCCGACCTTGATGACGAAGGTGCAACCGCCGCGGTCGACCACGGCGATGCGGCCCACCAGCGCCGCCCCGTTGACGAGCGCCGCGCAGCCGAGCGACCCGGGCGCGCTGACGCCATCGTCCACCAGCGCCAGCGGCGTCTCGGGCACCGTGAAACTGCTCGGGCCGAAGTTGGCCCCCAGCGTGCTGGTGAGCGTCCCGGCCAGGGCCGGCGGAGACATGATCTCGACCACCCCCTTCGGTTTGGCGGTCCAGACGTACATCTGCATGCGCGGCGAGGCGCCGTCGGCCGGCGTCATCATGTTGGCGTTGTCGGTGCCGCTGAAGTCCTGCGCCTCGGCGTGGAGGCGGTCCCCGCCGGCGCCGCCCCGCCCGAGGTTGTTCTCCTGGGCGTTGCCGGCGGCCTCGTCGAAGCCGCTGTCGTAGTACCAGTCGTGCAGGAAGTTGGTGACGAAGAAGAGCTGGGTCACGGCCGCCTTCACCTGGTCCGGGCTGGCCGCCGGGGCCAGCGCGGTGTCGTAGCTCCGGTCGAAGATCTCGGTGCTGGTCACCCCCGCGCTCAGGTCGGTGTCGGTGTTGAAGCCGTCGGGGGGGCCGAGGTCGGCGTAGGCGGCGACGTTGTTGCCGGTGGTGTCGCCGGCCCCGTCCGGCAGCCAGGGATCGTTCCTGGAGAAGGGGGAGTTCTGGAGCGACACCAGGGCGGGGGCCGTGAAGGGGAGCACCAGCCCCGAGGGGGCGGCGGTGGGGTACGGCGTGGCGCCGCGTCCCTGCGGACCGGGAGGCGGGAGGTAGGGCGCGCCGGCGCCGGCCCAGGCGCGGTAGGTGAAGGCGGCGTGCGAGGAGAGGTCCCGGCGCAGCAGCAGCCGCCCGTCCACCGCCGAGAAGACGTAGGCGTAGGCGACCGAGTCGCTCCGGTCGGAGGTCGAGGCCACCAGCTCGACGTAGGTGGCCGGCTCGAGCCGCTCGGGGAGCTGGAAGAGCACCGGGCGGGTCCGCGGCGGGCGGCTGAAGACCACCCCCGCCGGTGGCGCCAGCACCTCGTGCAGCGTGGCCCCCGACTGGTCGGTGCGCGAGGCGCCCAGCGCCTGGCGTGGCAAGGAGGTGCCGTGCAGGTCGGTGAGGGCCCGGTCGATGGCGTCGGCCTCGTCGAGCCGGAAGTCGAGGGCCACACCCTCGGCCGCCTCGGCGTCGGGGCTCAGGCTCCCGGTGACGGCCAGCGGCTGCAGCTCGCGATCCATCAGGACCGAGAGTGACGTTCCGAAGACCGGCACCCCCTGCACCCGCTGCGTGAAGCGGGCGATGATGCCACCCCGGCCGGTGTCGTGGAGCGCGCCGAACTCGGCCCGCGCCGCCGAGACGGCCGTGAGCGCGTAGAGCGGCGCCAGCTCCGCGAGGTGTCCACGGGCGGCCGCCTCGGGGCCGAGCCGGCGGACCGCCGCGCGCCGCACCGGGTCCGGATCCGGGCGCGTCCAGACGAAGGTGGGCAGCCCCATCCGCTCGTCCACCTGCAGCGCGGCGCCGGGGCGGAGCCGGTCGCCGGCCAGCGACGGGTCGACGAAGCGGAGCGCACGGGCCGAACCCGCGGTCCTGGCGTCGATCGGGGCCAGGCCGAGCCCCCCCGAGGTGGCCGGTGGCGGGCTTGCGAAGCTGGCCGGCGCCGGCCGGGAGGTGCAGGCGGCCAGCGCGAGGAGAGCAGCCGGGACGGACCATCGGGTCATGGCGGGTTCCTTTCGATCCATCCTTGTATGCCGGGGCGGAGCCCGAGGTAGGAAGAAATGCGCTGGCTGGCGGCCCGCTCAGAGCTCCCAGAGCGAGGCGCCGCGCCGTCCGTAGCCTCGCTCCACCGCCAGCCCGTCGAGCGCCAGCGTCGGCCAGTCGGCCAGGAAGACCGCCTCCTCGCCCTCCCCTGCGTAGACCTTCAGGTAGCCCTTGCAGGCGTCGCAGACGTCGAGCCGCAGCCCGGCCGCCCCCTTCATCTCCAGCCGGGCCAGGCGGGACGCGTCCCGGTTGCCGCAGTGCGGGCAGCCCGGCGGCGCATCGCGCCAGCGCGAGTTGCAGCAGCCGCAGACCAGCGTCCGCTCGCCCCCGCGGGAGTGGGCCATCATGGGCAGGGCCCCGCAGAGGGGGCAGCTGGAGCGCCCCCAGCGGACCCCGTTTCGCCAGGCCGAGAACGGCTCGAGGTGCGGCGAGAGCAGGCGCGAGAAGGTGCGCCAGGCGAGCAGCTGCAGCAGGGCCGGCTGCGCCGGGGCGTTGCCGGGCGAGGCCCCCGTGAGCAGCCAGTGGATGGCGGTGCTCCTCGAGGCCGGCGTGGCCAGCGCCGCCTTGACCTCCCTCATCCCCTCGGCCAGCGCCGGGGGCAGCTTGCCGAGCAGGGCCTTGTCGCAGGCCGGCCCGAGCAGCTCGGCTGCCCCGGCCTGCAGCGCCGTCCCGTGGCTCTGGCCGAGCAGGAGCGGCACCCCGTTCTCGTGCTCGGCCCGGTGCTCCGACCACGGGCCCAGGACCAGCGCCGGAGGGGTCAGGGCCTCGGCCGCGCCCCGCACTTGCCCCTCGAAGTGGGCCATCGGGACGAGGAAGGGGTTCTGCTGCAGCCAGCGCTGAAGCGCGAGATCCATGAGGTGTCAGGCCTCTCCTGATGTAGGGCGTTTCTACCCCACGCACGCTACAATCGCACCTCATGTCATCCACGAGCCGCTTCGCGGCACCTGGCCTCGGGCTTTTCCTGGCGCTCCTCCTGCTCGGCGCCGGCTGCGCCCGCCCCGCCTCGGCCGCGCCGGTCGCCCCCCCGCCGCCGGCCCCGCCCCTGCTCCGCCCCACCCCCATCGTCTCGCTGGGAGCCTGGACCACCGGCTCCCTGCCGGAGACCGGGCGCCTCGTCGACGGGCGCTTCCGGGGCACCTCCTGGGGTGGCGGCAAGCCGACCGTCGAGAGGCCGGCCTGGGCCGCCGTCAGGCTCCAGCGGAGCTACCGGAGACTGCTGCTCACCTGGACCTCCTCGCACAACCACGACTACTTCGAGCAGTTCTACGGGGCGCCCCGCGACTACCGGATCGAGACCAGCGCCGACTCGATCGACGGCCAGGATGGCACCTGGACGGTGGTGGCCGACGTCAAGGCCAACCCGACCCGCAGCCGGGCCCACGCCGTCCCCTTCGAGGGGCAGCGCTGGGTCCGCATGGTGGTGACCCGGCTGCCGGAGAAGGTGAACGAGTGGGGGCTCTTCATCGACGAGCTGGAGCTGCACGACCTCTCGGACGGCGGCAACGACATCTGGGTCTTCCTCGGCGACTCGATCACCGCCGGCGTCTTCGACCGGGCCGACGAGCGGCGCCCCTCCTTCGCCGACTCGGTGGCGGCGCTCCACCCTGGCTACACGCCGGCCATGATCAACGCCGGGCTGCCGAGGCTGCGCAGCTGGGAGGCCATCGACCGGGTCGACGAGGTGCTGGCGTTCAACCCCGAGGCCACGGTGGTGGCCATCACCCTCGGCTCCAACGACGGCGATCTCGACAAGCTGCGCGCCGCCCTCGACGGCATCATCACCAAGGTGCAGGGCGCCGGGAAGATCCCGCTGCTGGCCCGCCTCCCCTACCAGACCAAGTACGACCAGGACTACGTGGCGGTGAAGAACCAGGTCATCGACCAGCTCATCTTCGAGCGCCGCCTGCTCCCCGGCCCGGACCTCTACGGCTGGTTCAAGGCCCGCCCCGGGCGGCTCCACGACGGCCTCCACCCCGACGGCCCCGGCTCGGCCGACATGAGCCGCGAGTTCGCCCGGGCCGCTGCGCCGCTCTACCCGCGGTAGCCGCCGGCGCGCCGCTACCAGCCGCCCGGCTGGAAGGGCCACCAGCGCAGGGCGCGCGCCGCCGCCAGGGCCGCCACGGCCAGCAGCACCAGCAGCGCCAGCACCCGCCGGCGCTGCCTGGCCCCGACGTCCTCGAACGGATCCTCCAGCGCGCGCCGGGCCCCTTCCGGCAGGAGCGCCACGTCGGTGAGGGCGGTGCCGAGCGGCAGGTTGACCCGGATCCGCCCGTTGATGGCCCAGCCGGTGGCGTCGAGCAGCGGCCCGAGCGTCCGCTGGCGCAGCTTGAGCCAGGCGATCAGCATCGAGGGGCCGGAGATGATCAGCACCACGCCCCCCACCGCCACCAGCTTGGCCCACCAGGGCTGGAGGCCGATGAAACCGGAGACGAAGCCGCCGAGGATGGTGCCCATGGCGCCGACGCCGACGCCGAGGGCGGCGATGATGCCGACCATCTTGCCGACGTCCACCGGCGGGGGCGCGGCCGGGGGCGGCCCGGGCAGGTGCAGAGCGGCGGCGCTGGCCAGCCTGGCGTCGGCCTCCTTCTCCTTGGCGGCGGCGAACCTGGCGGTCTGCTGCTCGATCAACTTGATGAACTTCTTGTAGGGCGCGGCGAAGGCCTGGCGCAGCGCGATGGGGTTGTCGACGAGCCGGACCACGGTGGCGTCCCAGTCGCGCCCCTTGCGATCGTAGAAGATGCCGTGGCGCCCCACCGCCAGGAAGTCGCTGTCCCCCTGGGTGAAGCAGGCGGCGATCTTCATGGTCTCGCCGCCGGCCCGGCGCAGGTCGCAGTAGGCGATGAACATGTTGGAGCCCATGGCCAGCGGCGCGTGGGCGGCCGGATCGACCACCCGGATGCAGAGGTCGCAGCTCCTGGCGTCGAGGAAGAGCGTGCCGGCCTGGAAGATGGCCGCCTTCCGGGGATCGTAGAAGTCGGCGAAGTTGACGAAGTTCCGCAGCAGCAGCGCCAGGTCCCGGTAGCAGTGGACCATGCGGGCCACGTCGGCCACCGCGTCGGTCTCGGCCTGGAGCGCCTGGTCCTCGGCGATCAGCTTCTCGATGGCGGCGCGCGCCCAGCCTCCCAGCAGCTCGCGGACCCGCGCCGGCCCCAGCGGCTCGACGCTGGCCCCCTTCTTCCGCCCCATCCAGTCCTGGCAGGGCGACAGCTTCGACTGCAGCTCGCCCCACTCGGCCTCGGTGAGGAAGGCGCGCTCGGAGCCGAACGTGCTCCTGACCGCGGTGTCGCGCAGGGCCAGCAGGGCCTCGGCCCAGGCCGGGTTGACGCCCTCCACCAGCGGCAGCGCCCGCCCGGCCTCGGCGCGGGCCACCGGGAAGGCGGCCAGCTCGGCGCTCCCGGCTCCCAGCTGCCTGGCGGCCAGGGCCTTGAACTCCTCGTCGGTGCGGTTGAGCAGCGCCGCGCCGCGCGGGTCCATGGCGGCGAGGCGGCAGCGGGCGAAGTAGTCGTCCAGCTTCTCGCGGACCACCTTGACCGCGTCCCAGGCGGCGCCGGTGGCGTCGCCGAAGACCAGCGCCCCGGCCTCGCGGCCGTCCCGCTGCCAGTCGTCGTAGGCGGCCAGCTCGGTGAAGAAGGTCTCCAGCCTGGCCCGGTCGATGCCGAGCTTGCCGTTGCGGCCCATCACCGGGCCGGTGCAGGTCATGGCGTCGAGGATCGCCAGCCGGGTCGGGGCGTCGCCGCCGGCCTGCTCCGGCGGCACCACGCCGTCGCCGTCGAGGAGGCCGGCGTCGAAGACGTGGGTCAGGTCCTTGACGTCGTCGGGGGTGAGGCTGGTGGCGTCGGGCTTCCCGAGGCTGGCCAGGACCAGCAGCGCCGCCGCCCGGAGCGCGCGGCCCTCTGGCCGCTCGGAGGAGAGCGCGGCGAGCGGCAGGGAGTCCTCGCCCTTGAGCAGCGAACCGAGATCGGTGAGCCGGGCCTCGCAGAAGGCCAGCGCCGCCAGGATCTCGGGGGCGCGCACCCGGCCGTCGTGGTCGAGATCGAGCAGCTCGAGCGTCCGCTGGTCGAGCTCCAGCCCGGCCACCGGGCAGGAGAGCGCCACCCAGAGCTTCTGGTCGAGCCGCTGGACGTGGCGCAGGTCCTCGGCGGTCTCGATGGCGACCTGGTCGAGGCCTCCGACGCGATGGAACTGCCAGCGGTGGGGCGAGGTCGAGTCGGTCATGGCCGGAAGTCTGTTCAAGCCGCCGGTGGTGTCAACTCCTCGTTGGGGCCCAACCACCCGGAGGGGCTCGAAACGGGTTGCCTCCCCAGGGCCCTTTCTTGCGTGTCTGGACCGCGGATGAGAGGGTGCGGCCCATATGAAGCGTGAGAGCCACGACCAGCGCATCGCCCTGTTCATCGACTTCGAGAACCTCGTCACCCGCACCGGCCACTCGGCCGACAACTTCGACCTGCAGCCGGCGCTCGACACCCTGCTGGAGAAGGGCAAGGTGGTCTACCGCCGGGCCTACGCCGACTGGACCCGCTTCACCGCGGCCACCCAGCGGCTCCACGACAAGGGCGTCGAGCTGATCGACGTGCCCCCCTCGACCCGGGCCGGCAAGAACGGCGCCGACGTGCGGCTGGTGATCGACGCGCTGGAGCTCTGCTACCTGCGCGAGCACATCGACACCTTCGTGCTCGCCTCCGGCGACTCCGACTTCTGCCCGCTCGCCTACAAGCTGCGCGAGAACGACCGGACGGTGATCGGCATGGCGGTGAAGGAGGCCACCAGCCCGCTCTTCGTCAAGGCCTGCGACGAGTTCATCTACCTGCGGGCCCCGGCCCGCCGCCGCGAGGCCTCCGAGCCGGCGTCGCCGCGAGAGAAGGCCCCGGCCAAGGAGAAGGTCATTCCGGAGATCGCCAAGGAGGCGACCGCCGCGCTGCTCTCCAAGGCGACCGCCCCCATCAACCCCTCGGCCATCAAGGCCGCCATCGTCCGGCGCGAGCCGGACTTCGACGAGCGGGACCACGGCTTCTCCTCCTTCTCCCGCCTGCTCGAGGCCATGGAGACGGCCGGCCTGCTGCGGCGCGAGCAGGGGGCCAAGGGGCAGTGGTACGTGCTGGCCCCGGCCGAGGCGACGTAACGCTGCGGGGTCGCTCCCGGTGACGAGGCGGTGACGGGGACCCGGCACCATCCGGCCCCAGGAGAACCCGCCGATGACCCGCCTGCCCGTCCAGCGCTTCCCCGACCGCACCCTCCCCGCCCAACTGGTCCGCACCGCCGGGCGCTTCGGCGCGAAGCCCTTCCTCTACTTCTTCGACCCGTCGCTCCCCGAGGCGCCGCCGCGCCTCGTCACCTACGGGAGCTTCCGCGAGCTGACGGCGCGTGCTGCCGCCTTCCTGGTGGGCGCCGGCCTGGCCCCAGGGGAGCGGGTGCTGCTGCTGGCCGAGAACTCCCCGGAGTGGCTGGCGGTCTCGTTCGCCGCCCAGGCGCTCCGGGCCGAACCGGCCGGGCTCTTCTCGGTCCTCTCGGCCGAGGCCTGCGAGTCGATCGCCCGGCGGGTCCGGGCGCGGGTGATCTACGTCTCCTCCGAGGCCCAGTGGCGCAAGCTGGCTCCGGCGGCCGCCGACCTGGTGGCCGCAGGGCTCGCGGTGGTGCTCTCGCACCAGCCCCTTCCGGCGGCGTCGCTGCCGCCCGGGCTGCGGGCCGTCACCGTCGCCGAGGCGCTCGGACCCGGGGCCACGCCGCTCCCCGACTTCGACGCCCGCGCCGCCGCGGTCACGCCGGAGGACCCGTTCCTGCTGCTCTTCACGAGCGGCACCACCGGCCGGCAGAAGGGGGTGCGGCTCCGCCAGCGCACCATCGTGGCCGCCATCGACTGCGGCGCCGCGGGCTGCGAGACCAGCTGCGACGACCTCGGCCTGCACCTCCTCCCCTTCGGCCACGTGGCCGGCCACGACCAGCTCTGCCTGGCGCTGGCGCAGGGGCACGGCCTGCTCATGATCGCGCGCAAGGAGGACGTGCCGCGGGCGCTGGCGCTCTCGCCCACTTACGTCTTCTCTGTGCCGCTAATCTACGAGCGGATCCGCAACCAGGCGCTGGCCGCCGTGGCGCGGATGCCGGCGCCGCTGCGCGCCTTGCTGACCGCCGGGCTCGAGGCCGGGGCCCGGGTGGCGGTCGACGGCTCGCGCTCGCTCCTCGACAGGCTGCTCGGCGCCATCGCCTCGGCGCTGGTGGGCCGCAAGCTCCGGCGCGGGCTGGGCGGCCGGGTGCGCGGCCTCTTCTCCGGCGGGGCGCCGGCGGCGGCGGCGCTCTTCCGCTTCTTCGAGGGGCTGGGCATCCCCTTCGTCGAGCTCTACGGCATGACCGAGACGGCCGGGATGGTCTCGATGAACCCGTTCAGCGGCCCTCGCCGGGCCGGCTCGGTCGGCCTCATCTCCCCGGATCATGAGGTCCGGATCGCCGACGACGGCGAGCTGCAGGTGCGCGGCCCGCTGCTCTTCAGCGGCTACCTCGAGCCGGAGGACGACGCCGGGGCCTTCACCGCCGACGGCTACTACCGGACCGGCGACGTGGCCCGCCTCGACCCGAACGGTTCGCTCTGGATCACCGGCCGCAAGAAGCACCTCATGGTGCTCTCCACCGGCAAGAAGCTCGCACCCGAGCCGATCGAGCTGGCCATCGCCTCGACCTTGCCGTTCCAGGGGGCGGTGCTGCTGGGCGAGGGGCGCCCCTTCGTGACCGCGGCGGTCTTCGTGGCGCAGCAGGACCTGACCAGGCTGGCGGCGACCGGCCAGGAGACCCCGGCGGCGCTGCTCGAGACCCTGCGGGCGGCGCTGGCCGGCTTCTCGGACCACGAGAAGCCGAAGAAGCTCATCGTGGTGACCGGCGCGCCGACCGATTACCCGGAGCTGGTGACACCGACGCTCAAGGTGAAGCGCGAGGCCGCGGTGTCTTTCCTGGGCGCGCGGATCGCGGCGCTCTACGCCTGATCGCTCGCGCTGGCGCCACCAGAAGCCGGCGTCAACACGAGCCCGGCCGGTGGCGCGGGCTCCGCCGCGCGCCGGTGCTGCACTCCAGCTGAAGCTCGACCGCCCGCCGGAAGGCGGCCCGCATGGGCGCGAAGCGGGCCGGATCGCCCTCCAGGGCGCCGAGGGCCTCGGCCACCGCGTCGATGGTGGCGAGGTGCCCCTCCACGGGCTCCTGGCGCAGGCCGGCGTAGCCGCTCGGCGCCGCCACCTCGATGCCGACCCGCGGGAGCGCGGCGACGGCCGGATTGGCGCGCAGCATCTTCACCGCCTGCCGCCAGGTGGCGTCGATGACCAGCAGGGTCTCGGGGGGCGCGCCGGCCAGCCGGTCGGCGGGGGTGGACCCATCCCCGGGGTAGAGCAGCATGGTGCCTGGCGCGGCGCAGTGCTCGCGAACGCGCGGATGCTCCTCGAAGCAGAAGCCCGGGTAGAGCTCCGAGCCGGCCAGCGCGACATGGGTGAGCCAGGCCGAGCAGATGGCCAGGCGGACCTCGCGCGGGTGCTGCAGGATGACGACACGGATCCGCGGGTTCAGCGTCGGCAGGTGGTCGCAGACGCAGAAGGCCTCGGGGCGCAGGCAGCGGCGGCAGGTGGTGCGCACGGGACGCTCAGGTCACCGCTGGACCAGGAAGACCCCGGCCGACAGCAGGGCCACCCCGGCCAGCCGGCCCGGCGTGATCTCGCGGGTGGCCAGGCCGAGCGCGCCGGCATGGTCGAGCAGCAGCCCCGAGACCACCTGGCCGGCCAGGATGACCGCCAGCGTGGTGGCCACGCCGAGCCGAGGCACCAGCACGATGGTGATGAAGATGTAGAAGGCCCCCAGGGCCCCGCCGGTCCAGGTCCACCACGGGGCCCGTGCCAGCTGGGCCGCCACCGGGAGCGGCGTCCGCTGGAGCAGGAGGCCCAGCGCGATGACCAGGGTGCCGACCCCGAAGCTGACCAGCGTGGCCCACTCGGGGCGGCCGAGGTGCTGCCGGAGGGCGGCGTTGACGCTGGCCTGGACCGGGACGCCGGCGCCGGCCAGGAGGCCGAGCAGGATGAGCAGGAGGGTCTCCATGGCGTCCTTCTTACCGTACCTGCGCGCCCGCCGCCCCACCAGCACGCCTGCGCGCCGGCATGGCGGCCTGAAGCTCATGGACTGGCCTTCGCCACCAGGTTCTTCAGCGCCATGTTCGGCCAGGGAGGCGGCAGCGTGGGGAGGCCCTTCGCCTGAACGACCCCCATCCCGAATTCGCCCCACATCCTTCGCACGGACCCCCAGGGCCGGCGTGAAATTTCCGGTGTCAATGTCAGCCCCCTTCGGTAGGGTGCGCCGTCGTCCACTTCCAACCGAGGAATGCATGCACCTCCAACGCGTGAAGTCGTCTGCCGTCCGCCTGCTGGCCGCCCTCTCCCTCGCCGCGCTGCTGGCCCCCGCCGCCGCCCGGGCCGAGTTCGGGACCACCAACTTCCAGCTCCTTCAGGGCTTCAACTTCAACGACAACCTGCTCGGGTACAACACCGCCGGTGGCGGGATGACCACCGTCACCATCAACACCTTCCACACCTGGGCCTACGGCGACAACTTCGCCTTCGTCGACATCTACCGCGGCAAGTTCCTCAACGCCGCCGACGGCCCCACCGGCAACCGCTCGCTGATCTACGGCGAGTGGCACCCCCGCCTCTTCCTCAACAAGCTCGGCGCCCCGACCGGCGGCTTCGTGAAGAACTGGGGGCTGGCCGGTGAGATCAACGCCGCCGCCGGCTTCTACGCCTACCTGGCCGGCGCTGGCCTCGACCTGGCCATCCCGGGCTTCCAGGTGGCTGGCCTGAACGTCTACTTCCGCACCGAGTTCGTCGGCGCCAGCGGCACGCCCTACACCAACACCTGGCAGATCTCGCCCTTCTGGGACGTCAACTTCAAGATCGGGCCGACCTCCTGGGAGTTCACCGGCTTCGTCGACATCACCACCAACCACGACAAGAAGATCGACGTCCTGGCGGAGCCGCAGCTGCTGCTCGACATCGGCGCCTTCGCCGGCGTCCCCGGCAAGGTCCAGCTCGGCACCGAGCTCTACATCCACCGCTACGAGAACCTGGCCTTCCTCGGCGGCGGCTCCAAGACCGTCTTCACTCCGCAGATCATGGTCCAGTGGACGCCCTTCACGCAGTTCGTCCCGTAGCCGGCTCCACCACCTGAACCTCACGGGCGACCATCGGGCAAACCGGTGGTCGCCTCTTCACATCCACGCCTTCACCTCACCCGGGACGAACCATGACCACGCCGCGGACCATCCAGATCGAGGAGCGCGTACCGCTCCTGCAGGCCCTCCCGCTGTCCCTCCAGCACCTCTTCGCCATGTTCGGCGCCACCGTGCTGGTGCCGCTGCTGGTCGGCCTCCACCCCTCGGTGACCCTCTTCACGAGCGGGATCGGCACGCTGCTCTACATCCTCATCACCAAGGGGAAGATCCCGGCCTACCTCGGCTCCTCCTTCGCCTTCATCGCCGCCATCGCCTCGATCACCCACGCCTCCTTCGGCGTGCCCGGCTCCGACGAGCTGATCGGCACCGCCATGGGCGGGGTCATCGTGGTCGGCCTCATCTACATCGTGGTGGCGCTGGCCATCGGCAAGTTCGGCAGCGGCTGGATCAACCGGCTCCTCCCGCCGGTGGTCATCGGCCCGGTGGTCATGGTGATCGGCCTCGGCCTGGCCCAGGTGGCCGTGGCCATGGCCACCACCGGCAGCGGCGTGGCCGCCAACGTCTTCAACCCGACCCTCTTCCGCGGCGACTTCTTCGCGGTGGCCCTGGTGGCGCTGGTCATCGCCATCCTGGCGGCCCAGTTCCTCACCGGCTTCCTCGGCGTCATCCCGGTGCTGATCGGCGTCATCGGCGGCTACCTGGTGGCCCTGGCGGTTGGCCAGGTGAACCTGGCGCCCATCGCCCAGGCGGGCGCCTTCGCGGTGCCCCACTTCGTGCTGCCCCGCTTCGACCTCGGCGCCATCATCCTCTTGGCCCCCATCTCGCTGGTGGTGATCACCGAGCACATCGGCCACCTCATCGTCACCAACAACGTGGTCGGCCGGGACCTCATCAAGGATCCAGGGCTGCACCGCTCGCTGGCCGGTGACGGCGTGGCCACGGTCTTCTCAGGCCTGCTGGGCGGCGCCCCCAACACCACCTACGGCGAGAACATCGGCGTCATGGCGGTGACCCGGGTCTTCTCGGTCTGGGTCATCGGCGGCGCGGCGGTCATGGCCATCGTCATGTCCTTCCTCCCCAAGGTCGGCGCGCTGCTCGCCACCATCCCGGTCCACGTCATGGGCGGCATCTGCATCCTGCTCTTCGGGATCATCGCCTCGGCCGGCGTGCGCATGATGGTCGAGGACAAGACCGACTTCTCGCAGAAGCGGAACCTGATCATCGCCTCGGTGATCCTGGTGATCGGCATCGGCGGCGCCAAGCTCCACTTCGGCGCCACCGAGATCGGCGAGATGTCGCTGGCCACCTACGTGGGCGTGCTGCTGAACCTCATTCTCCCTAAGCACTCGCCCGCGGACTAGCCGCGCTGGCGTAGGAGATACTGTCTAATCTTGCGTCGGGGCGGCTAGAAGCCCGCCCCGACGCGATTAGACAAACGCGTTGTTCATGATCTCCCCGAAGCCACCCCCGCCCGGGACGATGTACTGGTGGTCGTCGAGGCCGCGCTCCTCGGCCCAGCGTTCGCCCGGGATGGTGTCGAGCACCTCGGGGGCCGAGAGGCCGCGGTCGACCCGCAGGGCGTAGACCAGCACGTCGGGGTGGGCCGTGGTCATGGTCTTCAGGTACTCGGGCGTGACGATCAGGTGGAGGTTGATGATCCGCCTGGGCGTCCCCGGCACCTTCTTCTTGTAGGTGTCGATGGCGGTGGCCAGCGAGCCGCCGGTGGCGCCCATGGGGTCGGGGAAGAGCAGGAAGGCGTTGTCGACATCGCCGCCGATCTTCATCCCGCCGATGCCGGCGCCGACCACCTGGTCGTGGTCGCCGAGCATGCGGCTCATGATGATGTGGTCCTGGCGCACCAGGGTCGGGTCGACCGTCTCGTTGAGCAGGTCGTAGGCCACCTGCGACGGCACCGCGCCGGCGCGGGCGATGTTGACGGTCACCACCCGGACCTGCCGATCGACCACCTCGCCCTCGAAGATGGCGCGCGGCGAGGAGTCGATCATCCGCGTCGGCACCGAGACCTTGCGGCGCGGGAACTCGGCGGCGATGACGGTGCGCACCAGGTCCTCGTAGAGGATGCGGACCAGCCGGTTGATGACCGGCTGCACCGTCTCCTTGGCGCAGAGGGTGGCGAGGTGGCCGAGCAGGAACGGGTTGGCCAGGATGTGGATGTTCTGGCCGTAGCGGTGCTCGATCTCGCTGATGCGATACGGGATGGTGACGTAGGCGCGATCTCTCATGTGCGGCAGCATACCCGAGGGCCGGTCGCGGGGCGCGCCGGGTCGCACCCCGTCCGCCCTCCCTGGACGGGGCCTCCGTGCCTTCACCGACCGTGGCATGATGTGCGCCAAGGAGGCTGACATGACCGAATCGGCACGGCAGGCGCTGGTGGGGCTGCGGGACCCGTCCACCATGCAGTGGTACGTCATCCCGCTGCTGGCCTTCGTCTTCCTCACCTACGCCGGGGAGATCCAGGCGGCGCGCCGCTCCGGGCGGTGGGACGCGGTCATCGCCGGCGCCACGCTCTTCGCCGCCGACTTCGTCAACGAGACCCTCAACAGCTGGCTCTTCGCGCTCTCCGGCTACAGCGCCCTCTGGCTCGCTCCCGGGCCGACCGGCCTGCGCACCATGGTCGGCTGGAACATCGAGATCATGTTCATGTTCGCCATCCTCGGGGTCATCTACCACCGCACCATGAGCGACGATCCGCGGGCGCGCATCCTCGGACTGCCGGACCGCTGGTTCTGGGCGCTCGGCTACTCTGCGGTCTGCGTGGTGGTGGAGCTCTGGCTCAACGCCGGGAACCTGCTGATCTGGGACTACCGCTGGTGGAACCGCGGCCCGCTCTCGCTGCTCCCCATCTTCGTCTTCGGCTACCTCTGGTTCTTCCTGGCGGCCAAGTTCGCCATCGAGCGCCCCACCCTGCGGGCCAAGGTGACGGTGCCGGTGGTGCTCTTCGGCGTGGCCATCGCGCTCAACGTGGTCGGGCTGGGGCTGCTCGGCCTGCGCTACTGAGGAGCGGGCGGCTGGCGCGGCCTCCGCCTCCCGGCCCGCCGCTACCAGGCCAGGAGCTGCACGCCGGCCGTCACCGAGGGCTTGACGTCCTGCTCGCCGTCGAGCCGCTTGAGGAAGGGGAGCTGCGCGCGGACGAAGACCCAGAGCCCGGCCACGGCGTCGACATAGACCCCAGGCGCCAGCGACCAGACCGTCCCGCCGGTGTTCTCGACCGCGGCGGTGATGGTCCCATCGGCGGCCACCGCGCGGTCCGGGCGGGCGTCGCGGCCGTCGACGCCCAGGTCGAGCGCCACCCTGCGGGCCAGCAGGACCTGGCCGTGCACGCTCCAGAGCAGGGCGTCGCCGAACTTGTACCTGCTCCCGGCGAAGGAGCTGCCCTCGGTGCGGTGGCGCCAGGAGAGGCCGGCGTAGCCGGTCCAGTCGCCCTGGTCGTAGCGGTAGTGGAGCCCCGCGAAGGGCCCCCAGGCCCCGGCGCCGAGCTGGCCGTGCGGATCGATGAGCGCGCCGGCCGCCGTGGCGTCGGTGGCCCCGGTGGGGAGGCTGGTCCCGGCGGCGATCGCCAGCTCCTGGGCCCTCATGGCACCGACCTGCACCGACCGCCAGGGGACGAAGCGGGCGCCACCTCGGCGTCTCCGAGCCCGGTGAGGTCGGAGGCGACGACCGCCGGCCCCGCTCCCACCTTGGTGATCTTCTTCGAGACCACCGGCACCGTGGCGCTCAGGGTCAAGGCATCGAGCGGCCTGTAGACCGCGTTGAGCCGGTAGGAGAGCTGCTTGAGCTGATCGGTGCTGCCCGGGACGCCATCGGTGCCGGCGTCGACGCGAAGGTACTCGACGTCGAGCTGGAGGCGCAGCGTCCCGGCGATGGCGGCCGGATCGCTGGCGCTCAGG
>JANYBC010000092.1:0-2500 GCA_025360965.1 Anaeromyxobacter sp. | reverse complement strand
GTCCCGTACCGGGCCAACATCTACGCCCTCAAGGCGCTCGGCGTCACCCACGTCATCGCCAGCGGCGCCGTCGGCAGCCTCCGGGAGGAGGTCGCCCCCAGGCACCTGGTCATCCCCGACCAGGTGATCGACAAGACCTTCCGTCGCGCCGGCACCTTCTTCGACGACCTGGCGGTCCACGTCGAGCTGGCCGCGCCATTCTGCGGCGGCTTGCGCAACGCCCTGGTCAAGGGGGGGGCCGGCTTTCCGGTCCGCCTGCACCAGGGCGGCACCTACGTCTGCATGGAGGGGCCGCAGTTCTCCACGCGGGCCGAGAGCGAGCTGCACCGGAGCTGGGGCGCCTCGGTGATCGGCATGACGGTGATGCCCGAGGCCAAGCTGGCCCGCGAGGCGGAGCTCTGCTACGCGATGGTCGCGCTGCCGACCGACTACGACTGCTGGCGGCCGCACCCGGCCAACCTGGACCAGGCCAAGCTGATCGAGGAGATCCTCGGCAACGTCAAGACCGCCACCCAGAACGCGCTGGAGCTGGTGCGCCGCTCGATGCCGCACGTTGCGGCGCTGGCCGAGAAGAGCTGCGCCTGCCAGTCGGCGCTGGCGCTCGGGATCTGGTCGGACCGGAGCAAGCTCACGCCCGACACCCGGGCGCGGCTCAAGCCGCTCCTCGGCAAATACCTCGAGGAGTAGAGGCCGGTCCCTCCGGCCTCAGGCCGGGGGCGCCGCCAGCGCCTTCAGGGCCAGCTCGCGGACGTTACGCGGGCAGGGGACGGACTCCAGCTCACCGGCGGTGACCCAGCGGACCGCGTCGAACTCGTCGCAGGCCGCGACGACGGCGCCGGCGGCGTGAGCGCCGACGACCGTATCGAGGTGGCGACCTTCCTGCCGAAGGAGGGTCGCCTCCCGATTTGTGACCAGCTATCCGCGGGCGATCGACCTGGAAGCGTTCTGCCACCTGCCCTGCAGCCGCACCAACCACTGACCAAAGAGAAGACCATGTCGAAGAAGCAGACCGTGAAGAAGACGACCCCCAAGAAGACCGATCCGAAGGACAAGGCGAACAGGTCCTCATCCCGAGCCCGCTGCAGAGCTACACCGGGGCGGCGGAGGTGGAGGCCGAGGGCCGGACCCTCGACGAGCTGCTGCGAGACCTGGACCGCCGCCACCCGGGTCTCCGCTTCCGCATCGTGGACGAGCAGGACCGCCTGCGCCCGCACGTCCGCTGCTTCGTCGACTTCGAGCAGACCTTCGATCTCGGACGGCGGCTCGGGTCGGGCCAGTCGGTGCAGATCGTCCAGGCCCTGAGCGGAGGGTGAGCTGGCGAGCGGGGCCCGAGCTCCGCGACCATGATGTCCGACGGCGTCAGGGACCGGAGAGAGGAGCAGGCAGATGGCATATGACGAGGGGCTCGCCGAGCGGATGAGATCCCTGCTCGGAGAGGATCGAAAGGTCACCGAGGAGAAGATGTTCGGCGGCGTCGCCTACCTCCTCGGCGGGAACATGTTCGTCGGCATCGTCAAGGACGACCTGATGGTGCGCGTCGGGCGCGGCGGCCATCAGGCCGCGCTCGAGGATCCGCACGCTCGGACCATGGACTTCACGGGCAAGCCGATGATCGGCTACGTGTTCGTCGCGCCGCGGGGGACCGCCGAGGACTCCGACCTGGAGCGGTGGATCGGCCTGGGCAGGAGCTTCGCCGCCACGCTGCCGGCGAAGGAGGGAGGTTCGAAGAAGAAGACCGCCCGGCCGCGGAAGGCCGCGAAAGCAGGCCGGAAACGGTGAGTCGTCGTGACGCCGCAGGAACTTAGCACGAGGAGCAAAGGGGCGGCATCGCCCGCTTGCGCCCTCACTCGGCATGGCGCCCGACTCGCGCACCGACCAGATCCGCCGGGCCGGCTGCATCCGGCCGGCCTCAGAGGAGGACACATGGCCAAGTTCATCGACGTCCACAGCGGGATGAAGGGCATCACCAGCGAGCAGCTCCTGGAGGCGCACCGGAAGGACCAGGCGACCGAGGCCCGCGACGGCATGCACTTCCTGAAGGCCTGGGCCGACCCCACCTCGGGCAAGATCTTCTGCCTGTCCGAGGGACCCAGCCGCGAGGCGGTCATGAAGGTCCATGAGCGCTCGGGCCACCCGACCGCCGAGATCTACGAGGTGCCGCTCGAGGTGACCTGAGCCCGAGGGGAGGCGCTGCCCCAGTGGTCACCCAGCCATCCCAGCGGGGCGGCGCCTCGCCTCCTGGCCGCGACTCCCTTACCGCCGCGCGCCGGCGGCGGTGAGCTTCACGAGGTAGGCGTCGGGGCCGCCCAGGGAGGCGATTCCGTCGAAGCAATGGCTGGTGTTGCCGGCGACGATGACGTCGCCGGCCGCGGTGACGGCCACCGCGGCCCCGCTGTCGAGGGCGCCGGCGAACGACTCCCGCTGGTGGAGCCAGCGGACCGCTCCTGCGGCGGTGGGCGAGTGTCACCGCTCACCAGGATTCGCGTGATTCTGGACTCCC
>JANYBC010000237.1 GCA_025360965.1 Anaeromyxobacter sp. | reverse complement strand
AGCTCGGTCGACCGCGGACGCGGCGCCGCCAGCGGCGCGGCCACCGGCGGAGGGGTGGGCGGCGGCAGGCGGAACGGCTCGCCCGCGACCGGTGCAGGCCGTGCGGGCCGAGCGGGCGGCTCGTCGTCGACCACGTCGTCGCCGGTCGTCCCGGCCGACATCTCCGCAAGGGCGTCGTCGTCGATGGGGCTGGGCGGCGGCTCGTCGGTCAGCTCGAGTTCGTCCGGCGTGGCCGGAAGCTCGCCCGGCTCGAGCTGCTCCTCGACCTCGCCCGCGCTCAGCTCGACCTCCTCGGTGCTCCCGGTGGCGGCCGCCAGCTCACCGAGCTGAGCGTGGCGGGGATCGAGGAGGCGCAGCCTCGACAGCGACTCCTTGGCCCGGTCCAGATCTCCCTTGGCAATGGCGGCCCGCACCGCCTGCTCCGCCGCCTCCAGCGCCTCGCCGCGCCGCCCGGCGGCCTGGTGGAGGTCGCGCAGCTTCTCGAGCGCCACCGGAGCCTGCGGATCGATGGCGAGGATGGCGCGCAGGTGCGCCAGGGCTTTGTCGGCCAGCCCGTACTTCAGGTAGACCTCGGTCTCGGTCAGGAGCTTGGCGATCCCCTCGGGGCCGACGCTGGGCGGCGCGCTGGCCGGCTTCGGTGCAGTCGCCGGGGGCGCTGCCGGCGCCGGCGCCGGAGGTCGCCGCGCGGCAATGGCGGCCAGCGGCGGCGTGACCGCCACCTTGCCGACCGGCGCGCCGATCACCGCCGCCGGCGTCGCGGCCTGCGGCCCGGCCCGCACCACGGGCGGCGGGGTGAGGGCCGGGCGCTGGTCGGCCTCGGCCAGCAGGCGCACCGCGTCGGGATCGCCAGGCGCCAGCTCGGCCACCTTGCGCCAGGCCGAGAGCGCTTCGCCCTTGCGCCCGGCCCGGGTGTGCACGTCGGCCAGGGTCTTGAAGACCTGCACCGTCTTGCTGCCCTGGCCCAGGTCCCGGAAGGCCTGCGCCAGCAGGGTGAGCGTCTCCACGTCGCGGCCGTCGGCCTTGAAGCAGACCTGGAGCTTGGCGAGGGCGCGCTTGGTGTCGCCCTTGGCCATGTAGATGTTGGCCAGCTCGCGGGCCAGCGCCAGGTCGTTGGGCGCCAGCTCGACGATCCGCTCCGCCACCTTCAGGAAGTCGTCGGCGCGGTTGTGCGCCTTCAGGTAGGCGGCGGCGCGCCGGTAGTGCTCCAGCGCCGGGCCCGGCTGGTTGGCCCCCTGGTAGAGCTTGCCGAGCCGAACCACCGAGCCGATGTTCTCGGGATCGAGCTCGACCATCCGCTTGAGCGTGTCGAGCAGGCGGGCGCCGTCGCCGGCCTTCTCGAAGGCGCTGGCGATGACATGGAGCTGGGCCATGGCCTCGCTGAGCAGCCCGAGCTGCTGGTAGAGCCCGGAGAGCCGCTCGTTGACCCGCACGTCCTCGGCGTCGAACTTGACGACCTGCTTGTAGACGGCGACCGACTTGAGGAAGAACCCTTGATCGGCGTAGGTCTCGGCCACCCGCTTGAAGGCGTCGGCCGCCATGCGGTCGTCGCCCTTCTTCTGGTAGAGCTCGCCGACCTTGAGCAGGACCCGGACGTCCTTCGCGTCCTCCGCGAGGATCCGTTCGTACTGCTTGATCGCCTTGTCGTAGGCCCCCTTCTGTACGAGCTTGGTGGCCTCGGCGATGATCTTGTTCTTGTCGACTGCCATCGGACCGGGGGCGCTCGCGGAGCTGGAGATCGGACCATGAGCCCGTGTAGGTGTGCGCCGGCAACGCCTGCACAGACCCGGCGGGTCTGGTGAGCGTATCGGAAGGAGGTGGGTGGCGCAAGGCGGAATCCCCCGAGAGGACGAGGGATTTCGCCAGTTTAGGCGGCGATCAGCCCTTGCTGGGAAGCTCGACGGCCGAGGCAGGCGGGTTGAGGATCTGGTCGACGATCCGCGTGTCGTAGCGCCCCTCGGCGAAGGCCGGGAAGGTGAGCACCCGCTTGTGGAAGGCGATGTTGGTCTTGATGCCCTCGATGACGTACTCGTTGAGGGCCCGCATCATCCGCTTCAGCGCGATCTCGCGGGTGGCGCCGGTGACGATCAGCTTGGCCACCAGCGAGTCGTAGTAGGGCTGCACCTTGTACTGCTCGTAGGCCATGGTGTCGACGCGGACGCCGTAGCCGCCCGGCTGGTGGTAGCCGGTGATGCGGCCGGGCGAGGGGGCGAAGGTGATCGGGTCCTCGGCGTTGATGCGGCACTCGATGGAGTGGGCCAGCGGGATGACCTGGTCCTGGGTGCGCCCCAGCAGCTCGCCGGCCGCCAGCCGGATCTGCTCCCGCAGCAGGTCGAGCCCGTAGACCTGCTCGGTCACCGGGTGCTCCACCTGGATGCGGGTGTTCATCTCCATGAAGTAGTAGCGCCCCTTCTCGTCCATCAGGAACTCGATGGTCCCGACGTTGTTGTAGCGGATCTCCTTCATGGCCTTGAGGGCCACCTCGATCATCTCCGTGCGCAAGGCCGGGGAGACGGCCGGGCTGGGGGCCTCCTCGATCATCTTCTGGTGGCGGCGCTGCACCGAGCACTCGCGCTCGCCGAGGCAGATCATGTTGCCGTGCTCGTCGGCCACGATCTGCAGCTCGATGTGGCGCGGCTCCTCGACGTAGCGCTCCAGGTACATGGTGCCGTCGCCGAAAGCGGCCAGGGCCTCGCGGGAGGCGGTCTCGAAGGCCTGGCGGATGCCGGCCTCCTCGCGGACGATCTTCATGCCGCGCCCGCCGCCGCCGGAGGCCGCCTTGAGGATGACCGGGAAGCCGATCTCGTTGGCCAGCGCCTCGGCCTCCTCGGGGGTGGCCAGCACGCCGCGGGAGCCGGGCAGGAGCGGCAGGCCGGCCTTCTCGGCCGCGGCGCGCGCCGAGACCTTGTTCCCCATGAGCCGGAGCATCTCGGGGCGGGGGCCGATGAAGCTGAGGCCGAGCTTGACGACCATCTCGGCGAAGTCGGCCCGCTCCGAGAGGAAGCCGTACCCGGGGTGGATGGCGTCGGCGCCGGTGATGTCGGCCGCGGTGAGCAGGGCGCGGACGTTGAGGTAGCTGTCCTTCGACTGCGGCGGCCCGATGCAGATGGCCTCGTCGGCGAAGCGGACGTGGAGCGACTCCGCGTCGGCGGTGGAGTGGACCGCCACGGTGGCGATGCCCAGCTCCTTGCAGGCGCGGATCACCCGGAGGGCGATCTCGCCGCGGTTGGCGATGAGGACCTTCTTGAACATGTCGGGCCTCGCTGGCCTAGGCCGGGACGATGCGGAAGAGCTTCTCGCTGAACTCCACGGGCGAGCCGTTCTGGACGTAGACCTCGGCGACGATCCCGTCGACCTCGCTCTCGATCTCGTTCATCAGCTTCATGGCCTCGACGATGCAGAGGGTCTGCCCCTTCTTCACCTTCTGGCCGACGTCGGTGAAGGGCGGCGAGTCGGGCGAGGGGGCCCGGTAGTAGGTGCCGACGAAGGGCGAGGTGACCAGCGTGCCGGGGGCGTCGGCGACCTTGGCGTCGCCCTTGGGGGCGGGCGCGGCGGCGGCCGGCGCGGCCGAGACCGGCGCGGCCACCGGGGCGTGGTGCATGGCCACCGGGGCGTGGGCGGCCATGGCCACCACGGCTCCGCGGCGGATGACCACCTTCTCGACGCCGCGGCTCCAGGCCACCAGGCTGACGTCGGTCTTCTCGACCAGCGCCACCAGCTTCTTCACGTCCTCGATGGTGAAGGCCTGGGCGGCTTCCTTGACGGGCTGCTTGGTGGTCTTGGCCATTCGCTCTCGCTCCTTGCGGGGGAAACCGTGGGGGGATTGACGGTCCTGCTCAGCCGGCGACGCGGGTCAGGTACTCGCCGGTGCGGGTGTCGATGCG
>JANYBC010000148.1 GCA_025360965.1 Anaeromyxobacter sp. | reverse complement strand
TGCCGGGCGCGAAGCGGCTGGTGTCGAAGACGGCACCGCCATCGGTGCAGGCGAAGCGGACCGGCTGGGCGCTCCCGATGTAGACGTCGATCGAGGCGACGCCGGCCGCGCCGCAACCCCAGGTCGTCCCGGTGGTGTCGGTGAGCCGCCAGTGGAGCGTGGCGGTCGGGTAGTCGCAGGTGTTGGAGACGCAGCCGGCGAGCAGCGGCAGGAGGGCGACGGAGAGGAGGGCGAGCTTGCGCATGGTCTTTGGAACTCCCGGTTCAACAGCCAGACGTGGCCGCACACCGGGGAATTCAGCAACCGTTGTGCCACGGACCAACCCGAAGGAATAGGGGTGGTTGCGTCGACGGTGGGCGGCGGCGGGGCGGCACGGGCGTGAACCGGCGGCACGGTCGCCCTCCCACCCGCACCTACCCGCCATCCGGTCGTCCCGCGCCGCCCGGGCCGGGGACGGCAGATACGGCCGGCTGGCGGGTTCATGCTAGAAATCCGCAACCTTCTCCTGCCCTTCGGACCCATGACGCCATCCAGCCTCGCCGCCTCCGTCCCGCTCGCCGCCGCCGCGGGCGACGGCATCGACTACTTCCAGATCATCTCCAGCGCCGGGCTGGTCGGCCAGGGGGTGCTGCTCTTGCTGGCCGGGGCCTCGGCCGTCTCCTGGGCCATCATCGTCAACAAGACGCTGCAGATCCGCCGCGCCGAGCGCGAGTCGGGCAAGTTCCTCGCCGCCTTCTGGCAGTCGAAGCGGCTCGAGGCCATCTACCAGGCGGCCGAGGCGCTCCCCTCCTCGCCCATCGGCGCCGTCTTCCGCGCCGGCTACGTCGAGCTCTCCAAGGTGACGCAGCGCAAGGAGGGCGAGGCGCACGGCATGAGCGACGAGCTGGGCGGGATCGAGAACGTCGAGCGGGCCTTGAAGCGCGCCGCAGCCACCGAGGTGACCGCGCTGGAGCGCCGCGTCTCCTTCCTCGGCACCACCGCCAGCGCCGCCCCCTTCGTCGGCCTGTTCGGCACGGTATGGGGAATCATGCGCGCCTTCCACGACATCTACCGGATGGGCAACGCCAACCTGGCCACCGTGGCCCGCCCCATCTCCGAGGCCCTCATCGCCACCGCGGTCGGCCTCTTCGCCGCCATCCCGGCGGTGGTGGCCTACAACTTCTTCGTCTCGCGCATCCGGGTGCTCGACGGCGAGATGCAGAACTTCTCCTCCGACTTCCTCAACATCGTTCGCCGCCACTTCTTCAGCTAGGCACGACCCGTGGCCATGACCTCCGGCGGCGGCGGCCGCACCACCCTCACCGACATCAACGTCACGCCGCTGGTCGACGTGATGCTGGTGCTGCTCATCATCTTCATGGTGACCGCGCCGCTCATCCAGCAGGGGGTGCAGGTCAACCTGCCGGAGGTTCGCGCCAAGTCGGTGGACGCCGACGAGCAGAAGCTGGTCCTCTCCATCAAGCTGGATCGCTCGCTCTGGCTCGGCGCCGGCGACGACGCCGCCCGGGTCCCGCCCGAGCGGCTCGAGGAGGTGCTGCGGGCCAACAGCCGGCTGCAGCGGGAGAAGGAGCTCTTCCTCATGGCCGACAAGGCGCTGCCCTACGGCGTGGTGGTCGAGGTCATGGCCACCGTGCAGCGGGCCGGCATCACCGGGGTCGGCATGATCACCAACCCGCCCGGCGAGAAGCGGCGCCGGCCCGACGAGGAGCGACCTCCGAAGTGAGCGGGCTGGCCGACAGCGCCATGCTCCGGCGCGACCGGCTCTGGCCGGCGGTGGTCGCCTCGATGGCGGTCCACCTGGTCCTCGGCCTGCTGGCGCTGGCCGGCCACGGCCCGGCCATCGACCTCGGGCAGCAGCCCATCACGGCGCGGCTGGTCCGGCTCGGCGAGCCCCGACCCAGGGAACTGCTGCCGCGCAAGGAGGAGCCCCCCCCCGCCGAGACCGGCCCGGAGGCCGCCCCGGCCGTGGCGCCGCCCGCGCCCGCCGCCCCGGCGGCCATGCCCGGCCCGGCCACCAAGGCGGTCGCCAGCACCAAGGCGCCGCCCAAGCCGGCCCAGGAGCGGACCGGCGCGACCAGCGGGACCCGCCGCCTCGGGAACGTGCTGGCCGGGATGAAGCAGGAGCTGGCCGCAGGGAGCCCCGACGGCGACCCGCTCGGCGACTCGAACGAGGCGGTCGGCGACCAGTACCAGGCCCAGGTGGTCCGCGCCCTGAAGCAGAACTACCGGCTCCCCTCCACCCTCAGCGAGAAGGAGCGGCTCTACCTGCAGGGGACCATCGTCCTCTTCATCGAGCCGGACGGCCGGGTGCTCCGCCACGAGTTCGTGAAGCGGAGCGGCAACTCGACCTTCGACGAGGCGCTGGAGCGCGCCGTGCGCGACACCCGCCTGCCGCCTCCACCCGCGGGGGCCCGCGAGGCCTACCGGCGGCGCGGCCTGCAAGTCGACTTCAAGATCTGATCCCGGCCTCAAGGAGTCACATGCGCCTCGCCCGCCTCGCCGCCACCTGCCTCGCCCTCTCCGCCGCCCTCCCCTCCCGCGCCGAGCGTCCCCGGGTGGTGGTCGACGCCCCGGACTTCCACCCGCTCCCGGTGGCGGTGGCGCCCTTCCTCGCCGAGGGTGACGCCCACGCCGCCGCCGAGGCGACCGAGGTGGTGCGCGCCGACCTGGCCAGGAGCGGACTCTTCGAGGTGCTCGACCCGAAGGGCTTCCTGGCCGACCCGGGCGAGGGGCTGGCGCCCGCCTCCATCAAGTTCTCGCGCTGGGCCGACGTCGGGGCCGAGGGGCTGGTCAAGGCCCGGGTCAGGAAGGGGGCCGAGGGCTTCAGCGCCGACCTTCGGCTCCTCGAGGTCCGGGCCGGGCGCGAGCTGCTGGCCCGCACCCTGCCGGCCGCCGACGCCCGCGGGCTCGGCCACCGCATCGCCGACGAGGTGGTGCGCCACTACACCGGCGAGCGGGGCATCTTCCGCACCCGCATCGCGGCCATCCGCAAGACCCGCGACGGCCGCGAGCTGGTGGTCTTCGACGCCGACGGCCAGAACGCCCGCGTCCTGCTGAGCGAGAAGGCGCTCCTGCTGATGCCCTCCTGGCGTCCCGACGGCGAGGAGCTGCTGGTGACCAGCTACCGCGGCGGCGGCCCCGAGCTCTGGCGCTACCGGTTCTCCGACCGGAGCTTCCGCAAGGTCCCGACCGGCCGCGGCGCCATGGGCGGGAGCTGGTCGCCCGACGGCAGCCGCATCGCCTTCACCGCCATCGAGGGCAACGACACCGACGTCTGGACCTGCAACCCCGACGGCACCGGCCAGCGGCGGCTCACCACCAGCCCGGCCCTCGACCTCTCCCCCTCCTGGTCGCCGGACGGCAAGCGGCTGGCCTTCGTCTCCGACCGGGCCGGTACGCCGCAGCTCTACGTCATGAACGCCGACGGGAGCGAGCAGCGCCGCCTCACCTTCCAGGGCAGCTACAACCAGACGCCGCAGTGGAGCCCCCGGGGCGACCTGATCGCCTTCACGGCCCGTGACGAGCGGCGCGTCTTCGACCTCTTCGCGGTGGCGCTCGACGGCGGCAGGGTGCAGCGGCTCACCCAGGACCAGGGGCGCACCAACGAGGAGCCCTCCTGGGCCCCCAACGGCCGGATGGTCGCCTTCACCTCCGACCGCGGCGGCCTCCCCCAGCTGGTGGTCTCGGATCCGCGCGGCGAGCGCCAGACCGTCCTCACCAGCGGGGGCGAGCTGATGACCCCGGCCTGGGGCCCGCTCCCGGCAGAGTGACCATGCCGACCCGGGTGGCCGCCATCGACGTCGGCACCAACACCGTCCTCCTGCTGGTGGCCGAGGCCGGCCCCCGGGGGCCCGTGGCGCTGGCCGAGCGGGCCGAGATCACCCGGCTCGGCCGCGGCGTCGACGCCACCGGCCTCCTCGACCCGGCCGCCATCGCCGAGACCGTCGCCGTGGTGGCGGCCTACGCCGCCGAGGCGCGGTCGCTGGGGGTGAGCGCCATCGACTGCGTGGCCACCAGCGCGGCGCGTGACGCCGCCAACGGCGCCCGGTTCTTCGCGGCGGTCCAGGCCGCGGCCGGGCTCGAGCCGCGCATCATCAGCGGCGACGAGGAGGCCCGGCTGGTCTACGCCAGCGCCTGGCGCGACTTCGGCGCCGCGGCCCACGCCGGCAGGGACCGCGGGGCTGGCGCTCCGGGCCGGCTGGCCGTGCTCGACGTCGGCGGCGGCTCCACCGAATTCACCTTTGGTGACGGTCCCACGCCGCTGGGTCGCCGCAGCCTGCAGGTCGGGGCGGTGCGGCTCACCGAGCGGCACATCGCCTCGGACCCCGTCGATCCGGCCACCCTGGCCACCCTCCGCGAGGCGGCCCGGCAGGCCCTGGCCCCGCTGGCCGGCATGGCCGGCATGGCCGGCGGGAGCGGCGGGAGCGGCGGAGCCGGCGCGGCCGGCGGGGGTGCGGTCGGGCGCCTGGTCGGCGTGGCCGGCACCGTCACCACGCTGGCCGCGGTCGATCAGGCCCTCCCGCGCTACGACGCCGAGCGGGTCCACGGCTCCTCGCTGACCCGCGCCACGCTGGAGCGGCTGCTGGAGCGGCTGGCGGGGCTGCCGCTGGCCGAGCGGGCCCGCCTCCCCGGCATGGAGCCGAAGCGGGCCGACGTCATC
>JANYBC010000161.1 GCA_025360965.1 Anaeromyxobacter sp. | reverse complement strand
CCGTCCGCCCCGTCGGCCAGGGCCCGGGTGAACGCGGCCAGGGTGTTCTCCGGCGCCGTGGAGGAGGCGCCGCGGTGGCCGAGCACCAGCGGGCACCGGTCACGGCGGGGGGCGGGGACGAAGCTGAAGGGCATGGGCTCGAGGCGCGGCGGCGGAGTCTGGCGCCAGCGGTGGCGCACGACTATGCTACCGCGCCGCGAGCCACCGGAGTGGCCGCGTCGGGTGGGAGAGCGCCATGGGCATGGGTGAACTGGTCGTCGTCCTGATCGTCGTCATCCTGGTCTTCGGAGCCAGCAAGATCCCGGCCCTGGGCGACGGCCTCGGCAAGGCGATCCGCAACATCAAGAAGAGCGTGAGCGAGGACCCGGCCATCGACGTGACCGCGAAGAAGCCGACCACTCCATCCACCCCGCCGGCCAGTCCGCCCAAGCCGGGTTAGGGCTCGCACCCCAGGCCCACCGCACCTCTCTTGGCGCTGGCCAGCCGGGAGGCGGTGGCCCGCAGCAGCGGGTGGACCGTGGCGTCGCGCCCCACCTCGGCCAGCTCGGCCGCCGGCAGGGTCGCCAGGAGCTTGAGCGCCACCGCCGGCTCCGCGTAGGGGTTCCGCACCAGCGCCAGCATCACGGCTGGCCGCGTCCGCCAGCGCCGCGACTCGGCCAGCAGCCGCAGGGTCTCCGGGCGAATGGGACGGCGCGCCGCGATGCGGACCGCGAAGGGCTCGGTGACGAGCGGGTTGCGCAGCAGCTCGCGGACCACCGAGGGGTCTCCCTCGGCGGCCAGCCGCGCCAGCAGATCGGGATCCCGGTGGGTGCGCGCCATCGTCTTCTTGTGACCGAGCGTGACGTTGGCGAGCGGTGAGGCGGCGTGGTCGCGCGGCGGCACCCAGGCGCGCCTCGCCGGCGGCGAGACCAGCAGGCTGGAGACCTCCAGCAGGTCCCGCGCGGCGGCCACGGCGTAGACCTCGGCGAGGTGGTCGTAGAGCAGCGCGGCGTCAGGCCCCACCAGCGCCTGGCCCACCGCGGCCATGGCGGCCCGCGCCCCGGCCTGCCCGCTCCTCGCCAGCGCCGCCACCACCCGGACCGCGGCCTCGGCCGGCAGGGCCGCCAGCGCCCGCGCCGCAGCCCCGGCCCGCGCCGGCCCCTCCTCCAGCGCCACCAGGGTGCGCGTCAGCTCCTTGACCTGCAGTGCGCCCTGGTCCGCGGCGCCGTGGCCGGCGGCCCGCCAGGTCACCGGGCCGTGCCCGCCACCGGCTGGACCCGCAGCGACGCGCCGGCCAGGTTGGCCGGGTAGTCGGTGAAGACGACCAGGAAGGGGACGGTGCCGCCCGGAGCCAGCGGGGCGGCTGCCGGGACCGCCTCGGCCATCGCCCGGGCCAGCGCCGCGGCGTCGACGGCGCCGTAGAGCGCCTCTGGACCCGGGACCGCGCCGGCGAGGGCCTCGCCCCGAGCCAGCACCGCGCCGTCGCGCACCACCTCGACCACCACCGAGACGCCATCGAGACGGGAGGTGGCGCTGGAGACCACCTGGCCGCGCACGAAGAGCAGCGGCGCCCCGCGCGCCCGTTCGTAGAGCCCGCTGGTCACGCCGCTGATCGAGAGGGCCCCCGCCAGCGGCCGCGGCGCGAGCGCCGCCACGATGGCCGAGGGCCTGAGCGCATCGGCCGGGGCCAGCCCGCCGCGCCAGACCACCAGGATGGCCAGCGCCAGCAGCAGGAGCGCCGCCAGCGCCATGGCGCTGACCAGCACCTCCTTCACCTGGAAGGTGCGTCGCGGGACCGGCCGGTCTGCGGTCGTCTCCGCCGCCGGAGGCGCGGCCACGGCGCGCGACGGCTCGTCGACCGCCAGCGGATCGGCGGCCACGGCGGCGGCGGTGAAGGGATCGAACTGGAGCGGCGCTTCCTCCACCCGCTCGGGGACCGGGAAGGAGGCGCCGCTCGGCAGGACACCGGGCCTCGGCCCAGTCGAGGAGGAGACTCCGGCGTCCAGCTCGGAGAGCCCGGGGCCGAGCGGCGCCACGGCGCCGAAGGGATCCTCGGTGGAGGCGAGCAGGGCCATCGGCGCTGGCTCGGAGGAGCGGACCGCCGCCAGGCGACGGGCCGGTGGCGTGGTCAACTCCTCGAGGGAGATGGAGGTGCCGGCGGCCGCCCTGGCCGCGGAGGACGACCCTGCCTGGGTCTCGAACTGGTCCCGGGGGGACGGAGGGGCCGTCGCTCGCTGCGGCGGCCTCTCGAAGCGCTCGCCTCCCAGCGCGCCGAAAGGATCCGACAGCGGCGAGTCCCCGGCGGACGCCTCGAAGGGATCGAAGGCGAGCGCGCCCTCGCGAGCCGGCGCCGGCTCGTGGGCCAGCGCAGGAACGGGGGCCGGTGCCGGGACGGCGACCGAACGGGACTCGGCCGCCGCGAACGGGTCGGCGTCCGCCAGGCCGGGCGATGGCGCGAAGGGATCGACCGATGGCGGCACGGCCCCGAGGTTTGGCTCCAGGTCGACCTCGAAAGCGGCGCGTGCATCGAGGGTGGTCCGGCGGGGCAGCGGAGGTGGCCCGGCCCGGGGTGGGGCGGCGGGGACCGCCGCGAAAGGGTCGGAGGGAGTGGCCACCACCGCGACGGGCAACGGCTCGAGCGGGCGCTTGACCAGGAAGATGGTCTGGCACTTCGAACAGCGCAGCTTGGCACCGCGCGGCCCGACCTTCTCGTCGGCGACGCGGAACTTGGCTGAGCAACCGGTGCAGACGACTATCATTGCGGAACCGTTGGTTGGCTCGAGATTACACCCCGAAACGCTTGACACCAAGCGCCATCACCAGAACAATCCCTTGCATTGCAGGCACTTGGATTCACTCCGGGGTGAGCGATGACCGAACATGTCGAGACCGCCGCCGAACCCGTGACCTCCGGCGCCGAGCCGAAGGTGATCAAGCGGTACACCAACCGCAAGCTCTACGACACCGTGGAGTCACGGTACGTGACCCTCGATGAGATCGCCGAGATGATCAAGGCGGGCGGCGAGGTGAAGGTGATCGACAACCGGACCAAGGACGACCTCACGGCCGTCACCCTGGCGCAGATCATCTTCGAGGAGGAGAAGAAGAGCTCCCGCACCAGCATGAAGACGCTGCTCGGGCTGATCCGGCAGGGCAGTGAGATGGCGCAGCAGGTCGTCGGCGGCGCGGGCGGCGACCTCCGCGAGCGGGTCGATGCGGTGCGGCACGTCGCCGAGCAGCGGGTCCAGAGCCTGCTGGCGCGCGGCCAGCAGACCGGCGAGAAGGCCCGCGAGCTGGTGAGCGCCTCGCAGGAAGCGCTGGCCGGACTGCAGCGTCGCATCGACGAGCGAGTCCGCGGCGCCGCCGAGGGGATCCAGAACCTGCCCGAGGTCAAGCGGCAGCTCGACGAGATCGCCAAGCGCATCGAGGCCCTGGAGAAGAAGCTCGACGAGCAGGACCGGAAGTAGCTTCCGCCGCGCTCCGGCGCGGCCGTCGAGACTGCAACGGAGACTACGGTCCGGCCGGCTCGGTCGGCCCCGAGGCCGTCCCGGCCGGCGTCTCGGCCGGCTTCTCGGCCGGCGTCTCGGCCGGCGAGGCCGGGTGCGCTGCCCCATCTTCCGCCTGGAGGCGGCCGTTGAGCGCCTCGACCTGGGCCTCCAGCTCGCTGAGCTTCTGGCGCATCGAGCGGAGCTCGTCGGCCGTCGGCAGGTTGGCGGCGTGGAGCGCGGCCTGCACGCCCGACTCGACGGTGGCGCGCGCCGCCGCCGCGGCGGCCAGCAGCTCCTGGAGCCCCTGGCTGACGCGCTGGTCGGAGAGCAGCCGGCCGACCACCCGGCTGGCTCGCTCCTCCCCCGAGGCGATCACCTGCTTCACGACCGGGTGCTTCAGCACATCGTCGAAGAGCATGGTGGACTTGTCCCCCTCCCCTCACTAGCTTGTCAAGCGTGGCGTCCGTCCCCCACCTCGACCGCCGCCTGGTGATCGTCACCGGCAAGGGCGGGACCGGCAAGTCGACCATGGCGACCGCGCTGGCCCTGCTGGCGGCGCGGCGTGGCCAGCGCGTGCTGGTGGCGGAGGTCAACGCCACCGAGCGGGTGGCGCCGCTGCTGGGCGCCCCCCCGGCCGGGCCGGAGATCCGCGAGGCCCGCCCCGGGATCTTCACCGTCGACGTCACCCCCCCGGCCTCGCTGCGCGAGTACGGCCTGCACGTCGTGAAGCTGCGGGCCGTCTACGACGCCGTCTTCGAGAACCGGCTGGTCCGGCACTTCCTCAGGGTGGTGCCGGGGCTGGGCGAGCTGGTGATGCTCGGCAAGATCCTCCACGAGGTGCGCGCCGAGGAGCGGGGCCGCCCCCGCTGGGACCAGGTGATCGTCGACGCCCCGGCCACCGGCCACGCCGTGCAGCTGCTGCGCGTCCCCGGCGCCATGCTCGGGATGGTGCCGCCCGGGCCGCTGCGCAACGACGCCCAGTGGATGCAGGCGATGCTCCTCGACCCGGCCCGCACCGCCGCGCTGCTGGTGACGCTGCCGGAGGAGATGCCGGTCACCGAGGCCATCGAGCTGGACCAGCAGCTCCGCGAACGGGTCGGCATCATCCCCGCCGCGGTGCTGGTCAACGCCATGCCGCAGCGTCGCTTCACGGCCGCGCAGTCGGCGCGGCTCGGCGCGCTGGCGGCGGCGCCACCACCGGTCGGGGCGGCAGCGAGGGCGGCGCGGCTGCAGGCGGTGCGCAGCGAGCACGCCGAGCGCGAGCTCAGCCGGCTGCGATCGGCGCTTCGGCTCCCGATCGCCTGCCTGCCGCTGCTGGCGACCACCGGCTGGGGCACGGCCGAGGTCGAGCGGCTGGCCGACACCCTGGCCGGAGAGGACGGGGCCTCCCCATGGCTGGCCTGAGCGCGGCGCTCGCCGGCCGGCGCATCCTGGTCTGCGTCGGCGCCGGTGGCGTGGGCAAGACCTCGGTGGCGGCCGCCCTGGCGCTGGCGCGCGCCCTGGATGGCGGCAAGGTGCTGGTCTGCACCATCGACCCGGCCCGGCGGCTGGCCACGGCCCTGGGCCTGGGCGCCCTCGGCAACGTCGAGACCCGCGTGCCCGACCAGGCCTTCGAGGCGGCCGGGCTCCAGCCGCGCGGCCAGCTCTTCGCCATGATGCTCGACGTCAAGCGCACCTGGGACGACCTGGTGACGCGCCACGCCCCGACCGAAGAGCGGCGCGACCGCATCCTGCGCAACCGGCTCTACCAGCAGATGTCGGCGGCGCTGGCCGGATCCCAGGAGTACATGGCCACCGAGAAGCTCTACGAGCTGGCCACCGACCGCGACTACGACCTGATCGTCCTCGACACGCCGCCCACCGCCAACGCGCTCGACTTCCTCGACGCGCCGGATCGCATCCTCGACTTCCTCGGCGACGACCAGGCCCCGCTGCTCCTGTCCCCGGCCCGTGGCGCGCGGCTCGGGTTCCGGCTGGCCCAGCTGGGCGGGAGCTTCCTCGTCAAGACCCTGGCCCGCTTCACCGGCGCCCAGATGCTCCACGACCTCGGCGACTTCCTCTCCAGCTTCCAGGGCATGTACGAGGGATTCAAGGCGCGGGCCGCGGCCGTGCACAGCTGCTGGCGCAGCCGACCACCGGCTTCGTGCTGGTGACCAGCCCGGGTGCGCGGGCGGTGGCCGAGGCCCGCGCGCTCCACGCCAGGCTGGTGGCCGAGGGCATGCCGGTGGCCGGCGCGGTCGCCAACCGGGTGACCCCACCGCTCTGGCCAACCGGCCAGGCCTGCCCGACCACCGCCGAGCTGGCGGCCGCGCTGGAGGCCGGCGACGGCGCGCTGGCCGCGGGGCTGGCGCTGGCGCTCGACGAGCACCAGCGGATGGCGGCCGCCGACGCGGCGGCGGTGGCCGAGCTGCTGGCCGCCACGCCGGGCGCCAACGCCGTGGTGCCTCGCCTCGAGGAGGACATCCACGATCTCCGGGGGCTGGCGGCGCTAACGGAGCGGCTGCGCGACGAGCGCGGCTGACCCCCTCCACCGGCGGGGTCCGGTCGCGGTATGAACGTGCCACCGATCACCATGCCCTCCCTCCGCGCCTCGCTCCTCGCCGCCCTCCCCCTGCTCGCCACGCTGGCCGGCTGCGCCGCCGCCCGCCCGCCGCCGGCCGCCTCCTGCCCGACCTGCAGCGACCCGGGCGGCGCCAGCGGGGCCGTTCCGGCCGCTCCCACGCAGCTCGCCTACGAGCCGCAGCAGGTGGTGGTCACGCCGGCCGAGCTCGAGCTGGTCGGCAAGAACGACGAGGAGCTCTTCGCCATCGGCCAGGCCGCCTTCGCGGCCGCGGAGTTCGAGCGGGCTGCCGCCGCCTTCGACCGGCTGGTGGTGCTCCACCCGGGCTCCAGGCGAGTCGCCACCGCGCTCTACAACGGCGGCATCGCCCACCAGCGGCTGGAGCAGTGGCGGGTGGCGCTGGAGCGGTTCCGGGCCCTGACGCTCCAGTTCACCGGCCCGGACGCGCTGGAGGCCACCTTCCGCATCGCCGAGTGCCACTACCACCTCGACGAACTCCCGGCGGCGGCCGCCGTGCTGGCCCGGGTCTCGGCCCGCACCGACCTGCCTTCGGGCGAGCAGATTCGGGCCTTGACCCAGCTCGGCATCGTCGAGGTGGACCAGGGGCAGCTCGATGACGCCGAGCGCCACCTGCGTCTGGCGGTCTCGGCCTGGAAGAGCGGCAGCGAGCAGGAGCGGCTCGACGACTACTACCCCTCCCAGGCCCAGTACTACCTGGGCGAGGTCTACCGTGCCCACTTCCTCGCGGTCCGGCTCGACCCGTCGAGGCGCGACGAGGCCGGGCTGTCGCTCGACCTGGAGAACAAGGCCTCGCTGCTGCTCTCGGCGCAGGGCCACTACCTGCGCGCCATCCGCATGGGCAACAGCGACTGGGCGGTCGCCTCCGGCTACCGCATCGGCGAGCTCTACGACGCGCTCCACGCCGCGCTGGTCGGCGCGCCGCTGCCGCCCGGGCTGGACGCCGAGCAGGCCGGGGCCTACCGGCTGGAGCTGAAGCGCAAGGTCCGGGTGCTGGTGGTCAAGGCCATCACCATCTACGAGCAGACGCTCTCGGTGGCCGGCCGGACCCGCGTCGAGAACAACCGGTTCGTGGCAGAGACCCAGGCTTCCCTCGACCGGATGAAGCAGGCGCTGCGCGACGTCCCGCCGGAGGCGGTGCCGGCCGCCGAGCCGCTGCTCCCGGCCGACGCCAGCCCCGACAAGGGATAGCGCGCTTCCGCCCGTCCCGGGCCGGTCCTAGTGGTACATGGTGTCGAGCTGGGCGCGGTAGCGCTGCTCGATCGCCTTGCGCTTGAGCTTCTGCGACGGCGTCACCTCGCCCTCGGCCTCGCTGAACTCTCGCGGCAGGACCACGAAGCGCTTGATGCTGGCGAAGCGCGGCAGCCCCGCGTTGACCTGGTCGATGGCCCGCTGCACCTGCTGCTGGACCGCCAGGTGCGCCACCGCCCGCTCACCGGTGAGCTCGCCCAGCTCGAGCCGGACCGCCAGCCGCTGCAGCCCCTCGGGATCGAGGGTCACCAGGGCGCTGACGTAGCTGCGCTGGTCGCCGTGGATCAGCACCTGCGAGAGCAGCGGGGCGGCCGCCTTGAGCAGGTTCTCCAGCTCGGTGGGGGCGATGTACTTGCCGCCCGAGGTCTTGATCAGGTCCTTCTTCCGGTCGGTGATCGAGAGCCGCCCCTGCTCGTCGAGCGTGCCCACGTCGCCGGTGTGCAGCCAGCCCTCGGCGTCGAGGGCCTCGGCGGTGGCCTCGGGCCGGCCACGGTAGCCCCGCATGATCCAGGGGCCGCGCATCAGCACCTCGCCATCCTCGGCCAGCTTCACCTCGGCGCCGGGGAGGGCCGGGCCGACGCTGCCGAGCCTCTGGTTCCAGGGCAGGTTGCAGTGGGTCGCGGCCGAGGACTCGGTCAGGCCGTAGCCCTCGAGGATGGTGATCCCCACGGCGTCGAAGAACTCGGCGATGTCGCGCGCCAGCGGCGCAGAGCCGGAGATGAAGAACTTGAGCCGACCGCCGAAGAGGTCGCGCACCTTCCTGAAGACCAGCCGGTCGGCCAGCAGGTACTGGGCCTCCAGCATCGGGCCGGGCGCCGCCCCCTCCCGCCGCTTTCGCGAGACGGTCAGCCCGACGTCGATGGCCCAGCGGAAGAGCGCCGCCCTGGGCCCGCCCTTGTCGGTGGCCGCCTGCACCACCTTGGCGTGGACCTTCTCGAAGATGCGGGGCACCGCGCAGACGAAGGTGGGGCGGAACCTTCCCAGGTTCTCCACCAGCCGCTCGACGCGCCCGTCGATCACGGTGGGGAAGCCGATGCGGAGCTGGGCGGTGCCGATCATCTTGCCGAAGCTGTGCGCCAGCGGGAGCCAGAAGAGCTGGGAGGGCTCCTCGTGGTCGAGGATGCCCGAGGCCTCGATGGCCGCCGACTGCGAGACCCAGCAGGCGTGGGTCAGCTCGACGCCCTTGGGGCGCCCGGTGGTCCCGGAGGTGTAGATGAGCGTGGCCAGCGCGTGGCCCTCGACCGCCGCGCAGGTCTCCTCGAACGTGCCGGGGTGGGCCGTGTCGTGGGCGCCACCCAGCGCCTCGAGTGCGTTGAAGGGGAGCACGAAGCCGTCCTGCGACGGGGACCCGTCGAAGACCACGATCTTCTTGAGCGCCGGCAGCTCGGCGCGGCGGGCCAGCAGCTTGCCCACCTGCTCCTCGTTCTCGGCGAAGCAGACCACCGCCGCCGAGTCACCGAGGATGTAGGCGCACTCCTCGGCGGTGGAGGATGCGTAGATGGTGGAGGTGGCGCCGCCGGCGCAGAGGATGCCGAGATCGGCCAGGACCCACTCGATGCGTGTGCCGGCCAGGATGGCGACCACGTCCTCGGAGCGGAGGCCAAGGACCCGCAGTCCGCAGGCCACCGCCCGCACCCTGGCCTCGGTCTGGGCCCAGGTGAGCTTCTTCCAGCTGGAGCCTTCCGGGTAGCTGAAGGCGAGCGCGTCGGGGGTGCGACCGACCCGGTCGAGGAAGAGCTCCCCCACGGAGCGGGGCTGGTGCTGGGGCTGGGCCATGGACGGCGAATCTACCGGAGATCCACCCCGGGGAAAGCCCCTCGGCGCCCCGCCCCAACGGGTGTCCGTGATCACGGAGGTCCGTCCGCACCGGGAGCCACGGTTCGTCATTCGACTTCAGGCTTGACGATGCCGTGTCTGGTCAATAGGATGTATGTCTACTTTAACGGAAATCGCGAAAGGATCACCCCGTGGCCCTGCCCCCGAACCGCAAGCCCCGCTTCGAGACCCTCCAGGTCCACGCCGGCCAGGAGCCGGCCCCCGGCACCAACTCGCGGGCGGTGCCGATCCACCAGACCACCTCCTACACCTTCGACTCGGCCGAGCACGGGGCCAACCTCTTCGCGCTCAAGGCCTTCGGCAACATCTACACGCGGCTCATGAACCCGACCACCGACGTCTTCGAGAAGCGGGTGGCGGCGCTCGAGGGGGGCGTGGCGGCGCTGGCGACGGCGTCGGGCCACGCGGCCCAGTTCCTCGCCATCACCAACATCGCCCAGGCCGGCGACAACATCGTCTCCTCGAGCCGGCTCTACGGCGGCACCTACAACCAGTTCAAGGTGACCCTGCCGCGGCTCGGCATCGGCGTGAAACTGGTCGACTCGGTCGAGGCGGCCGACCTCGCCAAGGTCATCGACGCCAGGACCAAGGCGCTCTACGTCGAGACCATCGGCAACCCGGGCTACGACATCGCCGACCTGCCGGCGCTGGCGAAGGTGGCCCACGACCATGGCATCCCGCTCATCGTCGACAACACCTTCGGCGCAGCCGGCTACTTGGCCCGCCCCATCGACCACGGCGCCGACGTCGTGGTGGAGTCGGCCACCAAGTGGATCGGCGGCCACGGCACCTCGATCGGCGGCGTCATCGTCGACTCGGGCAAGTTCGACTGGGCCGCCTCGGGCAAGTTCCCGTTCTTCACCGACCCCTCGCCCGGCTACCACGGCCTGGTCTTCAACGACGTCTTCGGGCCCAAGGGGCCGTTCGGCAACATCCAGTTCATCATCCGGGCCCGGGTCGAGGGGCTGCGCGACCAGGGGCAGTGCATCTCGCCGTTCAACTCCTTCCTGCTGCTGCAGGGGCTGGAGACGCTCTCGCTGCGGGTGCAGCGCCACGCCGACAACACCCTGGCGCTGGCGCAGTGGCTGGAGAAGCACCCGGCGGTGGCCTGGGTCTCCTACCCGGGCCTGCCGAGCCACCGGCACCACGAGCGGGCCAGGAAGCTGCTGCAGAACGGTTTCGGCGCGGTGCTGAGCTTCGGCATCAAGGGGGGCCTCGCCGCCGGGAAGACCTTCATCGAGTCGGTCAAGCTGGCCAGCCACCTCGCCAACGTCGGCGACGCCAAGACCCTGGTGATCCACCCGGCCTCGACCACCCACTCGCAGCTCAGCGAGGCGGAGCAGAAGACCGCCGGGGTGCCGCCCGACGCCATCCGCGTCTCGGTCGGCATCGAGCACATCGAGGACATCAAGGAGGACTTCGAGGAGGCGTTCAGTCGCGTCGGCGTCGGCCTCTAGTGACGCCGACGCAAGACACCTTTCGCCGGCCTGACGGCGAGGAGTCCCCGAGAAGCGCCAACGCCGTGGGTCATCCCGCGGCGTTCGCCGTTTGGGGAGGGTGAGAGTTCTCACGAAACCAGCGTCCCTCTTGGGTTCCATGCGCTTTGGCCCGCCCGGAAATGTCAGACCCACGTGAGACGCTCCGTGAATGAACAACGCGCAACCGACCCTTCTCTCGGCCGCGGCTCCGACGCACGGAGCGGCCTCCCCGTCTCTCGAACTCTGTGATGCCCGCCGGGCCCGCGACGGCCTCGCCACCCTGCTCCGCGCCGAGCAGTTCGCCATGGCCGACTTCCTCATCGCGCTGGCCGACTTCGACCGCCGCCGCGGCTGGGAGCCGCTCGGTTACTCGACCCTCTTCGCCTTTCTTTATTTCGATCTCAAGCTCCCCAACCCGAGCGCCTACTGGCGCAAGAGCGCCGCCGAGGCGCTGCATCGCTTCCCCGAGCTGATCGAGCCCCTGCGCGATGGCCGACTCTGCTGCTCCAGCACCGCTGAGCTGGCCAAGGTGTTGACCGAGGAGAACAAGGCGACTGTGCTGCCCCGCTTCTTCGGCCTCTCCTCGCGAGAGGCGCAGGAGGTGGTCGCCGAGCTCCAGCCGCGACAGGAGCCAGCGACCAGGACGATCGTCACCAGGGTGACCAGCCGGCCGGCGGCACGGGCGGCATTCGTCGAGCAGGTCCAGCCGGCGCTCCAGCTGGCGCCCGTGACAGCGTTCGACGCCCGCACCGGGATGGTGTCGGCGGAGGCAGCCGATACCCTTCCACTCGCGCCTTCACCCGACCTCGAGCAGTACCCAGACGTGGTCCCTCTTTCGCAACTTCGGACGCCCGAAGTGGATTTTGGGGGAGTCGTCCGGGCCGCTCCGAAACCTGACGAGATCGAGCCGCTTTCGGCCGAACGGAGGCGGCTCCACGTCAACGTCAGCAAGACGTTCGTACAGAAGCTCAAGTCGGCTAAGGCCGGCCCCTCGCACGCCATCCCGGGCGCGACCCTGGAGCAGGTGCTGGAGGCGGCGCTCGACTTGTTGCTCGAGAAGCAGGCCAGGGCGCGCGGGCAGGTGAAGCGGCCGCGGGCGGTGGTGGCGACCCCGACCCTGAGCCCAACCTCGACTGCGATCGAGGTCCCGAGCGCGATCCCCACCGACACTCCAACTGCCGCAGTGACCGCAACAGCGTCGGAGCCGCCCCCTCATCGCCGCGCCGGCCCGCGCGAAGCCATCCCGGTCGCCGTCCGCCGCGCCGTCTGGGAGCGGGATGGCGACCACTGCACCTGGCCGCTCGACGGTGGCGGCTGCTGCGGCTCGACGCACCGGTTGGAGCTCGACCACATCATCCCTTGGGCCGAGTGGGGACCCTCAACGGTGGAGAACCTTCGAATCGTCTGCAGGCGGCACAACGCCCTGGCCGCGAAGAAGGTCTTCGGGGAGCGACGCACGGAACGATACCGCACCGGCACCGCACGACCTGGCCTCGGGGCCTGAGCGCTTCGCTCTGCGTGAAGGCCGCTCGGCGTAGCGCCGGCCATCGATCCGCCGGCCATCGACCTCCAGCCGGCGCCTGTCGGTCATTGACCTGGATCAGGCCCGGGCCATTTGACAGCCCGTTGACCGTGGCTAGGTTCGCAGTTCGACCAGCGCGGGAGCGACATGGGATCACTCCGGGTTCGTCACGAGGAGCGGCTGGACTACTGGCGTGCCCATGCCGCGACAGCGGGCAAGCACGGCGAGTGGACGATCTGGGCGCGCGGCCTGGCGTCTGTCGCCTTGGCGGTGGCGCTGGTCCTCGCCTCGCAGGTGCGGCTCCACGGTGGCTTCGTTGCGCTGGCCGGAGCCGCCCTCGTCGCCAGCTACGCCGCCGGCCGGATCTTCGAGCGGCGGCAGCGGAGCGCGAAGCGGGCCATCGCCTTCCACGAGTCAGGTCTCGACCGGATCGGTGGTGGCGTCGGCTCACCGTGTTTTGACGGCGAGGAGCTTCTCCCCGCCAGCCACCCCTGGGCTCGCCAGCTCGACCTCACCGGCCCCCGCTCGCTCTTCGCGCGACTCTGCTCGGCGCGGACACGGATCGGCGCCTCGACCCTCCTCGATTGGCTGCTCCGCCCGTCCGACCCGGCCACCATCGCCTCGCGCCTCGCCGCGGTCGAGGAACTCCGCGGACGGCTCGGCCTGAGAGAGGCCTGGGCGGTCGCCGGGCCGGCGCAGCTGCCGCACGCCGATCCCGGCGCCGTCGCCGCGTGGGCCTGCGAGCCGGGCCAGCTGCCCGGCCCATGGCTCGGCCACCTGCTGCGGCTCCTCGCGGCGGCGGTCCTGGTGGCGCCGGTCGGCGCCGCGCTCGGCTGGTGGCCCTGGCTGGCCGTCGCCAGCACGCTCGCCCTCGCCGGCCTCGCCCACCTGACCCTCCATGCGAGCGTCGGACCGATCCTGGCTTCGGCCCAGGCCACCCTCGGTTCCAGCGCGCCGATCGGCCCCCTTCTGGCACTCCTGGAGCGCCAGTCCTTCACCACCACCGTCCTCGCCTCGCTGGTGGCGCGCCTGCGCGAGGACGGCGAAGCCTCGAAGCAGCTCGCCCGCCTTGAGCGTTCGTTCTCCCGGATCGATTCACTTCGCCACGAGCTGGTCGCGATGTACGGCTACGCGCTGCTCTGGCCGGCGCGCGAGGCCCACTCGATCGAGCAGTGGCGCCTGCGCCATGGAGCGAAGCTTGCGGGCTGGCTCGAGGCGCTCGGCCAGTTCGAGGCGCTGCTCTCCATCGCCGGGTACGCCGACGAGCACCCTGACCACACTTTCGCCGAGTTGCTACCGGCCGGGCAGTCGTCGATCGAGGCCGAGGGGCTCGGCCACCCGCTCCTGCCCCCTGGGCGCGGGGTCGGCAACGACCTCCGGCTCGGGGCCGGCGGGCCGCGGCTCCTCCTCCTCTCCGGCGCCAACATGGCCGGCAAGTCGACCTGGCTGCGCTCCATCGGCCTGGCGGTCGCCATGGCGCAGGCCGGGGTGCCGGTCCGAGCCAGGCGGCTCCGCCTCACGCCGCTCGCCCTCGGCGTCTCCATCGACGGCGGCGACTCGCTCCTCGACGGCGAGTCTCGCTTCATGGCCGAGCTGCACCGGCTGCGGACCACCTATGCGCTGGCGGCGGAGGCCACGCCGACGCTCTTCCTGCTCGACGAGCTGCTGAGCGGCACCAACCCCCAGGATCGGATCGTGGGCGCTGGCGCGCTGCTGGAAGGGCTCCTCGCCCGTGGCGCCATCGGCCTCTGCTCGACGCACGACCTCGCGCTGACGCGGCTCGCCGACCGCACCGGCGCCGGGATCGCCAACGCCCACTTCGCCTCCGAGCTGGCAGGCGGCCGGCTCAGCTTCGACTACCGGCTTCGCCCCGGCGTGGTCGGCCGCTCCAACGCGCTCGACCTGATGCGGAGCGTGGGGCTCGCGGTCTAGAAACTGCGGGCCAGAGACCTGGCCGGCCTGAAGCGCGCCCTACTGGGGCAACGACCCCAGCGCCTCGCCGAGATCGGCCAGCAGGTCCTCCGGCGCCTCGATGCCGATGGAGAGCCGGATGACGCTGTCGGTGATCCCGGCCCGCTTCCGCGCCTCGGGGGTCATCGAGGCGTGGGTCATGGAGGCCGGGTGGGCCACCAGGCTCTCCACCCCGCCCAGGCTCTCGGCCAGGGTGAACCAGCGCAGCGTCCGCAGCACGTGGTTGACCCGCTCCGGCGTCCCGCGCTTCAGCTCGAAGCTGAGCATGCCTCCGAAGCCGTCCTGCTGCCGCTTCGCCAGGGCGTGCTGCGGGTGGCCGGGCAGGCCCGGGTAGTAGACCGCCGCCACCTCCGGGTGCGCGGCGAGGAACTCGGCCACCCGCTGCGCTCCCGCCTCGTGCGCCCTCATGCGCAAGAGCAGGGTCTTCAGCCCGCGCAGCACCAGGAAGCAGTCGTGCGGGCTCTGCGAGGTGCCGAGCAGGTTGTTCATCGACTGGATCCGCTGCAAGAGCGCGGTCCTCCCCGGCGCCGCCACCACCGCGCCGCCCACCACGTCGGAGTGGCCGTTCAGGTACTTGGTGGTCGAGTGGACCACCAGATCCGCCCCGTGCTCGAAGGGCCGCTGCAGCACCGGCGAGAGGAAGGTGTTGTCGACCACGGTGAGCGCGCCGCGGGCCCGGGCCAGCGCCGCCACCGCCGCGATGTCGGTGAGCCGCAGGAGCGGGTTGGACGGCGTCTCGATCCAGACCAGCGCCGTCTCCTGCTCGAGCGCCTGGCGCACCGCCGCGAGGTCCCCGAGGTCGAGGTAGGTGACCTTGAGGCCGGCCGCTCCCTTGAGGTGCTCGAGCGTCCTGAAGGTGCCGCCGTAGCAGTCGATGGTGCTGAGGATGTGGCTCCCGGCCGGGAGCAGGTTGAGCACCAGCGTCACCGCGCTCATGCCGGTGGTGGTGCAGGTCGCCCCGCTGCCGCCCTCCAGCTGCGCGATCGCCTCCTCGAGCGCGGCCCGGGTCGGGTTGCCGCTGCGAGTGTAGTCGTAGCCGGCGTTGGTGCAGACGTCGCGGAAGGCGAAGGTGGAGGACAGGTAGATGGGCGGCATCACCGCGCCGTAGGCCGGGTCAGGCTGCACGCCGGCGTGGACGCAGCGGGTGGCCAGCGACGCGCCGGGGACCATCGGCCCACGCTTCGCCCATCCCACCCGGGCCGGCGAGCCGGCCGGCAGGATCGTGAAGTGGTAGGCCGGGTTGCCGGGAACGTTGGCGTCGAGGTGCTGTTCGTCGGACATGGTGACCTTGGCGATGACGGAGGCGCCGGGAGGACCGGCGGGGTGTCAGCGGGTGTTCCGCTTTAGCGGAATGGGCTCCGGCACGCAACCCCGTGCGGGACAGGCGGAAAACCGGCAATTCCAGAGATAAATGCTGGCCCGTGATTCGCCGTCCGGACAAGTCCACCTTGCAGCTGACGGGCATGTCCGCTATAACGGAAATGCCCGCGCTTCACCGCGACTCCGGTTGCGCCGACCACCCGAGCACCAGAGGCACCCATGGCACGCATCTTCGAGGACAACAGCCGCAGCATCGGCAACACCCCGCTGGTCCGGCTCAACCGCGTCACCCAGGGGCTCCACGCCACGGTGGTGGCCAAGATCGAGGGGCGCAACCCGGCCTACTCGGTCAAGTGCCGGATCGGGGCGGCCATGATCTGGGCAGCCGAGCGCGACGGCCTGCTCACGCCCGGCTCGCGCGAGCGGACCATCATCGAGCCGACCAGCGGCAACACCGGCATCGCGCTGGCCTTCGTGGCCGCCGCCCGCGGCTACCCCATCACCCTCACCATGCCGGAGACCATGTCGATCGAGCGGCGCAAGGTGCTCAAGGCCTTCGGCGCCGAGCTGATCCTCACCGAGGGGGCCAAGGGCATGAATGGCGCCATCGCCAGGGCCGAGGAGCTCGCCGCCAGCGATCCGAAGAGGTACTTCCTCCCCCAGCAATTCAAGAACCCGGCCAACCCCGACATCCACTACCGCACCACCGGGCCGGAGATCTGGAGCGACACCGACGGCCTCGTCGACATCTTCGTCTCCGGCGTCGGCACCGGCGGCACCATCACCGGCGTCGCCCGCTTCCTCAAGGAGAAGAAGCGTGCCGTCCAGTCGATCGCCGTGGAGCCGATCCACTCGCCGGTGCTCACGGCGATCCGCGCAGGCCAGCCCCCCCAGCCCGGCCCGCACAAGATCCAGGGGATCGGGGCCGGCTTCAAGCCGGACGTCCTCGATCTCTCGCTGGTCGACGAGATCTCCACCGTCTCCAACGACGAGTCGGTGGAGATGGCCAGGCGCCTCCACAAGGAGGAGGGGATCACCTGCGGCATCTCCTGCGGCGCCGCCGTCGCGGCGGCGCTCACGATCGCCGCCCGCCCCGAGTCGAAGGGGAAGCTGATCGTCACCGTCCTTCCCGACGCCGGCGAGCGCTACCTCTCCAGCGTCCTCTTCGAGGGGATCACCGCGTAGCCCGCCCGCTGGAGCGCCGTCATGCCCATCGCACATCCCTATCGTGACCTGCGGGTCATCGACGCCCGCGCCCCCCGCTTCAACCAGGCCGCGGTCGGCCTGCTGTCGCTGGCCGGCGTGCTGACCGGCTGGTGGCCGCTCTTCGCCGTGCCGGCGCTGCAGCTCGCCCTCGGCCTCGCCTTCGGGCGTCGCTGGTGCCTTCCCTGCGTCTTCTACTTCGAGGTGATCCAGCCGCGCTTCGGCGAGGGGCCGCTCGAGGACAGCCGGCCGGTCCGCTTCGCCAACCGGGTCGGGCTGGTCTTCCTCTCCGCCGCCACGCTGGCAGGCGCGCTCGGCTGGGGCTCGCTGGCCCTGGTCCTCGGCGGCCTGGTCGCGGCGCTGGCGCTGCTGGCCGCCACCACCGGCCTCTGCGTCGGCTGCCTGCTCTTCAAGGGGCTGGCTCGCCTGCGCGGGACGCCGCTCTCCGACACCGTGGCCGCCTTCGCTGCCACCGTCTGCGTCGACTGCCAGGCCCTGCCGGTGCGCGCCCACCCACCGCGGCCCTGAGCGGCCACGAGCGCCGCCGCGGCCGGACCGCTAGACTCTGGCCATGTCCGGCCAGGATGACCAGGGGGCGTTGAGCGACGAGGAGCGGCTGCGCTACGGCCGCCACCTCACCCTGCCAGAGGTGGGCGAGGCCGGGCAGCGGAGGCTCAAGCAGGCCCGCGTCCTCATCGTGGGAGCGGGCGGGCTCGGCTCGCCGGCCGCCCTCTACCTGGCCGCCGCCGGCGTCGGCCACCTCGGCCTCGTCGAGTTCGACCGGGTCGAGGCCAGCAACCTGCAGCGGCAGGTGCTCTACGGGACAGGCGACGTCGGGCGCCCCAAACTCGACGCCGCCCGCGACCGGCTCGCCGACCTCAACCCCCACGTCGAGGTCGAGCGCCACGCCGCCCGCCTCGACCGGGGCAACGCGCTCGCGCTGGTCGGCGCCCACGACCTGGTGGTCGACGGCACCGACAACTTCGCCACCCGCTACCTCGTCAACGACGCCTGCGTGCTGACCGGGCGTCCCAACGTCTACGCCTCGATCTTCCGCTTCGACGGACAGGCCTCGGTCTTCGCCACCGCCGATGGCCCCTGCTACCGCTGTCTCCATCCGGAGCCGCCGCCGCCGGGGCTGGTCCCCTCCTGCGCCGTGGGGGGCGTGCTCGGCGTGCTGCCCGGGCTGCTCGGCGTCATCCAGGCCACCGAGGCGCTCAAGCTGCTGCTCGGGATCGGCGAGCCGCTCATCGGCCGGCTGCTGCTGGTCGACTCTCTCACCATGCGCTTCCGGGCGCTCACGCTGCGGCGCGACCCGAGCTGCCCGGCCTGCGGGACCCGGACGCTGCGCGAGCTGCCCGACTACGAGGCCTTCTGCGCCGGGCCGGGCGCCGCCGACCCGGCCCGGGTGGCCGAGTACACACCTCGTGAGCTGCAGGCCCGGCTCGCCTCCGGGACCTCGCTCGCGCTCATCGACGTGCGGGAGCGGCCGGAGTGGGACCTGGTGCACCTGCCCGGCGCCCGCCTGGCGCCGCTCTCCGAACTCGACGACCACCTCGCCACGCTCCCGAGGGATCGAGAGCTGGTGCTCTACTGCAAGCTGGGGCAGCGCAGCGCCACCGCGGCGCGTCTGCTCGAGGCCGCCGGGTTCACCCGGGTCCGGCACCTGGCCGGTGGCCTCAACCGCTGGATCGCCGAGCTCGGGACCCCCCGCGCTTGAGCTCACCGCGCGCTTGAGCCCCAGACGGGCTTTGGCGCAGACGCACCGGGCGTGCGACGCTTCGGGCATGCCACGCTCCGCCAGCCTGCTGCTGCTCGCCGCGCTCGTCTCCACCACGGCCTGCTCCGCCTTCCGCCCCCCGGCCAACCTCGACCCGGACCGGTCGCGCCACAGCTTCGAGGTGGTCGGTGAGGCCCGGCGGCGCGACACCGGCGTGGTGGTCGCCGGCGCCGAGGTGAAGGTGGAGGGGGCCAGGGAGGTGTCCGGCAGCCGGACCACCGACGCAACCGGTCGCTTCTGGCTCAGCGTCTCGGGGATCGGCGGCGGCCAGCCTGATCGTGCCGGCCTAGGCACCGGGCCGGCTGGGCTGGTCATCATCTCGGCCAGGGCCGGCACGCTCTGCGCTCCGGAGACCAAGGTGCTGCTCCCGGCCACCGGGCCGGTGCTGCTCGGCATGGCGCCTTGCCTCTGAGCGGCTCCCGACCGCACGCCGATGGCGGCGGCGTTCCACCCGACCGCAGCCGCCGCTCAGCCCTCCCAGCCCTCCACGATGGCCACCGAGGCCGAGGCGCCCAGCCGGCTGGCACCCGCCTCGATCAGCGCCAGCGCCTGCGCCGTGGTGCGGATCCCGCCCGAGGCCTTCACGCCGAGGACCTCGCCGGCCACGGCCCGCAGCAGCGCCACCGCCTCGATCGTGGCCCCGCCCCGGCCGAAGCCGGTGGAGGTCTTCACCGAGGCGGCGCCCGCCGCGCGCGCCACCGCCGCGCCGGCCGCGGCCTGGTCCGGGGTGAGCAGGCCGGTCTCGAGGATCACCTTGACCGGCGCCGCCGAGGCCGCCACCACAGCACGAAGATCCTCGAAGGCCGCCCGCCAGCGCCCGGCCAGAAGGTCCGGGAGCGGCGCCACCAGGTCGAGCTCCTCGGCCCCGTCGGCCACCAGCGCCGCCGCCTCGGCCACCCGCGCTGCGGTGCTCCCCTCGCCGAGCGGGAAGTCGACCACGGCCGCCACCTTGACGGACGAGCCGGCCAGCCGGCGCCGGGCCTCGGCGACGTGCGGGGCGCGCAGGCAGACGGCGGCGAAGCCATGCTGGCGCGCCTCGTCGCAGGCCTGGGCCACCTGCGCGGAGGTCGCCGACTCGGCCAGCACGGTGTGGTCGATGAAGGCGGCCAGCTCGCTTCGCGAGGTCGGCCTGGCAGGGCGGGTGCTCACTGGACCGCCGAGAGCTTGAGCGGCGCCTGGATCAGGAGGTCCTCGCCCTCGAAGGAAGGGAAGACCATGCGCCTGCCCGCCGCCGACAGGCACTGGCCGAGCGCGCTCCGGGCGTAGGCCGGGTCGTCCAGGGTGGCCTTCGAGACCCGGCCGGTCGGCCTGACCACCAGCTCCAGCACCGGCACCCGCTTCTCGCGGCGTGGCCCCGGATCGGCCCGGCCTGCCCTGGTGATGCAGGCGGAGAAGGCGCTCGCGTTGGCCGCCAGCGTGCTCCGGATGGCAGCCCCGTCGAGCGTGGACCGCCCGGTGCTCAGCTCACCGGCCGCTGGCGCGGCGACCGCCGGGAGGTCCTGCTTGCGCGTGAGCAGGTCGAGCAGGGCCCGGTCCTGCGTCGCGATGGGCGCACCACCCCGGTGCAGGGCCGCCTGCGCTGCGGCCCTGGCCTCGGCCCTGGCGGCGACTGCCGCGCCATCGGGAGGCGCCGGTGGCGGCTCGGCCGGCCGGGGCGCCACCTCGACGATCGCCACCGGAGGCGCGGGAGCAGGGCTGGGGGGGCGAACCGGCGCGCTCACGGGAGCGGACGGCGCGTCCGCACGCTGCGTCCACCAGAGCCCTGCGACCAGCAGCCCGGCTGCGGCGGCGCCGAGGGCCAGCCGCCGGCCCGCCTTCGGTGCGCTGGCTGCGGACGGGTGGTCCGCTTCCAGACCCGACGCATGCTGGTGGGAGCCCGGGGCGCTGGCGAAGAACTGCTCGTGCGCCTCGGGGAGAGTGTGCGGTTCGGGGGGAGCGGGTGGCGCGTCCGACAGGCGCCGAGCGGTCGCCGGCGGCTGCGCCCGCCGGCGCGGAGGCGGGAGCGGGGGCGGGGGCGGGGGCGGGAGCGGGAGCGGCGCCGGGCCGATGGCCATCACCTGGCCGCAGCCGCTGCAGGTGAGGCGGGACCCGGCGGCCGGGGCCTCGGCGTCGGGCACCGTGCACGGCGTGGCGCACCGTGGGCAGGGGAAGTTCACTTGGCGTCGATGGTACGAAGCAGGGGATGCGATGGCAAGGCGGCGCCAGGGACCTCCTCGTCGCCGGCATCGATCCAGGGATCGTCGTCGCCTGGCGCCCCGGCCAGCCGCCCCAGCAGGCCCTGGTCGAGGAGGTGCGCCGGGACCACGTGGCCGAGGGCGTGGAGCAGGTTGGCCTTGACCGAGGGGTGCTCGGCCGACAACTCGGCGAGCAGCCCCTTGACCCGCTTGCGCCGCAGGTGAGGCTGGCTGCCGCAGACATCGCACGGGACGATGGGGAAGGCCTTGGCCAGGGCGAAGGCCGCGATCTCCTCCTCGGCGGCGTAGCAGAGCGGGCGGATCACCGTGTTGCGGCCATCCCTGGAGCGCAGCAGGGCCGGCATGGCCTTGAGCGAGCCGGAGTAGAGGGCGTTGAGCAGAAGGGTCTCGATGAAGTCGTCGCGGTGGTGGCCGAGCGCGATGCGTGTGCAGCCCAGCTCGACCGCCACGTCGTAGAGGGCGGCGCGGCGGAAGCGCGAGCAGAGGGCGCAGGCGGTCTTGCCCTCCGGCACCATCCGCTTCACCGCCGACCAGAGGTCTCGCTTCACCATCCGGTAGGGGACCCCGACCGCCCGGAAGTGGGCCTCGATGAGGTGGGCCGGGAAGTCCGGCTGGCCCTGGTCGAGGTTGACCGCCACCAGGCTGAAGTCGATGGGGGCCCGCTCCCGCAGCCGCTGCAGCACGTGGAGCAAGGTGTAGCTGTCCTTGCCGCCCGAGCAGGCCACCATGATCTTGTCTCCGGGACCGACCAGCGAGAAGTCGGCGATGGCCCTGGCCGTGTCCCGGATGATCCGCCGTTCCAGCCGATCCACCTCCCGCATCGACCGCTCCCCTTCCGCGCGCCCCGGACCGGCGCCGCGCTTTTCCTTTGACGCGCCCCTCCACCCCACGCTAAACGCGCCTTGCTCGACTGACGTGAGGAGAATCATGCCTGCGAAGGACCTCGGCTCCAAGCACTCCTGTTTCAAGTGCTCGACCAAGTTCTACGACCTGAAGAAGCCCGTGGCGGTCTGCCCCAAGTGCGGGGCCGACCAGCGCGAGAGTCCCGCCCTCAAGGCACCTTCCGAGAAGCGATCGCGGGCCGCCAGGCCGGTCGAGCCGGTGGTGCCCGAGGTCGACGAGGAGGCCGAGGTCGACGCGGAGGCCGACGAGGACGACGATGAGGACGACGACGACGAGTAGCCTGTCGCCCGGGCCGCGGCTCAGGGATAGCTGAGCGGCAGCGTCACCGCCCCGGTGGCGGGCACCACGATCACCGCCCTCTTCTCGCCGTAGCGCTCATGCCAGGCGACCGCCTGCCAGGAGCCGGGCGGAACCTCCTTCAGCGTGAAACCGCCGTCGGGCCCGGTCACCACCACGAGCGGGGTCTCGGTGACCAGGATCGAGGCGCTCATCCAGGCGTGCACGTCGCAGGCGACGCGGATCACGCCGGGGCGGGCCAGCAGGCGCGGCACCCTCCCCCCCGGCGTCGGCATGGGCACGTTGAAGGCGGTGCGGCGCCGGCGTAGCCGTGGACGTTGTGCAGCACCGGATCCCCGTTGCGCAGCTCGAGCGTCGAGCCGGGCGAGGCGGCCTGCACCCGGGGAAGGTAGCGGCAGCCCTGCTGGTCGAGGAGCAGCGCCCGGGGCGGGGCCTTCAGCCCGGGGACCTCGATCCGGATCACCACGTTGGCCAGCCCTCCCCGGGTCACCAGCACCGACTCCTCGGCCAGCGAGGTGCCGCAGACCGACCGGTCGCGGTCGGTCTCCACCTGGACGAGGGCCGGGGCCGGGCCGGTCCAGCGGGCCGTCCCGGTGACCTCGCCGGCCCCGACGCTCCGGGGCGCGAGCAGCACGACGATGGCGATGGCTGCGAAGCTCTGCGTCATGCTCACTCCTCGGGGGGGTATGGTGTCGGCCAGACCCGTGCGGCGGCGGTAACCTTCGTTGACCCCTCGCCGCTCCATTCCTATATCTCGGAAGCCCCATGCGCGAGCATCGCCTTGCCGTCGCCACCGCCGCAGCCACCTTCCTCCTCCTGGTCATCGGGGGGCTGGTCCATCCGACCGGCTCGTCGCTCGCCTGCCCCGACTGGCCGCTCTGCAACGGCATGGTCTTCCCTCCCATGCGCGGGGGCATCCTCTACGAGCACGGTCACCGGCTGGCGGCGCTCAGCGTGGCGCTCCTGACCGTGGCGCTCTCGGTGATGGTCTTCCGCGCCCGGCGCGAATATGACCTCCGCCTGCTCTCGGTCGCGGCGGTGGCGCTGGTCGCCGTGCAGGCGGCGCTGGGCGCCCTGACGGTGATCTTCAAGCTGCCGCTGCTGGTCTCGGCCGGCCACCTCGCCACCTCCATGGCCTTCTTCTGCCTGGTCATCTACCTGGCCCACCGGCTGCGCCCCCTGACGCCCTCCGCGCCGCCGGTCGGCCGCAGGCTGGTCGGCCTGGCTACCGCCGCCATCTACGCGCAGATCGTGGTCGGGGCGCTGGTGCGCCACACCGGCTCGGCGCTGGCCTGCGGCACCGACCTGCTGCTCTGCGAGGGCGCCCTCTGGCCGAGCTGGGGACCGGCTCAGGTCCAGGTGGTCCACCGGCTCCTCGGCTACACCGTTGCCGCGCTGGTGCTGGCCTCGTCGCTCCGCACCCTGCGGCTCAGCGCCGGCGGCCCGCCCTTGCGGCGCCGGCTGGCCGCGCTCGCCCCGGCCCTGGCCGCGGCGCAGGTGGCGCTCGGGCTGCTCACCGTGGCCAGTTATGTCGCGCTCCCCATCGTGGCGCTCCACCTCGCCTTCGGCGCCGCCCTGCTCGCCAACCAGCTCGCCCTCTTCCTCCTGCTCGGTCCGCACGGCGCCGCCATCCATGCGCCGACCGCGCGGCCGCCGCCCCACCTGGCAACGGAGATCGCCCGATGACCCCGCTCTCGCCGGCCGCCGAAGAGGCGCCGGCCCGTCTCGCCTCCACGCCGCTGGCGCTGGGGCGAGAGCTGGTGCTGCTCTCCAAGCCTCGCCTCTCGGGGCTGGTGCTGCTCACCACCGCCGGCGGCATGTGGCTGGCCCCGGGGCGGATCCACCCGGCCCGCGCCCTGCTCACCGTGCTCTGCACCGCCGCCGTGGTGGGGGCGGCCAACGCCCTCAACAGCTACCTCGAGCGGGAGAGCGACGCGCTCATGCACCGGACCCGCGATCGGCCACTGCCGTCGGGGCGGCTCGACCCGACGCTGGCCCTCCTCTTCGGCCTCGGGGTGCCGGTCTTCGCCCTGCCGTTGCTGGCGCTGGTGGCCGGCCCGCTGACCGCGGCGCTGGCGCTGCTGGCGCTGGTCTCCTACGTCGCCGTCTACACGCCGCTCAAGCGCAAGAGCTCGCTGGCGCTCTTCGTCGGCGCCGTGCCGGGCGCCATCCCGCCGCTGATGGGCTGGACCGCGGTGACCGGCCGGGCCGATCTCGGTGGGGTCGCCGTCTTCCTGCTGCTGCTCGCCTGGCAGCTCCCGCACTTCATCGCCATCTCGCTCTACCTGAAGGAGGACTACGCCCGCGGGGGGATGAAGGTCTTCGCGCTGGTCCACGGAGACCGGATGGCGCGGGCCTGGATCGCCGGCACCAGCCTGCTCCTGCTGCCGGCCTCGCTCCTTCCGGTGGCGCTCGGCCTGGCCTCATGGGTCTACGGTGCCGTGGCGGTGACCGCCTCGGTCGCCTTCACCGGCTACGCGCTCACCGGGCTCAGGCTCACGGGCGAGTCGAACCGGTGGGCCCGGCGCATCTTCCTGGCGACCCTGGCCTACCTGGTGGCGCTGATGGGTGCGCTCTTCCTCGGTGCCAGCCGGTGAGCCTCGGCGACGCCCTGGCGCCGCTCAACGCGGCGCTCAACGCCAGCGCCGGCACCCTGCTCTTCCTCGGCTGGCGGGCCATCAAGCGCGGCGACCGCGTGACGCACCGCCGCCTCATGATCGGGGCGGTGGCGGTCTCGGCCGTCTTCCTGCTCAGCTACCTGACCCGGGTGGCGTTGACCGGGACGCACCGCTTCCCCGGCGAGGGCTGGCTGCGCTGGCTCTACCTCGCCATCCTGGTGAGCCACACCATCCTGGCGGTGGCGGTGGCCCCCATGGCGCTCCGCTCGCTGGCGCTGGGCTGGACCGGGCGCATCGAGCGCCACCGCCGGCTCGCTCGCGTCACCTTCCCCATCTGGCTCTACGTCTCGGGGACCGGGGTGGTGGTCTACCTGCTGCTCTACCAGGTGGCGCCGAGGCTCTGAGCACCACCTGCCGCCTGTGAGCCGGCGGCCTGTTGGGCCGTTCGCGGCCCTCCGGGAGCGGAGGCTCGGGCCGATGAGACCTTCGGGGGACCACGCTGGCCCCACCTCGCGCTAGCATGGCGCCACCATGCGAGCCGCCCGCTTCGCCCTGCCCGCCCTCCTGCTCGCCGCCTGCGGCGGCCCCGTCGCCGTCGAGCTCGAGCCGGTCTCGCTCCGCTTCGGCGGCCGGGGCCAGTCTGGCCTGCTCCACGCCACGCCCCGCGCCAAGGGTGGCAAGCCCGTCCCCGACGCGCGGTGCGCCTGGTCGAGCTCGGATCCCGCGGTGGCCACCGTCACCGCCCGCGGCAACGACGCCACCATCTCCTCGGTCGGTCCCGGCTCCGCGACGATCGCCTGCACCATCGGTGGCCTGCTGGCCTCGGCGCCGGTCCAGGTCCGGGTGGTGGCGCGGATCGCCCTCGAGCAGGCGGCGGCGTCCATCGAGCTGCGTGACGAACGCCAACCCTTCGCGGTGAAGGTGAAGGTCTTCGACGACCAGGCGGCGCCGGTGACGGGCCGGATGGTGCTGACCCGCTGCGACGACGAGGAGGTCTGCCGCGGCGACACCCGCGGGCAGCTCTGGCCGGTCGGGGCCGGCGCCGCGAACGCCACCGTGGACGTGGAGGGGATCAAGGCCACGCTCCCGGTGACGGTCAAGGACCTGCGGGTCGACAGCAAGCCCAGGCTCGTGAAGAAGGACTACATGGAGGAACTGGAGCGCGAAGCCCGGCTCCGTGAGGCCAGGGAGGCCCGCGAGGCCGAGGCGGCGGCCACGGCGCCGGCGAAGTAGTGGCGCGCCCGGCCCACAGGCTGGCGGCCCTGTTCCTGCTGGCGCTGGCCGGGTGCGACTACTACGAGGTCCCTCGCTTCCGGGCCGACCAGCAGCTCGGCGGCGTCACCGTCCCGGCCCGCACGCTCAACCGCGGCGCCGATGCCTACATGCGCGCCTGCCGCCCCTGTCACGGCGCGCTCGGCGAGGGGAACGGCCCGCAGGCGGTCGGGATGGCCCCCCGGCCACGCGACCTGCGGCTCGGGATCGTCGCCTACGCCTCGGTCCCCTCCGGCAGCCTCTGGCGCGACGAGGACGTGATCCGCATCGTCCGCTCCGGCCTCGCCGGCACCGGGATGCGGGCCTGGAGGGAGATCCCCGACGACGATCTGGTCGCCATCGTCCAGTTCCTCAAGACCCTCGCGCCGCGCTTCCGCGACGAGCGGCCCGGCGCACCCATCGTCGCCCCGCCGGATCCCTGGGCCGGGCGCGAGGCCGACGGTGCGGCCCGGGGCCGCGTCGTCTACCACGGGCTGGGGCGCTGCCAGAGCTGCCACCCGGCCTACGCGACGGCAGAGGAGGTGGGACGGTTCGCGGCCGACGCGGGCGTGCAGGTGGAGGCCCGCCCCGACCCCGACCGGCCGACCGAAAGCCGCACCGACTTCGGGGTCCCGCTCCGCGCCACCGACTTCCGGGCCGGCCCGCTCCGCTCGATCCGTGACTGCAGCCGCGCCGCCGATCTCTACCGTGCCATCGCCGCCGGACTGGGCGGCACCGCCATGCCGACCTGGAAGGGGGCGCTCCCCGAGGCCGATCTCTGGGCGCTGGTCCACTACGTCGACGGGCTGACCCGCGGCGAGGCCGCGGCACCCCGGACACTGGGCGGGAGCGAGGGGCGCTAGCGCCTGGAAGCGTCGACGATCGCCTTGGCGGCCGTGACGTTGACGTCGCGGGGGCAGACCTGGAGGAAGCGCTCGAGCCGGATCCGGGCGGTGTCTCGAGCCTTGGCCGACTCCTCGTCCCGCCCGCGCGCTGCGTCCGAGCCGAGCTTGCCGGTGTTCCAGAGCGCCTCGCAGGAGGCCGGGTCCTTGTCGAGCGCCTTCACGTAGAGCGCGAAGACCTGGTCGGCCTTGGCGCCGCGGGAGCGCTCGATGTCGGCCATCTCGAGGTAGGCCTGCGCCGCGCTGCCGGCGCCGCCCTGCCCATACTCGGTGATGGCGAGATCGAGCTCGGCCAGCGCCGCCGGGACGTTCTTCAGCTCGCGGTGCAGCCTGGCCAGCGCCACCCGGGCGTCGGGGTAGGGCTTTCCGAGCTGGATGGAGCGCTCGTACTGTCCGCGGGCCCGGTCGGTGTCGCCCCGGGCCCGGTAGGCGTCGCCCAGCAGGAGCGCGATGCGCGGGTGATCGCCGGCGCGGGTGGTCGCCTTCTGCAGCACGTCGATGGCCTTCTTGCTGCCGTCGGGCGTGGCCAGCAGGGCGCGGTTGAGATCGACGTAGAAGGCGAGACGCTTGCCGTCGCCGTTGACGGCACGCTGGATGGAGGTCACGGCCGCGGCCGCCTCGCCGTCGCGCAGCTGGCGGCGGCCGATCAGCCAGGGCAGGTCGGGGCTCTGGGGGTCGAGCTCGAGCGCCTTCTTCTCGTCGGCGGTCCCCTCGGTCGCCTTGCCCTTCGCGAAGAGCACCGAGCCGCGCACCGCGTAGGCCAGCGCCTGCTGCCGTGGGCTGGCATCTCCGCCGGCCAGCACCTGCTGGACGTGCTGCGCCGCCTGGTCGTAGAGGCCGCGCTCCAGCAGCAGCATGGCCCGCCCTAGCAGCGAGGGGACGTGGTCCTTCTGCAGCCGCAGCGCCAGCTGGTAGGCGTTCTCCGCCTGCTGCTCGTACCCCTCGCCGCGGCGCCGGTGCTGCTCGGCGAGCTGCTGCGCGATCCGGACGTCGTTGGGGTTGAGCTTCTGGGCCCTGGCCAGCCAGTCGCGCGCCCCCTCGAGGTCGCCCGAGGTCATGAGCAGCGTCCCCATGGCGCCGGAGAGCAGCCCGGTCTGCCGCGCCGGATCCTCCAGCTCGGCCTTCAAGCCGGCCAGGCCACCGGGCAGGTCGCCGGTGGCCGCCTTGAGATAGGCCTCGGCGGCGATCAGGTGGGAGTGGTTGCCGAGCTTGCGCCCGGCCTCCAGGTTGAGGATGGCCTCGCCCTTCACGGCATCCCCCTCGGCGTGGTCGAGGAAGCGGAGGGCGTCGACGTAGGAGAGGAAGGCGTGGCCGGCCAGCGAGGCCGGGTCCTCCTTGAGGATGGCCTGGCACTTCTCGGCGGCCCCGCGGTAGGCGCCGAAGGAGTCGCGCCCCACCAGCTCCTGCGTCTCCTTGATCAGCCCGGCGATCGCCTCGACCTGCTGCCTGTGGGCGCGGGCGAAGAGCTGCCAGGCGACCAGCGAGACCACCAGCACCACCGCAAGGCCGATGGTGGCGAGGACGGTGGTCCGGGTGGCGCCCCGGCGCGGCGAGGTCGCCCCCGACGTGTTGAGCCCCCAGGTCTGCGTGCCGTACTTCTCGGCCAGCTGCTGGGCGTAGGCGTCACCGGCGCGGGGCATGGGCGGCGGCGTCGGGATGGGCGAGGCGCTGGCCTTGGCGCGGGCGGCCGGCTGGGACATCGAGGAGGCGGTGCGCGGCGCGGCGGCGGTCGGTCCGGTCGGGCTGCCCCTCGACAGGACCGGCGGCCCCGCGGTCGCGGTCGCGGGAGGCGGCGGCGGCGGGGGAGGTGCCGGGGTGACGCCATGCTTCTGGAGCGCCGCCAGCACGTCGGGGTCGGAGGGAGCTGCCTCGGCGGCCCGGCGCAGCGCCGCCTCGCCCTCGGCGCGACCGCCACCGCGCAGGTGGAGCGTGGCCGAGAGCAGGTTGCCGGCGGCGTAGTTGGGGAAGGCGGTGAGGACCAGGGCCAGCTCCTCGAGCGCCTTCTTGTCCTTTCCCTGGTCGGCGTAGACCTGGGCCAGCAGCACCTTGGCGGCCGGATCGTCGGGGTGGCCCTTCACGCCCTTCTTGCAGACCACCATCGCCTCCATGAAGCGGCCGGCGGCCAGGTAGGCCTCGGCGAGGGGGCGGAAGGCATCTGACGCGGGGTCGGCGGCGAACGCGTGCTCGAGGCTGGCGAGCTCCGCGGCCGTGAGCTGTCTCTTGGGGCCGGGCATGGACGGGGTCCGAGGATTACCTTGGGGTTCCGGGCGAGTCAATCGACCCTTGACACCGTCTGGCGCGACCCGGTAAGTCACGCATCCCCCGGGTCTCGGGGGTTCTCTTCGTGGGGCTGTAGCTCAGTTGGGAGAGCGCTAGAATCGCACTCTAGAGGTCATCGGTTCGATCCCGTTCAGCTCCACCACCTCGAGAAGGCCCGGTTGCTCCACGCGACCGGGCCTTCTGCCTTTCAGGGGGTGGGCGGGCTCGGCGCGACCGGGCCCGGATATCCCAGTCGCGGCCGACTCTCCCGGACGCCGCCGGGTTAGGCTCCCAAGAGGGAGGTTCCATGCCACGCCAGCAACTCGACCAGTTCGGAGAGGGCACCGAGGTGGTGCGCGTCTACTTCGCCCTCGGGCTCGAGGAGGCGCAGCGCGCCGAGACCCTGCTGGAGGCGGCCGGCCTGGCCTTCGCCGTCGAGGTGGAGGAGGTGGGCGGCCCCACCATGTGGGGCTTCGGCCGCCCGCGTCGCGGGGCCGGGGTCTGGATCCGCGAGTCGGATCTCGACGCCGGCTGCGCCGCGCTGGAGCGGGCCGGGATGGTCAAGGGGCTGGTCGATCGGGGAGCGGACTCCGCCTGACCATGGCCACGCCCACCACCACCGCCACAGAGGCCGCCCCGGCCTGGCACGCGCTCCCCGTCGAGGCCGCCCTCCTGCGCACCGGGAGCGGCTTCGACGGGCTCGACGAGGCCGAAGCGGCGAGGCGTCTGGCCGCCGACGGCCCCAACCTGCTCCCCCGCGCCAAGGGAGAGAGCCTCTGGCGCATCCTCTGGCGGCAGGTCGACAGCCCGCTCATCATGGTGCTGGTCGCCTCGGCCGTGGCGGCCGCGCTGCTCGGCGAGCGGACCGACGCCGCCGTGGTCGGCGCCGTGGTGATCATCAACACGCTGATCGGCTTCTTCCAGGAGTTCCGCGCCGGGCGGGCCATCGAGGCCCTCTCCAGCCTGGTGCCGGAGAGCGCCACGGTGATCCGCGCCGGGGGACGCCGCACCGTGCCGGTGATCGAGCTGGTCCGCGGCGACGTGGTGGCGCTCGCCTCGGGCGACAAGGTGCCGGCCGACCTGCGGATGCTCTCGGTCAAGGGGCTTCGCATCGAGGAGGCGGCCCTGACCGGCGAGTCGGTCCCGGCCGAGAAGGGGGTCTCCGCCGTCGACGAGGCCACCTCGCTCGGCGACCGGCTCGACCTGGCCTTCGCCGGGACGCTGGTCGCCTCCGGCACCGGCACCGGGCTGGTGGTGGCCACCGCCGGCGACTCGGAGCTGGGCCGGATCTCCGGGCTGCTGCAGGGCGCCGGCTCGCTGGAGACGCCGCTCACCCGCGCGCTCGGCGCGGTCGGCAAGAGCATCACCATCGGCATCCTGGTGATCACCTGCCTGCTCATGGCGGTCGGCACCTGGCGCTCGGTGGGCCAGGGCGTGCCGCCCCTCGACGCGCTGCGCGAGATGCTGGTCTTCGCCATCTCGCTGGCGGTCGGCGCCATCCCCGAGGGGCTGCCGGCCATCGTCACCATCGCGCTCGCCGTCGGGGTGCAGCGGATGGCGAAGCGGCGCGCCATCATCCGGAAGCTGCCGGCGGTGGAGACGCTCGGCGCCACCTCGGTGATCTGCTCAGACAAGACCGGGACGCTGACCCGCAACGAGATGACGGTGCAGGCGCTCTGGTCGGCCGGCGAGGCGCTTGAGCTGACCGGGATCGGCTGGGGAGGCGAGGGAGGCTTCCGGCGCCAGGGCGCCGAGGTGGAGCCGAGCGAGCCGTCGCGGAGGCTGGTCACGGCGGCTGCGCTCTGCAGCGACGCCACGGTCGAGGCCTCGGAGGGTGGCTGGGCGGTGAACGGGGACCCGACCGAGGCGGCGCTGGTGGTGGCGGCGCGCAAGGCCGGGCTGGAGGCGGCCGCGCTGCGGGTCGCCCAGCCGCGCCTCGACGCCATCCCCTTCGAGTCGGAGCACCAGTTCATGGCCACGCTGCACCGGGAGGCGGACGGCCGGCTGCGCGTCCTCATGAAGGGGGCGCCCGAGGTGGTGCTGGCCCGCTGCCCCCCCGCCTCGCGAGCGCCGGCGCTCGCCGAGG
>JANYBC010000139.1 GCA_025360965.1 Anaeromyxobacter sp. | reverse complement strand
GCCCCGTGGCACTCGGTGCACTGCGAGGCACGGGCGAAGGTGCCGGCCGTGGTGTGGGCGTCGTGGGCGCCGACGGCGTACTGCGTGCTGTTGGTCTCGCCCTGGCTCCCGAGCGGCGGGGCGGCCAGGTTGGCGCGGACCACGGTGCCGGTGCCGACCAGCGGGAAGGTGGTGTCGGCGGCGCGGGTGGCGCTGCCGTGGCAGAAGGTGCACTCGGTCTGCCAGTTGGGATGACCGGCGGTGGTGTGGCAGGCGTTGCAGCTCACGCCTGAGGTGCCGCCGTCGAAGTCGGTGCCGTGGCAGATGGTGCAGTTCTGCAGGCCGCCGCTCGCGCCCGGGCCGTGGTTCTTCGGATCGACCCAGCCGGCCGGGTGGCCGCCGCCGTCGATCTGCCCGTTGACGTGCTTGCCGCTGACGAGGTTGATGGTGCCGTCGGTGTTGACGGTGTCGCGGTGGCACTGGATGCAGGTGGTGACGGTGATGGCCGCGCCGCCGCCATCGACCTGAGGGTGGCCGCTGCTGGCGGGCGGCAGCGGGTTCCCGGCCGCGCCCTGGCCATGGCAGGTGCCGCAGGCGCCGGTGGTCGGCTTGAGCCAGTCGGGGGCGTGGCTGGAGCCGCCGGCGTCGAGCCCCTTGGGGCTGCGCACCGGACCGTGGCAGTAGTTGGCGCAGGTGTGCGCCGCGGCCGGGTTGGGATCGATGTTCCAGCTCGAGACCAGCGCGTTCCCGGCAGCCGCGAGGTCCTTGAAGGTCACGGTGGCCCGCTTGCCGGTGTTGTGGTTCGGGGCCTGGATGGTGGCGGGGACGACGTGGCAGGAGCCGCAGGAGACGCCGCGCGAGAGGTGGCGGGTGTGGGCGCCGATCTCGACGCGGGTGAGGTTGGCCGTGTTGTCGAACCGGTTCCCGCTTGCGATGATGTCGCCGGCTGCGTTGCGAGGCAGGCTCCAGGGCGGGGCGCCGGTCAGGTTGTCCTGGCCACCGTGGCAGCTGGTGCAGCCTCGAGACGCATCGGCGGGCGCCGGCAGCGGCCTCGCCTTGTCACACCCGGCGAGGGCGACGAGCGACGCGAGAGCGCTGGCAAGGACGAGACGGGTGGATCGCATGCTGGTGACCTCGATGTGGCTGCGAGCGCTGGGCATCCGACCAGGCTCGTACGAGCGGATACCCAAAGGATGCCGGTTCCTTGCAGTGAACTGCCTGATCGGGATCAAGGAAACGAAGATTGATCTTCGGCGCCCCACCTTCCTGGCGCTGCGCCGGTGTCTCGACAAGGTCGGTCGGGTCGGTCGAGACGGCGCCCGAGACCCGCTTCACAACTCAGGGCGAATCCTGGGCGAATTCTGGGCGAAGGAACTGTGGGGTCCTGGCAGACCTACGGCCAGTTGCGGCAGACCGTGTGGCAGGCAGCGAAGCAGGTGCGAGGGCCGACGCAGCTCGGGTCCTGCCAGCCGACCACTGGCAGGATCTGCAGTAGCCCGTCGGAGTGGGTGACCAGCGCGGCTCCGCTCACGCCCGCCTTGGCATAGCCGGTGCCGTGGCAAGCCCCGCAGTCGAGGCGGGTGGCGACCGGGAGGTCGGTCACGTGGAAGACGTGGAGTCCCGTCGAGGTGGTCGCCGACTGCTGGTCCCAGTGGCAGGCGGCGCAGCCGAGCGGCGTGGTGCGCGTCCAGAGCGGCCTCGGGACCGTGCCGCCCATGGCCGGGCCGTGGCAGTAGTTGGCGCAGGTCGGCTGGTCGCGGTTCCACGGCGCCACCGGCGTGGCGTTGGCCCCGACCCGGTTGCCCGAGAAGACCACCGTCGCGGTCGGAGCTTCACCGTGGGTGATATCACCGGTGGGCGGCACCACGTGGCAGGTGGCGCAGGCGACCCCCTTCGACAGGTGGCCCTGGTGGGCGCCGACCGTCACCTCGTTGGTGCCGGAGAGGCCGCGGGTGTCGAATGGCGGCGCCGCCTGTTCCAGCGCGGTGCCCGGCCGGGTGGCGTCACCGTGGCATGCGGAGCAGGAGAGGACCGCCAGTTCGACGCGGCCGTTGACGTGGGTGTCCGGATTGACGGTGGTGGTGGTGTAGCCGGTGTGGCAGGCCGAGCAGTCGGGCTTGCCCTGCGGGTGGGTCCCGCCCGGCGGCGTCGCCGCCGCGCCGGCGCCGGCGCCGTGGCAGGAGTTGCAGGTCACGCCGGTGGTCGAGGTCCAGGTCGGCCTCGACCTGTTCCCGTTGGTGAAGTCGCCGTGGCAGTAATTGGCGCAGGTGGGCCGGTCCCGGTTCCAGGGCGCGACCGCTGCGCCCTGGGCGCCGACCACGTTTCCCGAGAAGAGGACAGTAGCGTGGGGGCCGCCGATGTGGGTCCGGTCCTCGGCGGCCGGCACGGTGTGGCAGGTGGCGCAGGCAACGCCGCCGTAGACGTGGGCCTGGTGGGCGCCGACCGTGACCAGCGTGCGGTCGGTCCCGCTGCGCGCGTCGAGGGGCGGCGCCGCCCGCTGGAGTTCGGTGCCGACGCGGGCCGAATCGCCGTGGCAGGCGGTGCAGCCTGTGGCGGCGTTCGGGGAGGTAGGCGCGGGGGTCCCGTCGCAGGCGGCCAGGGCCAGCAGGCCGGTCACGACGGCGACGCGGAATTTCAGTTCGGAGCGCATGCGGTCGTCCTCGTTGGTGCCACGGGTGCGGCACAGCCAGCGCGCCCCCTGGGTGCCAGGTGAGTCTGCGCCAACCGCCGCACCGGTCAACAGAATTGAGCCGTTCCGGCAGGCTACTTGATGAAGCGGATGTACTGCTGGATCTCCTCCGAGTCGCACGCCGAATCGGCGGGGCGATCCTCGAACTGGACGGCGAGGCAGCGGGTGAAGATGGCCACCTGCTCCTCGGTGCACTTGCGCAGGCCGCCCTTCCACTGTTTGGAGGCCTCGCGGGAGCGGGCCAGCACGTCGTCCGACTGCTTGAGCTGGTTCTGCAGCGCGTAGACCTTCTGGCGATCGCCGTCACCGTGCTTGAGGCGGGCCTGCTCGGCGGAGAGCTGGTCCTTGAGCCTGTCGCGCCGGACGCCGTGGTAGCAGGCGAGGGCCGAGTGGACCATTCGCATGAAGGCCGCGTCCTTGGCGTGGTGGGTGTCGAGCGTGGCGTGGGTCTCGGCCACCTCGGCCTTGGTCCCCGCGGCCAGCTCGGCCTTCTCCTCGGGGGTCAGCCTGGAGCGAGGCTTGCCGGCCAGCCGCTCGCGCCGGATCTGGGTCCAGGCCTCGGTGCGAACGGCCTCGCTGGCGTCGGGGCCGACGCGGCGGTCGAGCTCCTTCATGTCGGCCAGCTTCTCCAGCTCGGCGGCGCGCTTGAGCCGGTAGCCGGCGAGGCACTCCTCGAGCGTGGCCTGCGTCAGCTCGTTGCGGTGGGCGATCTCGGTGGGCGAGACCCCCTGCGCCTGGAAGAACTTGCCCCGCTTCTCGAGGACCTCGAGTTCGGCGGCGCAGGCCTCCTTCTCCAGGTCGGAGAGCGGCCGGGGCGGCGCCTTGGCCGCGGCCGGCGCGGCGGCCTTGGGCGGCGCGGCGCCGGACCGGAGCGGAGCAGCCACGGCGAGAGCGGCGACCAGCGCGAGGAGCTTCCCCATCGTTCCCTCCCTTGATCCGCTGGCTTCTAGCACGCTCCCCGGGGTGCGTGGCGCGGCCAAGAGGGCGCAGGACAGGGGCGGTGGTGCGGTGTATCATCCGCCGATCACGTCACCCCCAGAGCTCGGAGGCCGCATGACCCAGGCCGAACGTGTTGCCCGTCAGGAAGTGCTTCGCGACGTCATCAGGCGGTTGGAAGGGGCGCTGGCCGAGTTCCGCGCCGAGAACGAGAAGACGCTGGTCGGCTGCGAGCACACCTACCCCGACGGCCGCTCGGCCGGGACGGGCGGCAGCACCAAGATCTGCGCCATCTGCGGCGGCATGCTCAAGGGACGCGACGACAAGCTCTGGGGCTAGCGGGCCGGGCCCCTCGCCATGTCCAGCCTCCGCCCGTTTCGCGCCCTCCGCCCGCCGGCCGCGCTGGCCGCGCGTGTCGCCTCGCCCCCCTACGACGTCGTCTCCACCGCCGAGGCCCGCGCCTTGGCCGCCGGAAACCGCGACAGCTACCTGCGCGTCTCCCGCCCGGAGATCGACCTGCCCGCCGGGACCGACGAGCACGCCGACGAGGTCTACGCGCAGGGGAAGAAGAACCTCGACGAGCTGATGAAGCGCGGGGTGCTGGTGGCCGAGGCGGCGCCGCGCTTCTTCGTCTACGCCCAGCAGATGGGGAAGCACCGGCAGGTGGGGCTGGTGGCCTGCGCCAGCGTCGACGAGTACGACCGTGGGCTCATCAAGAAGCACGAGAAGACCCGCGCCGACAAGGAGGAGGACCGGGTCCGCCACGTCGACACCCTGGCGGCGCACGACGAGCCGGTCTTCCTCACCTACCGGGCGGCGCCGGCCATCGACGCGCTCATCGCCGAGGTGCAGCGGGCCAGGCCGGAGTACGACCTGGTGACCGGAGACGCCGTGGGCCACCAGCTCTGGGTGGTCCCCGATGCGGCGGCGGCGAAGCTCGAGGCGCTCTTCGACGCGGTGCCGGCGCTCTACGTGGCCGACGGCCACCACCGCTCGGCGGCGGCGTCGCGGGTGCACGCGAAGCGGAAGGGTCAGCCGGGCGACCACGGCCAGTTCCTCGCCGTGGTCTTCCCGCACGACCAGATGCAGATCCTGGCCTACAACCGGCTGGTCCGCGATCCCCAGAGGCGCAGCCCCATGGCGCTGCTGGCGGCCCTCCAGGAGATCCTCGATCTCGAGCCGGCCGGCACGGCCGCCCCGGACCACCCGCAGGCCTTCGGCATCTACCTCGGCAAGCGCTGGTACCACGCCCACGTCCGGCCCGGCACCTTCCCGGCCGAGGATCCGGTCGCCAGCCTCGACTGCTCGCTGGCGCAGGACCAGATCCTCGCGCCGCTCTTCGGCATCGCCGACCCACGCACCTCGAAGGACGTCGACTTCGTGGGCGGAATCCGCGGCCACGAGGAGTTGGAGCGGCGCGTCGACGCGGAGGGCTGGGCTCTGGCGCTCCACCTCTACCCGACGCGGGTCGAGCAGGTGATGAGCGTCTCCGACGCCGGATTGATCATGCCGCCCAAGAGCACCTGGTTCGAGCCGAAGCTGCGGAGCGGGCTGTTCGTGCATCCGTTCTAGCAGTTCCCCAGCAGTTCCCGTCCGCAGTTCAGACGCACTTGAAGTGCGTGTCGGCTGCCTGACGGCGACGTTGCCGAAGGCGCGCGCCAGCCCCTCGCGGAGGTCGCGGTCGTCGAGGTGGCCGTAGGTGTGGATGGTGAGCCGCACGTCGGAGTGGCGGAGCGCCTTCTGCGCCACCGCGGTGCCGGCGCCGCGGACCACGGCGGTCCCGAACGAATGGCGCGTGCCGTGGAAGGTGACATGGCGCGGGATGGCCTTGGCCCAGACGGTCGGCTTGCCGCACCGGGGGCAGCGCTCGGGCGGCGCGGCCTTGTGGCTCTGCACCTCGTGGCCGCAACCCGGCGCCCTGCAGCGGTGCAGCCAGCCTTCGATGAGGCCGGCGCGGGCTATGGCCGCGCGCAGCATCCGGCCGAGCCGCAGGTTCGACGGGTGCATCGAGCCGTCTCGGCGCGGGAAGAGGAGGGGACCCGGCGACTGGAGCGCGGCCGCGATGCGGGGGCGGAGTTGGTCGGCGATGGGGACCGGCTGGGCCTTGCCGTCCTTGGTGCGCGCCGCCTCCCAGGAGCGCCAGACCATGAGGATGCCGGCGTCGAGGTCCACGTCCTCCTTCTGCAGCCCGAAGATCTCCCCCTCGCGCAGGCCGGCGTAGAGGCCGGTGGCGACCGGCCCCTCCCAGCGGCGCGGCACCTCGGCCAGCACCGCCTCGAACTCCTCCACCGCCAGGACCTTCTTCGGCCGCGGCGTCACCTTGAACCGCTCGACGTCTTCGACCGGGTTGGCCCGGCCCTCCCACGGACCTCCGGGCTTTCGGGCCACCTGGAAGAAGTTGAAGACGAAGGCGCGCAGGTCGTTAAGGGACTTGGGCGCCAGCACGCTCGCCTTGTCGGCCAGCAGCCGCTGGATGCGCGCCGAGGTGACCTCGCGGAGCGGCACCGGGCCACCTCCTCGCCGCCCGCGAAGGTGCGGACGGCGTCGGGTTGAAACCTGAAGAGGGCGCCGACGCGGATGGCCGGGAGCGAGCCCTGGCGGCGCAGCTTGTAGACCATCGAGAGCGAGACCCGCAGGAAGGCGGCCACATCCTCGGCGGTCCAGAGGGGCTCGGAGACGTGTTGGGTGGCGTGTGGTGCGTCCATGGCGGTCTCCTCGTCTCACTGCCCCACCGGGTCTGAGCGCGCCGGTGACGGCCGCTCGCGGAGAATGAGCTTCCGCAGGAACTCGAGGTCGCTCATGGGGAGGCCGTCGAGGTCGAAGGTGCAGTTCTCGGACCGCTGGTGTCGATCGATGGCCTCGTAGGCGTCCGAGAGCGCCTCGTCCACGCGCTGGAGCGAGTCGCGGAGCAGGCGTAGTTCCCGCTCGTCGACGGCCAGGGCGAACCGGGGCGCGGGAAGGCTCGGCGGCACTGTGGTCGCCGGCCGCAACGTCGGAGCCGATGGCGGCGCGGTCGGCCGAGGCACGGCCGCGCGGAGTTCGGCCACGCGGTCAGGGAAGTAGCCGAGGAGCTTCCCCGCCGCCTCGCCGAAGGTGAGAACCAGCACCTCGAACGCCCGACGCTCCGTGCGAGCCCTGAACTCCGGGAAGCTGGTGCCGTCCAGGCACATCTTCACCGCTCTCTCCACCCGGTGCTTGCGGTCGGGGGAGTGGACCAGGAAGACGAGGCGCGGCACCAGGCCGTCGGGGAAGGCGCGGCCGTACCAGGTGGACTTCCGGTCATCGGAGAGCAGGTCGAAGTACTGCCTGTACCGCTGCAGCTTCGAGAGGATGGCCCCGGTCCGCTCCGGTTGGGCGGTGACGATGCTCTGCGTGCCGGTCTCCGCCTCGATGAAGAGCCGCCGCCCGCGGCCTGGCACGTCGAGGATGGCATCGGGCGCACGGAGGCGACGATGACGATGTTGGCCAAGGCTTCACTCGAACGTACCGACTGGGAGAAGGTTCGCGAAGGCGCACGAATGGAGCGGCAGAGGCAACGCCGTAAACTATGGACGGTCGCGCTCTTCTACCTGGCGACCTTCGTGGTCGTGGCGATATTCGGGCACGGGACGAGCGGCCTCCTCGTAAAGGTCGCGATCACGCTGGTGGCCGCGTTCCTCCTTGACGTTGGCATCACCAGATGGGGCATGGGAGTCCTCGAAAGAGTCGACGCGCCGATCGAGATGCTCGGGTTGCATCGCATTCGACTTCGAGAGCAGGCCCGTTTCCTCGGGTGGTTCCGCTGGGTCGTCCTCGGTGGGGCGCTCGGGTTGCCGGTGTACGCCTATCTGCGAAAGGGGCCGTCGGCCGTACTTGTCACTGCGGCGCTCGGCGCCCTCGTTCTCACCCTGTTCATTCGAATGAACTGGTGGGACCTCCCCAGGGCGAGGCGAGAGGCCGCGGAACTGAATCCAGATGTCCGATCCTGACGGGATGGTCGAGGGGCACGTCGACGCCGTGGCCGAGGCCCCAGTGGTCCTTCGATCGCGAGAGGCCGGTGGGATGGCCGGGTTCTTCAGCCGGGTCTTCGAGCAGTACCGGGCCCAGGTACTGGCCCTCGGTCTCCACATCACCGGGAATCACGACGATGCCGAGGATGCCGCGCAGGAGACCTTCGCGGCGATCCACCGGGGCCTGCCTCGCTTCCGGGGCGAAGCGAGGATCTCGACCTGGGTGTATCGCATCGCGGTCCATGCGGCGCTGAGGGTCAAGGGGCGCAGGCGTCCGACGTTGCCGGTGGATCCAGAGACGCCCGACGCACGGGGCGCGGACGCCATGATGGCTCGCGTCGAAGCTGGCCAGGTCGTCGCGGCGCTGCAGCGCCTTCCAGGCGAACTGAGGGTGGTGCTCTCGCTCTTTGCGATCGAGGGCCTGAGCCACCGGCGGATCGCGGACGTCCTCGGAGTCGCTGAAGGAACCGTCTGGGCTCGCCTCCATGGCGCGCGCAAGCGCCTGGCGGCCGAGCTCACTGGCCCGAAGTGAGATCGCCTTGGCGCGATGCTGCTGCGCGCACGACCCCCGCTTGCTCCGCTGCCCTCCGCAGGATCCCCGCCACCACCTCGCGGCCGGCCCGCAGTTCCCCAGCAGTTCTCTCCTGCACGCCATACGCACTGGAAGTGACTTGGTACGAACCTTGCCTTGAGGCAGGTGCAGTGAATTCAACCCCTTGCGCCCCAGTGCTCTCCGGTGTAACGGATGCTGATGCCCAAGTTGGATTTCGAGCCGAAGCTGCGCTCCGGGCTGTTCGTGCATCCGTTCTAGCGGGCGCAGGGCGGCGGCAGGAGCGATCCATGCGTGGGGCGAGGCGATCATGAGCGATGGAGACCTCGAGGCCCTCACGGCGCGCTTCTACGAGGCGGCCTTCATCCGCGACCTGGGCATCGAGTTGGTGAGCGTCTCCCCCGGCGAGGCGGTGACGCGCCTTCGGGTGCTGGAGCGGTTCCTGCAGCAGGATGGGTTCGTCCACGCCGGCGTGGTGGCGACCCTGGCGGACCACACAGGCGGGGCCTCGGCCTGGACCCTGGTGAAGCCCGAGCAGACGGTGCTCACCGTCGAGTTCAAGATCAACCTCCTCAATCCGGCCGCCGGCCCGGAGCTGAATTGCCGGGCCAGGGTCCTGCGGCCGGGGGGGCGGCTCACCACCTCCGAGGTGGACGTCTTCTCGGGGGACGGCTCCCACGCCGCGCGCCTCAACATGACGCTCGCCGTCGTCGACACCGACCGGCTGCGGAAGGGCGCTCGAGCCGGCCGCTGAGGGCTCTCGAGGCTTCCCCGGCGGATGAGGTCCGCCGGCCTGGCGCGGCCCCCGCAGTTCCCCAGCAGTCCTGGCCTGCGCGCTGGGCGCACTGGGCGTCACGAGGTGGGAAGTTCGACTTCCGAGCCGCAGCTGCGCTCCGTGACCCCTCAAGCGGGTTCGGCGCGGGGCCGGCCGTTTGTTCGCCGCGGCGAGGACCCCTCAGGTTGGCGCCGCCATCAACTTGGCTATCCGGAGGAGCTTGCAGGAGGCGGTGAGGAGGTGGGCGGCGAGCAGCCGCTCTGGAGGCCAGCGCCTGCTGCAGACCGGTGTGCGCGGATCTGACGAAGGGGGATCGCGGGACACTGCAGCGCGCGACCCGAGGGGGCGAACCCTTGAGACGGCCCCCGCACAGGGCGTCGCGCTGTAGCGTCTCCTTCTTCCGGTCGGTGAAACCCGGCCTTTCGGCCCAAGGGGGGCAGATGCGCGCATCGAATCGAGGTCTCTGTGTCGCCTCGCTGCTCATGGTTGGCGTGGTCGGCACCGCCTGCGGCGGAAGCAGCAGCACCCCGACGCCACCGGCCGTCACCCACGCCATCAGCGGGACCATCACCGGTGCCACCAGCGTCACGGTGACGCTGAGCGGGGCCTCCTCGACCAGCACCACCACAGCGGCGGCCGGGACCTACGCCTTCACCGGGCTCGCCAACGGCAGCTACACGGTGACCCCCAGCAAGCCGGGGTACGCCTTCGCGCCGCTGGCCACCGCCGTGACCGTGAACGGCGCCGACCAGGCGAACAAGGACTTCACGGCGACCGCGGCCGCCGCCACCTACACCGTCTCCGGCGCCGTGACGGGCGCTACACAGGACGGCGTCACCATCACCATCTCGCTGGCCAGCGCCCCGATCGGGACGGTCAACACAGCCGGCGGCGGGGTCTTCTCCTTCAGCGGAGTCGCCAACGGCGCCTACGTGCTGACCGCGGCCAAGGCCGGCTATACCTTCGCTCCGCTGACCATCGACGTCACCGTGGCCGGCGCCAACCGTCCGGGCCAGGACTTCGTGGCCACCGCCATCCCCTACACCATCTCCGGGCACATCGCCGGTGCCGCACTCGTCAGCGTCAGCCACGGAACCAGCAGCACCATCACCGACGCGTCGGGCAACTACACCTTCACGACCACGGCCGGGACGTACGTGGTGACGCCCTCCAAGCTCGGATACACCTTCGCCCCGGTCAGTCGCTCGGTGATCGTCACCAGCGCCGACGTGACCAACCAGGACTTCACCGCCACCGCCACGGCCGGCTACATCATCTCCGGCACCGTCACCGGCCCGTGGATCCGGGGGGTCAAGGTCACCCTCGGCGGCGCCCAGGCCGGCACCACCACCACCGACGCGGCCGGCGCATACGCCTTCACTGGCCTCCCCGATGGCAGCTTCACGGTCACGCCGTCGCTCGACGGGTACGGCTACAGCCCGGCCGCGCCCAGCGTGGTGATGGGCGGCGCCAACAAGGTGCAGAACTTCACGGCCACGCCGGTCGTCCCTTCCTACGCCATCTCCGGCACGGTGAGCTACACCGGCGTCAAGACCGGGCGGGTCTACGTCTGGGTCAACTCCGTCGGCTGCCCCAACTGCTCGGCGCAGGCCATGATCGGGATGGCCGGTCCCGGCACCTACACCATCCGCGGTCTCCAGGACGGCAGCTACACGGTCTCGGCGCGGCGCGACAGCATGGGCCAGGGGATGGTCAACGCCTCCGATCCATGGGGTAGCGCGGCCGTGCCTGTCCTCATCTCGGGAGCCAACGCACCCAGCGTGAACATCGCCCTCATTGACCCGGTCACGCCGTCGCCGGGCAGCCTCGCCCCACCGTCGGTCCTGGCCGGGGACCACGGGACCCTGATGTTCTGGAACACCGACATGGATCTCAACTCGCGGGAGAAGGCCACCAGCTACGACCTCTCCTGGGGGACCGACGCGGGCGCCACCAACGGCGCCGGCTCGCCGGTCCGCATCATCCCCCGCAAGGACGGTGTCTACTTCCAGAGCGGTCTGACCAACGGGACCACCTACTACTACATGGTCCGCTCCAACGTCGGCGCCACCTCAGGCGCCTATTCGACCATCGCCTCGGCCGTGGTCGGGCCAGTGGCGGGCGGGTTCACGGTCTCTGGCACCGTGACCTTCCCGGTGGGGGCGACCGGTCCCCTCTACCTCGCCATCGGTGACGGGGAGACCGGCAACATGAAGGTCGCCGCCTACCCGTTGTCGCTCACCAGCCCGGTCGCCTTCTCGGTGACCGGCGTCCCCGCCGGGGCCTGGGGCGTCTACGCCATCCTCGACCAGAACGGGAACGGCGTGATCGACGAGGGCGACCTGAGCAACACCAACGGCCGCAACTCGCAGTTGGTCACCGTCGGCGGCGACACCTCCGGCGTGAGCGTGACGCTCTCCTCGGCCAAGTCCCTGGTCTCCACCACCACCGAGCACGCCCAGAACGACGGCGGCATGGTCCACTCCTACAGCCTGCAGACCACCGTCACCGCCAACCTGCAGCGGGTGGTGAGGGCGACCCTGGTGGCGGGCAAGAACGTCGGGGTGCCCGCCGATCTCGGCGGCGACCGGGAAATCAGCACCTGGTGGAACCTCGGGACCACGGCGCCGGCCGTGGGCGACGTCTACACCTACGAGGTCGCCTACGGTGACGGCAGCTCCGAGCTGCTCACGGCCCCGGTGACGACGCTGCTAAGCAGCTTCGCCCAGGGGCTCACCGCCACCACCAGCGGAGGCGGCTCGGTGGCGCGGCCGCTCTTCTCCTGGTCGGCGCCGGCCTCGCCGCCGGTCTACTACGGCTACACGCTGTCGGTCTGGGGCAACGCCAACTGGTACTGGCCCCAGAGGGCCTACATGAGCCCGAGCTCGGTCACGCAGGTCCTCTACAACGTTGACGGCAGCGCCTCGAACCCAGACCTGACGACCGGTAGCTACACCTGGAGCGTCACGGTGAAGGACGCAGCCGGCAACGGGGCGCGCCAGGAGAAGAGCTACATCGTCCCGTAGCCGCGCAGCCGGGAGCGAAGGTGGAGCGGCGGGGTCCTCCCCGCCGCTTCCACGTCAGGCGGCCGCCAGCTGAGCCCGCACCGCGCCGACCAGCGCGTCGACGCCGAACGGCTTCTCCAGCACCGCGTCGGCCTCACCGTCGCTCCCGACCGCGCCGCGGGCCGGCGGGAGCCCGGAGACGAGAATCAGCCGGATGCCGGCCAGCGAGGGTTGGCGCCGGATCCGGGCCACCAGCTCGGTGCCGGTCATCCCGGGCATCAGCTGGTCGATGATCACCACCGCGGGCCGCGGGGCCACGGCGAGCCGGGCCAGGGCGGCGGCGGCGTCGCGCGCCACCGAGACCTCGAACCCCTCGCCGGTGAGGCACTCCGCGATGTTCTCAAGGAGCGCGTCGTCGTCGTCGACGACCAGGATGTGAGGTCGGGGCTCCACGGCCGGCTTTCCTACCGGCGAACCGGGCTGGGGGCAACCGCCTGGAGCTGCGGCCCGGTCAGCGTCCGCTGACGGCGGCGCCACCTCGTGGGCGCCAGGCCGCTGCCCCGGTGGTACCACGCCGCCGGTGAAGAGGGCGCGGCCGGTCTCCTCCGGTTAGGTCAGGGCCGGGGCCAGCCAGCGGGGTGTGGGCGCGTGACACCGACGGAACGGACCATCGAGGGACTGCCGGCCCACCTGCGCCGCTGGGTGGTGGCGCAGGACTACGCCGCCTATACTGCCCGCGACCAGCTGACCTGGCGGACCATCCTCGGCCGACTCACCCTCGAGCTCCCGGCCAGCGCCCACCCGCGCTACCTGGACGGCCTGTCCCGGACCGGCATCTCGGCGGAGCGCATCCCCAGCCTCGATGGGATCAACCAGCGGCTGTCCGAGCTCGGCTGGGGGGCGGTGGCGGTGCGCGGCTTCATCCCGCCGGCCGCCTTCACCGAGCTGCAGAGCCGCAGGGTGCTGGCCATCGCCGCCGGCATCCGCCGGCCCGAGCACCTCGAGTACACGCCGGTTCCCGACATCGTCCACGAGAGTGCCGGCCACGCGCCGCTGCTCGCCGACCGCCGCTACGCCGAGTACCTGCAGGCCTGCGGCGAGGTCGGCTGGAAGGCCATCGCGGCGGCCGAGGACCGGGCGGTCTTCGAGGCGGTGCGCGACCTCTCGGTCGTGAAGGAAGACGCGGCGGCCACGCCCGGGGAGGTGGCCGGCGCCGAGGCCCGGCTCGAGGCCGCGCTGGCGAGCGTGCCGTTCGCCTCGGAAGGGACCCGGGCCAGCCGGCTCTACTGGTGGACGGCCGAGTACGGGCTGGTCGGCGAACTCGACGCGCCGAAGCTCTACGGCGCAGGCCTGCTCTCCTCGGTCGGCGAGGCGGCGCGCTGCCTCGGCGCCGGGGTCCGCCGGGTGCCGCTCGACGCCTCCTGCGCCGAGGTGGCCTTCGACATCACCCGGATGCAGCCGCAGCTCTACGTGGCCGCCGACTTCGAGCAGCTCTTCACGGTCCTGGAGCGCTTCGCGGCGACGCTCTCCTTCCGGCGGGGCGGCGACCATGGCCTGTCCGAGGCGCTCCGCTCCCGGACCGTGGTCCAACTCGGGCTTCCAGGCGGGCGGGCCCTCTCCGGTCGCGTCGCCGAGCTCTTCGCGGCCGGGGCGGAGGTGGCTCCGGGGCTGGCCACGGCGCTGGTCCGGCTCGACGGTCCGGTGCTCCGCACCCTGGCCGGACGCGCCGAGGGGGGCTGGTTCGACGGGCCAGGGCTGGTGGCCTTCGGAGCGGCGCCGCCGCTGCCGCCGGGGCGCTTCGAGGTGAGGCTCCAGTCCGGGCTGGCGCTCTCCGGCTTCCACGTCGGCGCCGGCGAGGTGCTCCAGCTCTCCGCCACCCTGGGCGGCCGGCCGCTGCGGCTGCCACGCTGGGCGGTGCTGGAGGTGGCCGAGCGGCTCCCCTCGGTGGCGGGCGGCCCGGCCGATCCCGAGGTTCCGGTCCCGCTCCCCGGGGCCTGACCCGTCTCAGGGAGGCGCTGGCTGACCGGTCCTGATGACCCGCTCGCTCCGGCAGGCCGCCTCAAGCCCCGCCTGGCAGGCCTCCTTGATCAACGCGTAGCCGCGCTCGGCGTCCTTGGCGGCCCGCTCGCCGGCGTAGAGCCGGTAGCCGATGTTGGCCAGCAGGACGGCGGCCGGGTCGTGGAGCCTTCGGCTGCTGGTCCCGCTGAGGAGCCGCCGCGCCAGGGCGGTCGATGAGGAGAGGTCGTCAGCGAAGAAGGCGTCGACGGCGCGCAGGTACTCCAGCTCGTCTGAGTGGACCCCGAGGGCGTCGAGCCGGCGCAGCGCCTGGGAGATCTCCGCCGGGTCCTCGCGCTTGACCGCCGCGCGGGCCGCGCTCCAGGCCGCCTCGACCGCCTCGCCGCGCGCGTAGGCGGTCAGCCCCGGCCTCGGCCAGACCGCGGCGGCCAGCAGGGCGACGAGCACGATGGCCAGCGGGATCCAGGCGGTGGCGCGTCGCGGCGGCGCTCGGGTCATGAGCCAGGTGACCAGCGCGCCGGTGACGAACCCGCCGCCATGCGCGGCGTGGTCGAAGGGGAGGTCGACCGAGACCGCCAGCACCGTCCAGACCGCGAGCTGGCCGAGCACGCTGAGGGTCATGCGGCTCTTGAGGAAAGGGAGCCAGCCGGGGAGCAGGCGGCGGTGGATCGCAAGGGTGGCGCCGATCATACCGAAGAGCGCCCCCGAGGCCCCGGCGCTGACCACGTCGTGGGCCAGCAGCGAGGTGGCCGAGGAGCCGAGCGCGGCCAGCAGGTAGAGGGCCAGGAATCGGCCGTGCCCCACCATGCGCTCCACCATCCGGCACCAGCTGAAGCCGAAGAGCGAGTTGGCCAGCAGGTGGACCAGGCCGATGTGGAGGAAGGCGGCGGTCAGCAATCGCCACCACTGGCCGCCCCAGACCTGGCTCCGCTCCAGCGCGCCGGCGGCGAGCAGGGTCTGGGTGCTGGTGGCGTCGTCGAAGCGCCAGAAGACCCAGGCCATCACGGCGACGTTGACGGCGACGATGGCCACGGCCACCGGGGCCTCGGCCAGTCCGGCCAGGCGGGTGGGGCGGGGCGGCTGCGGCTCCTGCTCCATGTCGAGAACATACCGCGGGGGCCGGGCCGGGGCAGGGAGCAACGCCGGGCGCCCCGAATCGGGGGCGACGCGCTAGAATGGTGGCGTGAGTGAGTACATCGTCAACCCGCGCCGCGCCCCGCGGGCCCCCTCGCGCTGCCTCACGCAGGTGCGCACCGGGGCGCAGTCGTTCGCGGCCGAGACCGAGGATATCGGCCCCTCGGGGTGCCAGCTGGTGGCGCCCGGGGCCCTGGCGCGCGGCGCGGCGGTCTCGCTGACCCTCGCCAACGTGAAGCTGAAGGGTTCGCTGAACGTGGAGGGGAAGGTGGCCTGGGGCAGCTCCCGACCGCCGTGGCGCGTCGGCGTGGCCTTCGTCGAGAAGAGCCGGGTGAGCGCCCAGATCTGGTTCGATCAGCTGGTGGCCGCCTACCCGGGGCTGGGAGGCTATCGCCGCGTGCCCGACCGGCTCCCCATCGACGCCATGGTCTTCCTCACACAGCCGCCGAGCTTCCTCTTCGACTTCAGCGCCGAGGAGGTGGAGGTGCTCCGGCACGTGGCTGGCGGCAGCACCATCGCCGCGCTGCGGGATCGGCTCGGCGCCAACTGGAGCGCCATGCAGCGGGCCCTCTTCGGCCTGATGGCGCGCGGCGTGGTCACGATCAACCGCAGCGCGGCGGCGCACCCGTCGGCCTGGAAGAAGGTCATGTTCGAGCTGGGTGCCGAGTTCGTCCAGGAGCTGCCGCGCGCCGGTCGCATGGCGCCGATCGTCGAGCGGCCGGCGGCGGTGCGAGGGACGGCCACGCTGCAGCAGGGCCACGACGGGTTGCTCGAGTTCGACCTCGGGCCGACGGTCTCGCCGGGGACGCTGCCGCGGCCTCCGCCGCTCCCGCTCCCGCTCCCGCCGCCGCTCCCGCCGCCGCTGCCTCCGCCGCTGCCAGCGCGTGGCTCGCCCGCCGCGCCGCCCCCAGCGGAGCCCTGGGCACAGACCCCGGCCTCGGTGACAGGGGGGGCCTCGGCAGGGACCGGCTGGCGCGGGGAGCATCGGACCCGGTCTCAACAGGCGCAGGAGTCCTTCGACCTCGGCAGGACCGAGCTGGCGGCCGGACGCACCAACAGCGCCATGGCCCACCTCCGTCGCGCGCTCCAGCTCGCCCCGGGGGATCCCGAGGTCGCCGCCGAGTTGGGCCGGGCCATGACCGGCGCCCCCCGGGCCTGAGCCTCCCGGGACCGGCCTTGACTCGACCGCCCCGCATTGGTACTCCCGGCGGGCCGCCAGATTCCCCAATTGCTACGGAGGGTACGTCCCCGATGTACAAGATCGTCCGCCGCGAGGCCTTCTCCGACACGACGTTTCTCTGGGATGTCCACGCCCCGGACGTGGCCGCTGCAGCCGAACCCGGCCACTTCGTCATGCTCCGGCTCGGCGGCGACGCCGAGCGCATCCCCCTCACGGTCGCCGACTTCGACCGGGAGAAGGGGACCATCACCATGGTCATCCAGGCCCTCGGCAAGACCACCCGCCAGATGATGACTGACTACAAGGAGGGGGACGAGTTCGAGGACTTCGTCGGCCCGCTCGGCCTGCCCCAGCACATCGGAAAGGTCGGCCACGTGGTGCTGGTGGGCGGAGGCCTCGGCGTCGCGCCGGTCTTCCCGCAGCTGCGCGCCTTCAAGGAGGCCGGCAACCGGGTCACCGGCATCATCGGCTTCCGCAACAAGGACCTGGTCTTCTGGGAGAAGAAGTTCGCCCAGTACTGCGACGACCTGATCGTCTGCACCGACGACGGCAGCTACGGCAAGCCGGGCTTCGTCACCCAGGCGCTCAAGGAGCTCTGCGAGAAGGACAAGCCGGACCTGGCCATCGCCATCGGCCCGCTCCCCATGATGAGCGCCTGCGTCGAGACCACGCGCCCCTTCGCGGTCAAGACCATGGTGTCGCTCAACGCCATCATGGTCGACGGCACCGGCATGTGCGGCTCGTGCCGCGTCACCGTCAACAAGGACGTCAAGTTCGCCTGCGTCGACGGCCCCGACTTCGACGGCCACCTCGTCGACTTCAAGGAGCTGCTGGCCCGCCAGAAGCGCTTCAAGGTCCAGGAGACCGCGGCCACCGAGGATTACGCGCACGTCTGCAACCTCGAGAAGCAGCTCTTCGAGGAGCAGAAGCGCAACTACCGGAAGATCAAGGAGCTGACGCCCCACCAGGCCAAGATGCCCGAGCGCGACCCCGTGGAGCGCTCCCGCAACTTCAAGGAGGTCAACCTGGGCTACTCGATCCAGGACGCCCTCCTCGAGGCCGAGCGGTGCATCCAGTGCTCCAAGCCGACCTGCATCGCCGGCTGCCCGGTGGCCATCGACATCCCGCGCTTCATCCGCCACCTGGTGGTGCGCGACTTCGACGGCGCCCTCGAGGTCATCAACGAGGCCTCGATCTTCCCGTCGGTCTGCGGCCGCGTCTGCCCGCAGGAGACCCAGTGCGAGGCCCAGTGCATCATCGCCAAGAAGGTCGAATCGGTCGGCATCGGCCGGCTGGAGCGCTTCGTCGGCGACAACGCCAGGCCCAGGCCGGTGGTCCCGCCGGTCTTCGCCCCGGGCGACAAGCTCGGGCGGGTGGCGGTCTGCGGCTCCGGCCTGGCCGGCCTGGCGGTGGCGGCCGACCTCGTCAAGTTCGGCTGTGACGTCACCGTCTACGAGGCCCTGCACGTGGTCGGCGGGGTGCTGCGCTACGGCATCCCCTCCTTCCGCCTGCCCCGCGACATCATCGACCGCGAGGTGAAGCGTCTCACCGATCTCGGCGTGAAGATCGAGACCAACAAGGTCATCGGAAAGACCTTCACGGTGCCCCAGCTGCTCGGCGCCAAGGGCTACGACGCGGTCTTCCTCGGCGTCGGCGCGGGGGCCCCGGCCTTCCTCGGGATCCCCGGCGAGTTCGCAGGGCAGGTCTACTCGGCCAACGAGTTCCTCACCCGCGTCAACCTCATGGGCGGCGACCAGTTCCCGCTCAAGGACACGCCGGTCTCGATCGGCAAGAGCGCGGTGGTCATCGGCGCCGGCAACACCGCCATGGACTGTCTGCGGGTCGCCAAGCGGCTCGGCACCGAGACGGTGCGCTGCGTCTACCGGCGCACCGAGGCCGAGGCCCCGGCCCGCATCGAGGAGATCCGCCACGCCAAGGAGGAGGGGATCGAGTTCTTCTTCCTCCACTCGCCGGTCGAGATCTACGTCGACCCCGACGGCAACGTGAAGGGGATGAAGGTCGAGGAGATGGTCCTCGGCGAGCCCGACGAGAAGGGCCGCCGCAAGCCGATCGCCACCGGCAAGTTCAAGGACCTCGAGTGCGACACCGTCATCTACGCGCTCGGGACCAAGGCCAACCCCATCATCACCCAGTCGACCCCCGGGCTGACCCTCAACAAGTGGGGGAACATCGAGGCCGACGACGGCAAGACCCAGTGCACCTCGCTGCCCGGCGTCTTCGCCGGCGGCGACATCGTCACCGGCGGCGCCACCGTGATCCTGGCCATGGGCGCCGGGCGACGCGCGGCCCGCTCCATCGGGGCCTACCTGAAGGGCAAGAAGCAGAAGTGGCCCATCACCGAGGACGACATGAAGACCTTCACGCCGCCGGTCCAGCTCGGCGCCGCGGGCACCGGCGCCGCCGCCACCCCGGCCGCCACCGGCATCTGCAAGGTCTGCCCCAAGTGCCGCCAGCCGCTCGACGGCGACGAGGAGTATGTCTGCTGCGCCACCGCCACGCTGACCTGGAAGTGCCAGGACTGCGCCAAGGTGAGCGAGGGCTTCGCCTTCCCCTACGGGATGTGCCCGGCCTGCGGCGGCAAGCTGTCGGTGGCCAACGCGGCCCAGGCGGCCGACGCCGCCGCGCTCGAGGCGGTCCGCATCGCCTTCGAGATCGAGCTGGGCGGCATGGCCTTCTACGGACGCGCCTCCAAGGAGGCCAGCGACCCGCTGCTGCGTGACCTCTTCGCCCGCTTCGCCGGGATGGAGAAGGAGCACATGGCGACGCTGTCGCGCCGGTACCACGTGGAGGTTCCTGCGGGCGGCGACTTCAAGGTCGACCGGGCAGCCATCTACGCCGGCATCCCCAACCGTCCCGAGGACCCGGCCAACCTCTTCCGCATCGCCATCGCATTCGAGGAGCGCGCGGTTCGGTTCTTCAGCGAGCGCGGCGCCGCGGTGGCCGAGAGCTCACCGGAGAAGCAGCTCTACAGGGAGCTGGCGGCCGAGGAGAAGGAGCACGTCGACATCCTCACCACCGAGCTGAAGCGCTGGCAGGCCGGCAAGCCGGGGATGATCTAGCGGCGGCGGCCCTCGCTCCGCCACGACAGAGGGGTCCGTTCCGAGAGGAGCGGCCCCCTGCTCGTTTCGGGCCGGCGGTGGTGGCTTGTCAGCCGATCTCGACCGCGTTGGGGCTGTAGCAGGAGAGCGCCAGCAGGCTGGTCCGCTGCCACTTTCGCGCCGGGCTGGAGATGAAGCGCAGCCGGTACTGCTTGTCCCCGGCCGCCTGGATCTTCTGGATCCAGTAGATGAAGCTCTTGAAGCCGGAGGAGTTGCAGAACTCCAGCTCGGTGAAGTCGACGCGCACGTCCTTGGCCCCGGCCTTGAGCAGGTGCTCGTGGACCTGGTCGACGAACGGGTTGAGGACGCCGGCCGGGTTGACGGTGCTGATGGTGCCGCGGAAATGGACGCGGGTGCCGAGCGGCTCCACGTGGAGGGAGGCGGAGTACTTCTCCTCCGAGACCTGGATGATCGGCGTGCGGGCGCCTGGCAGCGACGGGCTAGACATGGATGCCTCCTGGGACCTGAAGCAGGGGCGCGCGCAGGCGACCCCAGGCGAGGACCGTGATCCGGTTCCCCTCGCGGGTGATGGAGAGCTCGAGCTGGGCCTCGAAGCGGACGCGCGCCAGGCCGAGGCCGCCCCGCTGGTTCATGGGGGCCTCCGACATGGCCCGCAGGTAGCTCTGCAGCGGGTCGGGCTCGGTGTTGATCCGGTCGAGCCGCCTCTTGAAGTCGAGGAACTGCTCCTCGGTGGCCGGGTTGGAGACCGCGATCTCGATGCGGTCGGCGATGGGGTCGACCTGCAGGGTCAGGTCCACGTTCTCTCCGCCGGCGTGCGGGATGGCGTTCTGCATCAGCTCGTGGACCGCCAGGGCCACCTGGGCCTCGCGGGTCTCGCCGGGGCAGGCGCAGGCGCAGAAGGACTCCACGAAGCGACGGATCTCGTCGACGAAGACCCAGGGCGGCTTCATCCGCAGCATCAGGTAGATGGGGCGGGTCGTCGTGCTCGGCTCAGTCATCGTCGGTCTTCCGTCTCAGGACCACCACGGTGATGTCATCCGCCTGGGTGGCGGCGTGCGCTTCAACGGCCTGGAAGACGCGGGTCAGGTTCTCGGCCGCCGAGGCGGGGCGCTCGGCGCGCAGCAGCCCGGTGAGCCGGTCCTCTCCGAAGAGCGTCCCGGCGGCGTCCTGGGCCTCGACCACGCCGTCGGTGATGAAGCAGACCACGTCGCCCGGGCCGAGCTGGAACTCGTAGGCCACGATCTGCGTGGAGAGATCGGCGGTCAGGCCCACCCAGGGGCCGGCCGGCTCGATGACGTCGACGGTGCCGCCGCAGCGGGCGATGAAGATGGGCTGGTGGGCCCCGGCGGCCACGAAGCGGCCGTTGCCCATGTGCCGGGCCGCCATCAGGGTGAGGTAGTCGTCGCGCTGCATGCGCTGGCGCACGTTCTCGTGGACCACCCGGTTGACCGCCGCCACCACGTCGCGGGGATCGCGGTTGGGGTCGTCGGCGATGGTGCCGTAGGCGGCCGCCTGCGCCATCATCATCACCAGGCCGGAGTTGATGCCGTGGCCGGAGACGTCGCCCACCAGCAGCCAGAAGGTGTCCGGGAAGGAGAGGATGTCGTAGAGGTCGCCGCCGACGTCCTCGGCCGGCTTCATCCGCGCCGCCACCTCGTAGCCCGTGACGGCCGGGCTGTTGGGGAGGATGGCGGTCTGGATGCGGTGGGCGATCTGGACTTCCTGGCGCAGCGCTTCGGTCCGCTTCAGCTCGACGTGGGAGCGGGCCACCTCGGCGACCATGGTGTTGAACGAGCCGACCAGCGCCCCGAGCTCGTCGGAGTAGCTGCCGGGGATCCTGGTCGACAGGTCGCCACCGGCCACCTTGGCCATCGAGTTGGTCACCTCGGAGAGCGGCCGGGCCGCGGCGCGGAGCGCGCCGATGGCGACCACGACGGCGCCGGCCATCACCGCGAGGAAGAGGAGCCCGAGCAGGATGCGAAGCGAGGCGATCCCGCCGAAGGCCGAGGCCTCGGGCTCGACCATGGCGGCGGTCCAGCGCGGAGCGCCCTCGGAGGGGGCGGTCCGGACCGAGAGGAGCGCCGCCGCCCCGGCCGAGGAGGTCCGCTCCATCGCGCCCGGTGGGGCCGTCATGGCCACCACCGCCGCGACCTGGCTGGCCTCGACGCCGGGCGGGACCAGCACCAGGGTGCGGGCGGAGTCGTAGACCACCGGGACCAGGTCGCCGTCGCTGCCGCCGATCTCGTCGAGGAGGCGGCGCATGGCGTTGGTGGAGATGGCCGCCACCACGGTGCCGACGATGTCGCCGGTGAAGTCGCGCACCGGGGAGGCCACCAGGATGACCGGCTCGGCGCCGCCCTCCTGGTCGAGCTGCGAGAGCACCCCGAGCTCGACGGTGGTCGGGTCGTCGGCCAGGGCCCGCTGCACCACCCGCAGGTCGAGCTGCCGGCCGTGCTGCGAGGCAAGGGCGACGCCGCGCCGCTCGCCCGCACCCCCCGAGCGGACGCCGGCCAGCAGCGTCCCGGCCGGGCCGGTCAGCGCCACCGCGGCGATGGAGCCACCCTGGTCCTGGATGAGCCGGCGCAAGAAGTCCTCGACGAACTTGGGATCGCCCGAGTCGAGCGTGAGCTGCATCGCCTCGGCCTCGGACCAGCTCCGGACCGTGAGGGCGCGCTCGCGCTGGAAGCGGACCACCGCCTCATGGACCTCGCGGGAGCGGGCCTGGAGGTGGTCCTTGACCGCGGCCTCGACGACCCCGCGCGCCACGCGATCGAAGCCGAAGGCGGCCACCACCAGCGCCCCGGCCACCAGCGCCACGGTCGCCGCCAGCAGGCGCAGCCGCAGCGAGTTGGAGATCCGCTGGAACACTACTTGGCGCCCTGCTTGGCAGAGAAGTACTTGAGGAACTCGTAGATGTCGGCGGCCTGCTCCTCATTGATGCCGGAGTTGGGGCGCCGGATCATCTTCTTCATGTAGCGCTTCCACTCGGTGGCGTCGAAGCGGGAGTTGACGGGCCGCGCCACCGGATGGCACTTGGAGCACTTGGCCGAGAAGATGGGATAGCGCTTCTGCATGGCCGGCGGCCAGGACGAGACATCGATCTTGTCCGGTCCGTCGTCACGCGGATCCCACTCCGCCTTGGACGGGTCCTTGGCGCCCATGGCCAGTGCAGCGGCCAGCACCACCCCCAGTGAACGGATCATCAGAAGGCCCCCCCGAAGCCGGCGTGCCCTGACTGGAACGCCACGAAGCCATTCGGTTTCCAGTACTCATACGACAGTTTCAGGTAGATCCCCGAGGACGGAGTGATGACCATACCCGCCGTGGCCCGCTCCAGGGCGCTGTTCGGGGTCATCCGGGGCGAGGAGCCGGGGAGCGGCACCCCGAGGCGCTCCAGCTTGTCGTACCGGTAGACCATGGTCAGGTACCGGCCCAGCGGGTGCTCGAGCTCGGCGTAGAACCCCCGCTTGTCGAAGTGGTGGTCGACCAGGGTCCAGCCGTAGCCGCTGGCGTTCATGTCGAGGGCGGTGCGGCGGATGGCGTACTCGCCGCGCAGGGTCGCCTTCCAGAGCTGGATGGAGAGGTCGGCGCCGGCGACGTCGTACTGGAGCCTGGCGTCACGGTCGTAGCGGCCGCCGGTGTAGCTGCCACCCAGGCTGATGTCGCCGATGACGGCGCCGGGGTTGCTCGAGTAGGTGATGGTGATCCGGCCTCCGTAGGAGGGGATCTTGTTGTTGTCGACATAGGGCGTTGTGCGCATCGACATCCACTCGAGGTCGTTGGTCCCCTTGAGGCCGGAGACCGCGTACCCGGCGTACCAGACCTGCAGCACGCTCCCTAGCCAGGTCTGCCCGTAGAACATGATGCCGGTGTCGACGTAGGGGAGCATCAGCACCCCGGCGTTGAAGGAGGTCCGGTCGGCGTAGGCCATGCGCCCCATGTCGTAGATGAGCGGCGCCGAGGTGGTCTTGTGGCCCGACTGGTCGAGGCGGTTGGCGTACTCGCCGAACGGGACGTTGAGCCGGCCGAACTGGGCGTTGAACCAGGGCTTGGGCTGCCAGTCGAGCACGGCGTGGTCCATCTCGATGCCGTGGCAGCTGATGCAGGCCTTGGCGGAGAAGGAGAGGGTGTCGTGGATGTCGACGCCGAAGCGCATCGAGGCGTCGATGGTGATCCCTTGCGGAGCCTTCACCTGGTCTGCGTTCGGCTGGTGCGAGGGGATGACCCAGCTGTCGACGTAGGCCGAGCCGGAGAACTGCAGGCTGGGCGCCGCGCCCGCGGGCGTTGCCGCCAGGGCGACCGCCGCCGCCACCGTCCATGACGCCAGGCGCCGGGCGCAGCCGTCAGTCATTCGGCGCTCCGCTCGAGATCCAGGCTTCGATGGCCTGGATCTCATCCTCGGTGAGGGCATCTCCTGCATAACTGGGTGGCATCCGGTCCCCCAATCCTCCCACGGAAGTGGCCGTGGCGCGGAGTTTGTTGACGAGGTAGCTCCTCTCTGGCTTTCCCGGCTCCACCAGCTTGAGCGGGGCCTGGACCGAGGAAGCCGAGACCAGCTGCGACCATCCGACCGCCCTGTCCAGCGAGACCGGGACACCGCTCGGGGGAGGCGGTCCGCCCCCGTGGCAGGCCGCCGTGGCGCAGCGCGGCACGAAGATGCTGGCGCTGATGGACGAGTAGGTGGCGCTCGCACCTCCACCACCCGCGCTGCCACCTTTCCTCTGGAGGAGCTGGAAGTCATCCGGATCGCCGGTGACGCGACGGCGCGCCAGCTCCAGCGTCCAGGTCCCGTCAGCCCAGGCGGCGCGGGCGCGGACGTCGTCCCGGTGCGGGCTGGGACGGTGGAGCAGGAAGCCGGGGAGGGTGAAGGGACCGGCGCCGGGCGGTGGGGCGAGCGGGACCGGTGGCGTGCCGGCAGGCGACGGCGCCGGCCAGGCGAGGTAGCGCGGGTCCCAGCCCGGTTCGGGGTCGAAGGGCTGCTTGTAGAGATAGGGAGGGTTGAGCGAGTAGTCGCCGCCTCCGCTGCCGGCCGCCTTGGCATAGGGCCCGGCACCCACCCGGTTGACCACCGAGGTGCCGCGGCTGCAGGGGTAGACCAGGTGGCCCTGGGCGTCCTTCTCCGTGCAGGCACGGGAGCACGACTGGCCGTCTGCCGAGAAGCAGCGGTCGCCGGCTGGACCGTCGGCCTCGATGCGGCCGTCGTCGGCGAGGCCGTAGGGGGCGGTCGAGGCGGCGCGCCAGGTCCAGGTGTCGAGCCGCTCGCCGGCGCTGCCGGTGCGGCAGCTGAAGTGCGCGAGGTAGCTGGAGGGCGGCCAGGGCGACGGGGTCGGTTGCGGCGCCAGGACCAGCGAGGGCGCGGCCGCCACGTGGCAGGCCGTGGCGCAGCCGAGCGTGGCGTGGCTCGGGGCGGTCTCGCCGATGGCGAAGGAGAGGTAGGCGGCGTCCTCCATCAGTGACTGATCGAGGCGCCATCGCGCGCCCGTGGCGTCCCAGCTCCAGGGCAGGTGGACGTCGTGGCGGCTCGGCGCGCTCCACTGGAGCAGCAGGTAGAACTGGTCGTCGTCGTAGCCGGCGCGGACCGAGACCTGCGCCACCCCCTGATCCCAGGGCGGGAGCGGTACCGAGCAGCCGGCCGAGCCCTCGGCGGCGCTGGTCGGGGGCGCGTCGGGGGCGCACGGCGTGGGGCAGGAGGGGCCGCCGGTGACCGGATCGATGAGCAGGTTGTGGTGGGTGCGCCAGCGGCAGTACCAGCCGGAGGCGGTGAGCCCGACCGCCTGCCCGGCCGGCCGGAGCGCCACCTCGGTGGCCGGCCAGCCGACCCACTCGGCGGCGCTGCCGTCGAGGGTGGGGGGCAGGGCGAAGCGGTGGGCCAGCACCTCGTTCGGGCCGGCCCGGAGCCCCGAGAACCTGAGCGTGACCGGGAGGGAGGTCTGGGGGACCAGGCCGCCCGCGGTGATCAGGCCGATCGAGACCACTGCATCGGACGGCGCCGAGCCCGAGACCGGGGACCGGACGCAGGCGAACGCGGTGAGCGCCGCGGCGGCGGCGACGAGCAGGCGTGCTGAACAGCGCATCAGGTCATGCGAGCGCCCGGGTGGGCGCTCCCTCCCCCAGGGAACCAGTTGGGCGTCTCCGCATGGTACCGGTTCGCGCCGGGTGGGTGTCAATGCGCAGCGCCGGTTCAGCGGGGCGTCCGCGGCCGGGTGGCCCGGCCAGGAGGTCGAGCTTCTCGGTCCGGCTGAGCCGCTTGATGGCCGCCTCCCGGCGCAGGGCGCCGGTCCGGCCGCGCGCCGGAGCGCTCCAGGCCAGTTCCACCGGGAGGCGGGAGCGCGTGTAGCGTGCCCCTCGTCCAGCGGCGTGGGCCTCCACCCGGCGTGCGAGATCGTTGGTCGCCCCGGTGTAGAGGGTGCCGTCGCCGCACTGCAGGATGTAGACGCGCCAGCCGCGCGCCCGCGCCACCACCCCGGGCGCCTACCGGCCGCGCTGGGCGCTGCGGGCGGTGCGCTTGGCGACGAACGGGTTGCTCGGCTTGCCGCCGCGCGGCAGCGGGTCCGCGGCCGGCTTGGCCTCCATGTGGATGGCGTGCTCCGGGCCCTGCACGACCGGCTCGTTCCGGTGCACCGGCTTTCCATCCTTCTTCCGCTTCTTGCTGACGGGCATCTGGCCTCCTCGTGGCGAGCGGGGATTCTAGCTCGAAACCGCCGGCGACCGGGGCGCCTCGTCGGCGCGTTCAGCGGAGGCGGTGGTTGTGCCGACATGAGAAAGCCCCGGGGTGGCCGGGGCTTTCCAGTGGCGGAGATTGGTGCGCGGTACTGGAGTCGAACCAGTGGCCTTCAGCTCCGGAGTCGGTTCCGTGGGGCCAGCAGAACCCAGCAGCAGCTCGCAACCTCTTGCAACTTCACAGGTTGGCGTCCTGCCGGATGGTACCCGTTTGCCCGGTTTCGCCGGCTTTTCCTCTCCGCTTGGTACACCGGTGGTACAGCGCGGGCCCGAGGTCGGGGAGGCGCGCTACTTGGGCGTACGCGAGTACGCCCGGCTGCTCGGCGTGAGCATGGCGACGGTCTACCGGGCGGTAGCGCGCGGCGAGATCAGCCATGTCCGAGTGTCGAACTCGATTCGAATACCAGCCCCAAGCATGGTCTAGTCAATCACTGGCCCATTCCACTTGGAGCGCGAAACCTGATCGCCACCGCGTTCATCTGCTTGCCTGGGCCCGAGTACTCTTGGGTAACGATGACGGCGTCGGCTCCGAGTTCGCAAGCCTTCTCGCGCAAGGCTCCCAGAAATGCGTCGGGCCCATTCTTGAATGTGTCACCGCCCGACGCGTGGAGCGCAGCAAGTTCCTCGAAGGGTTGGTCCGGCTTGGCTCTGAAGAACTCCAACTTACAGCTTGGCGACCTTGGGTCAGCGACAACGCCGCGGTCGGTCGGCAACACGACAACGTGGGGGCCGAGGCATCCCAAAGTCGCGGTGGATGCGACCAGGGCAGCCAGCAAGGCTCCCTTCGTGAGAAGCTTCCCCACTGCGACAAACGAGTTGTGGGCACGCCCGCAGGCGCATTCCGCTGTTCGCCTCATTGCCTTCCCCCAATGCTCCCGTACGAATAGGACCCATCCATGTACGTGTCTATCGGCGAATAGTGCCGTGTTCTTCCTTGGCTGCGGGGAGGGCCAGCACCAAAACCCTCGCGACCTGATTGCCTCATTTCTTGAGCCGCACTAGTCCTCTGGAGTCACGCCAGTAGACGTAGTTCGAATCGAGAGCGATGTATCCGGCCCCTTCCAGGCCCGCAGCAATCACCGACGGGGGCGCACTAGCGTCTAGGGGAGCACTGGAAACGGATCCGCTTGGAATTGCGCTGGTGGCCAGCAGTCCACCTGTCCAGTAGATCGACGAAGGATCAATTGCGATCTCGAAAATGAGTGTAGGCTGGCTTGCAAGAATTACTGGGGTCCCGCCGTCGCGACTCACTTTCATGATGAGTCCGGTCGGACGGTCCGAACTGTGATTCGTAGCGTCTGCCCAATACACGGAGTGACCGTCAGTTGCAATCCAGCCGGGGTATTCCATAGCACCAGCAAGTATATCCACGGCGCCGCCACTTAACGGCATTCGCTTCACAGTCAGGTCCTGCAGGTCGGTCCAGTATACGTTCAGGTCATCTACAGCGAGGCCTCCTGCGTTGATGTAGCCGCTGGCCAATGTGGCCACAGGCCCACCGTCGACTGCAACCGACTGAATGCCAGCCCAACGGTTCGGCCAGTAGGCTTTCATGCCCCCGACCGCCAAAACAACAGGCCCAGAAGAGCCGAGGCTTGAAGCGAGCGTGGTCGCCGGGCCCCCATTGAGAGGCACACTCCTGACGGCTCCTGTAACCGAGTCGGTCCATACGACACTCCGCGGCGCGAGAGCCATAGCGTAAGTATTTTCGTTACTCTGAACGCGCCCGTAGAGCGAGAGCACCTGACCGCTGCAACCTACGGAAGCGGCGTTAACCCCGATACCATCAGTCCAGTAAACGTTGGCCCCATCGGTGGCCAACCCAAATACCGCACCGTCCGCAAACAGGACCTGAGTATCGGAATCAACAACCGAAAGCACGGCC
>JANYBC010000135.1 GCA_025360965.1 Anaeromyxobacter sp. | reverse complement strand
GCCGTTGCTGGCCCGGCCGGCCGAGAAGCTGGCCTGGACCTGGCGAGGCACGGCGGCCAGATCGATCAGCGCACAGCGACCGCCCAGCCTCGCCACCGCCTCCATCACCGGCGGTGCGTGGGCGTCGTCGCCGTGGCTGACGACCAGGATCACGCCTGGTCCTGCGGTAGCTGGTCGGCCTGGTCGCAGCCCCAGGGGAGCAGGGTGTCGCTCTCCTCCCGCCGGGAGGTGCTCGCCGCCACCGGGGTGGTGGCCTGGTTGGCCGGGTAGATGCTGGAGGGGGCGGTCAGGATGCTCCAGCCGTAGACGTCGTCAACCCAGTAGGAGCCGCGGTTTGCCATGGTGGTCTCTCGTTTCTTTCTCGGAGGGTGGGGGTGAACCGGCCCGGGGGTCCGTACCCCCGGCGCCGAGGCAGACGAATGACGACCCCGGATGTGACTTCGGCGGGCAAAAAAGATTTCGACGCGGTGCCGTGCCGTGCCGCGCTGCGCCACGTCGGCGCGCGGGGGACTAACGGGGGAGGGGCCGTGCGGCCTGCGGCCCGAGCCGGCCACGCAGGGCGCGGGCCTCGGCGAGGAGCGGGAGCGCCGGGTCGGCCCGGCGCAGCACCCGGAGCAGCCGGTCGGTGGTCGCCCGCGCCTCGTCGAGCCGCCCGAGCCGTTCCTCGGCCCGTGCGGCCAGCAGCAGCGAACGCGACCAACCCCAGCCGCGCCAGCCGCCGCCCGGCCAGATCCGCCGGTACCGCTCCAACGCCGCCAGCACCTCGGTCGGCTCGCCGCCCTGCATCGAGAACTCGGCCAGCAGGTAGGCCGGCGAAGGGGCCTCGTTCGGCCAGGGGTCGCGCTGCTCCAGCAGGGCCACGGCGGCCGCCGCCGCCGGCCGCTCGCCGCGCCGCCAGGCTGCGACGGCCGCCACCTCGCGGGCCGGCAGCGAGGCCTGGTCGAGGCCGGCGGCCAAGGAGAGGGCCAGGGCCGGGTCGCCGAACAGGGCCAGCAGCACCAGCGGCACGCCGGCCGTGTCGGGCTGGAGCGTGACCGCCTCGGTCGCCGCGTCGTGCAGCGTAGCCAGGTCGCCGGCCCCGGCAGCAAGCTGGGCGCGGAGCGAGGCCAGATCGCCAGCCGCCAGCCCCTCCGCCGTGCGCGGCAGGCTCCTCAGAACGAGCCAGGCTTCGGCGAAGCGCCCCTGGGTCGAGAGGTTTGAGAGCAACCGGAGCTTCTCGGAGGGATCGTCCGGGCTGGCGGCGATGAGCGAGCGGGTGAGCTGCTCGGCCTCATCGAGGTCGCCGGCGGCCACCAGGGCGGCCACCAGGTCGTGGCGCGCCGACGGCGTGGCCCCGCCCGCGACGATCTGCCTGGCAAGCGCCACCGCCTCGGCCGGCTCGCCGAGCCAGACCAGCGCCTTGATCCCGAGCCGCCGCCCCGCCGGCGTGGCCCCCGGGGCGGAGAGGCCGCTCGCCAGCTCGCGCAGCTCCGCGGTGCGCCCGGTGACGGCGAGGCAGCGGGCCAGGTGGTCGAGCGGCCACTCGGCCTCCGGGTCGAGCTGGCGCAGCAGCTTGAAGTAGGGGGCGGCCCCGGCCCAGTCGCCCCGGTGGAAGAGCAGGTCGCCGGAGAGGAAGAGGACGTGGCGGTCGTCGGGGTGGTCGGCCAGGATCCGTCCGTAGCCGGCCAGCGCCTCGTCGTCCTTGCCTTCGAGGTGGGCCTTCCAAGCCAGGATGATGGCGGCGTCGCGGCGGGAGAGCCGCTGCAGGGAGCGCAGCGCCCCGTCCATGTGGGCGCGCAGCTCCGGCTGGGCCGGGCCGCTCCCTGCCAGCAGGTAGGCGAGCTGGTAGTGGGCCAGCCCGAAGGAGGGATCGTGGCCCAGGGCCCGCTCGAAGTAGGCGCCGCAGCGGGCCGGGCCGTTGTGGCCGGCCGCCTCGGAGGGGCGGCTGATGCAGTCGACCCCCTCCACGTACTCGCGGAAGGCCGGCAGGCTGGAGGTGGTCATGGAGGCCAGCTGGGAGGGGCTGCCCTTCAGGTCGTCGGTCCGCTCCCGCAGCTCCCGCCGCGCCGTGGTGACCAGCTGGTCGAGCGCGACCGGAATCTCCGCCTTCCCCTCGGCCCGGGCCGAGGCGGTGAAGAGCGGGGAGCCGCCGTCGGGTGGCTCGCCGCGCAGCTGGAGCAGGAAGCCGTCGCCGTCGCGCCGGGCCACCGGGACCAGCAGCACGTTGGCGCCGGCCAGCGCCGCCAGCAGCCGGCCGGCCCGGGCGTCGGCCCGGCCGTCGGTGCGTGGGCCGCCGCCGGTGGCGCGCCCCGCCGCCAGCAGCCGCTCGCGCGAGAGCACCTGGATGCGGCGCGACTCGCCCAGCGCCACAGTCACCAGCTCGGCGAGCCGGTCGAGGTCGGGATCGCCGGTGGCGTTCTCTGCGTCGGCGATGGCCGCGGTGATCCGCTCGCTGGATGGCGCCTCGCGCTGCAGCAGCGCCCAGCCGCCGGCCAGGGCCAGCAGCACCGCCGCCCCGGCCAGTCCGGCCAGCAGCCAGGGGCGCCGGCGCTCGCGCAGCTCCGCCTCGATCTCCTCCAGCTCCTTGACGACCAGGTGCGCCGAGGCCGGGCGCGCCGAGGGGTCGAGCTGGGTCAGCGCGGCGGCGAGGTTGCGGAGCCGGGCCGGCGCCCGGTCGCGAGGCACGGCGGCCGGCAGCCTGGGCGCGGCCTTGCCGACGCCGCTCTTGCCGAAGGGGAGCGAGCCGGTCAGCATCTCGTGGAGCAGGACCCCGAGCGCGAAGAGGTCGCTCCTGGCGTCCCCGGTCTCCTCCCACCACTGCTCGGGGGCCATGTAGGCCGGGGTGCCACCGGTCGAGGGGCCGTCCTTCTCGAAGAGGTGGGCGATGCCGAAGTCGAGCACCTTCACGGCGCCTTCGGCGCAGAGGAAGATGTTGGCCGGCTTGAGGTCGCGGTGGAGGACGCTCTCGGCGTGGGCGTGGGCCAGCGCCCGGGCCACCGAGAGTGCGATCTGGACCAGCTGGCGGACCGGAAGCGGCTCGCGGGCCAGCCTCGCCGAGAGGGTCTCGCCGCGCAGCAGCTCGAAGACCAGGTAGGCGCCGCCCGGCCCCTTGCCGAAGTCGTGAAGCGTGACGATGTTGGCGTGCCCGAGCCGCGCCACCGCCTCGGCCTCGCGGCGCAGCCATTCGCCCCCCTTCCGCGCCGGGGAACTCCCCGGCTTGAGCAGCTTCAGGGCCACCGAGCGCCCCAGCTCGGGATCGAGCGCGGCGTAGACCACGCCGAAGCCGCCGCGGCCGATCTCGCGCTCGATGATGAAGCGGCCGACCTCCGTGCCGGGGCGGAGTCCGGTGGCGTAAGAGGTGGGTAGGTCGACGCGGGGCACCTCGGCCAGCTCCTCGAGCAGGCGCGAGAGCGAGCCGGGGTCCCTCGACTCCAGCGTCTTGTTCACCCGATCAGCCCCTGCGCCCGGGCCAGCTCGCCGAGCCGGTCCTTGAGCCGCTCGAAGCGCTTGCGGACGATGGCGGTGTCGACCGGGTCGCTGCCGGAGGACATGATCTGGGCGATCTCCTCCCAGGGGAGCCGCTCGTCGAGCCGCAAGGTCAGCAGAGTCTGCTCGTCGAGGTCGAGGCTGTCGCGCAGCCGGCTCAAGGCCGACGAGCGCCGCTCCAGCCGGACCGCGGAGCGGGTCCGCACCTCCTCGGCCAGCCGGTCGGCGTCCTGGGTGGTCAGGCGCCGACCCAGCTTCTGCCAGCCATCCCGTGTCACCGAGACGGCCGCGTTCCGCGCCATGCAGTAGACCCAGGTCCGCACCGAGGACTCGCCCCGGAAGTCGCCGAGGTAGCGCCAGAGGCTCTCGGCGAAGAGCGAGAAGGCCTCGTCGGCGAGATCGGGGTTGCGGCGGAAGATGCTGAGCAGCAGTCCCCGGATGCCCGGGCCGTACTCGCGCATCACCGTCTCCGCCGCGCCCCTCAGGTCGCGCGCGGCGAGCTGGGAGGTCACCAGGCCATCGACGGGCATCTCCCCATGGTACCCGATCGAGCCGCGGGTGGGAGGGACTGAGGGTGCGGGCTCCGCCAGCCCCACCGGCGTCCAGCCCCCGGCGCCGCCTCGGTTGTCCCTGTCGGGAGGCCGGGGGGCGCGGTACGCTCCCCCGGTGTCACTCCCCGCTCAGCTCCGTCGCGCCGTCTTCCCGCCCGCCGTGGTCGGGGTGCTGACCAGCCTGGCGGCCGCCGGACACCGCTCCTGGGTGGTAGGCGGCGCGGTTCGCGATCTCCTGCTCCACCGCCCACGGCATGGCCTCGACTTCGACCTGGCGACGCCGGCCGAGCCCACTCAGGTCATGGCGCTCTTCCCGCGGGTCATCCCGACCGGCCTCGAGCACGGCACCGTCACCATCCTCACCCCCGACAAGCTCAAGATCGAGGTGACCACCTTCCGCGGGGAGGGGGCCTACAGCGACGGCCGGCGGCCGGAGTCGGTCACCTTCCACACCGACCTCGACGCCGACCTGGCGCGGCGCGACTTCACCATCAACGCCATGGCCTTCGACCCCCTGGCGCTGGAGCTGGCCGACCCCTACGGCGGACAGCGGGACCTCGCGGCCCGGCTGATCCGCGCGGTGGGGACCGCCAGGGATCGCTTCGCAGAGGACGGCCTGCGGCCGCTGCGCGCCGTCCGCTTCGCCGGGCAGCTCGGCTTCCGGCTCGATGACGCCACCCGCCAGGCGATCCGCGGCGCCCTCCCGGTGGTCCGGCTGGTGTCGCGTGAGCGGATGGCCGAGGAGCTGGGACGGCTGGCGGTCTCGCCGCACGTGGCCCGGGCCTTCGACCTGCTGGCCAGCACCGGCCTGCTGGAGGTGCTGGCGCCGCCGCTGGCGGCCCTCCCGCCCGCCCGGCTGGGCCACCTCGGCGCCGTGGCCGGGGGGCTGGGAGGCGATCCGCCCGACCTGCGGCTGAGGCTCACGGCGCTCTTCCACGGCGCGCCGGTCCCTGAGGTCGAAGGGCTGCTCACCGGCCTCCGCTTCCCGGGGCGGGTGGCCTCCGAGGTGGCGGCGCTGGTGGCGCGGCACGCCTGCCTGCGCCAGGACCTCCTCGAGGACCCGGTCTCGCCGGCGGTGGTCCGGCGCTGGCTGGCCGGCGTCGGCCCTGCCCGGGCGCCGGCGCTGCTGGCGCTGCGCGACGCCGAGGTGGCGGCCCTGCCGCCGGCCCGCAGGATCGCCGCGCGGGGCGCCGCCAGGCGGCTGCGGACCCGCGTCGAGGCGGCGCTCGCGTCGGGTGCGCCGCTCGAGTCCGGGGCGCTGGCGCTCGACGGCCGGGCCCTGATGGCGCTGCTCGGCTGCCCACCCGGGCCCCACGTGGGAGAGGGGCTGCGGGCGCTGCTCGACCTGGCGCTCGACGAGCCCGGGCTCAACTCGGCCGCTGGCCTGGCCGGCCCGGCCCGGGACTGGTGGGCGAGGCGCAGTTCCTGACGTCGCAGGGTGGGCGTGGAGGGGAGGGGTTTATCCCTTGCCGCCAGCCCGCTCGCGGCCTACACCTCGCGGCATGCTCCTCGCCGATGGCCGACACGTCCCGGACCTCCACCTCGAGCCCGGAGAAGTGGACCGCTGCCGCGAGCTGGCCGCGCAGGTGACCGCGCCGGTCCTCGGCTTCGTGGCGCAGCACACCACGGTGGCCATCGAGCGGACGGTGCTGCGCCTGCTCGGGCTCCACGGCGCCGGGCCGCGCGGCATCCCCCAGGTCAACCTGGTGGCCGACGAGCTCCACCGGCGGCGGCTGCTGGGGAAGGGTGCCGCCTGGTGGCTCGGGTACGTCATGCGGCAGGGGGCCCGCGATCCGGGGGCCATCGTAGAGGCCATCGCCAGCCTGCCGGAGCAGCCGGCGCCGCTGCCGCCGGCCGAGGAGGCGGCGCTGCGCGAGGCCGTGACCCGCGAGACCCGCGCCGCGGTGGCCGAGCTGCGGTCGCGGGTGGCGCAGCGCAACGCGCTCAAGGCGGAGCTGGGGACCGGCCCGCGGCCGCACAAGTACCTGATCGTCGCTACCGGCAACATCTGGGACGACGTGGAGCAGGCCCGGGCGGCGGCCCAGGGAGGCGCCGACATCATCGCCGTGATCCGCTCCACCGCCCAGTCGCTGCTCGACTACGTTCCGCACGGCGCCACCACCGAGGGCTTCGGCGGCACCTACGCCACCCAGGAGAACTTCCGCATCATGCGCGAGGCGCTCGACGACGAGTCGCGGCGGCTCGAGCGCTACCTGCACCTGACCAACTACAGCTCCGGGCTCTGCATGCCGGAGATCGCCTTCGCGGCGGCCTGGGAGCGGCTCGACATGCTGCTCAACGACGCCATGTACGGCATCCTCTTCCGCGACATCAACATGAAGCGGACCCTCTGCGACCAGCACTTCTCCCGCCGCATCTGCGCCCTGGCCGACATCACCATCAACACCGGCGAGGACAACTACATCACCACCGCCGACGCCGACGAGGCGGCCCACACCGTCATCGCCTCGCAGTTCATCAACGAGTCCTTCGCCCACCGCGCCGGCCTGCCCGACCGGCTGCTCGGCCTTGGCCACAGCTTCGAGATCGACCCGGCTCGCGAGGACACCATCGCCCGCGAGCTGGCGCAGGCGCTGCTGGTGCGGACCCTCTTCCCGGAGGCGCCGCTCAAGTACATGCCGCCCACCAAGCACAAGCAGGGGGACATCTTCTTCAGCCACGGCTACGACCTGATGGCCGACGTGGTCGGCTGGGTGACCGGGCAGGGGATCCAGCTGCTGGGGATGATGACCGAGGCCATGCACAACCCCTCGCTGGCCGACCGCTACCAGGCGCTCAAGGGGGCCGACTACGTCTACCGGGCCTGGCGGTCGATGGGGGACGAGCTGCAGCTCAAGCCGGGCGGGATGGTGGAGTCCCGCGCCGCTGCCACGCTGCACGCCGCCCGCCTGCTGCTGGAGGAGGTGGCGGCCGACGGCCTCTTCGCAGCCATCGGCAAGGCCCGCTTCGGTGACGTGGCGCGCACCGAGGCCGGCGGCAAGGGGCTCGACGGGGTGGTGGCCCGAGCGCCCGGGTACTTCAACCCCCTGCTCGACGAGTTGGAGGCCACATGACCGCGCCTGGTCGGGCCGCGCTGCTGGCGGTGCTGCTGCTCTCCGGCTGCGTCGGCCCGAGCGGGCTGCGCGGGTCCCCCGGCTCGCAGCCGGCCGCCCGGGACGGCTGGAGGGTCTACCGCGTCGGTGCCCTCGCCTTCGAGGCGCCGGCCAGCTGGGAGGCCGGCGGTGACACGCGCCGGGTGGCGCTGGTGCCGGTGGGCGGGACGGCACGGCTGGAGGCCTGGGAGGCCGGGAAGCACGGCGGCGACGCCGCCAGCTGCCTCGCAGACGGGGAGGCGGCCCTGCAGTCGCGCGACGCCGGGCTGGCGCGGGTGCAGCGGCACCCGAGCACGCTGGGCGGGTTGAAGGCGTTCACCCAGGAGGCCGACCAGGGGAGCGTCCACGGCTGGGCCTGGGTGACCTGCGTCGGCACGCTGCAGCACTGGCTCACCTTCACGGGGCGGTCGCCGGTCAGCCAGCGGCTCCTCGACGACTGGCGCTCGGTGGTGGAGACCACGCGGCCCGGGGGCGGCACGTGACGGCCCGGCCCCTGGAGCCCGGCCCGCTGGTCCGCCCGTACGGTGACCGGCAGGACGACGGCGTGGTGCAGCTCTCCTTCGTGCTCCCCATCCCCCCCAGCGAGCGGGCCCGCGAGGCGGCCGCCGAGGTGGCGCGCAAGCTGGGGCTGACGCAGGTGCTGGTGGCCTCGATGGAGGCCGCTGCCGAGCGCTACAGCTTCTTCGTGGTCTACGGCCGCACCGACGTGGCCATCGACCTCGCCAGCCTGCAGGTGGCCGAGGTGGTGACCCGCAAGAAGGGGTTCGACGAGCTCAACGAGTTCTCGCTGCGCGAGGTCGGCCGCCGGGTGGTGGTGCTGGGGGCCTGCACCGGCTCCGACGCCCACGCCGTCGGCATCGACGCCATCATGAACATGAAGGGCTTCGCCGGCGACTACGGCCTGGAGCGCTACCCCTGCTTCGAGGCCATCAACCTCGGGGCCCAGGTGGAGAACGTCGAGCTGGCCCGGCTGGCGGTGGAGCGCAGCGCCGACGCCGTGCTGGTCTCGCAGGTGGTCACGCAGCGTGACGTGCACCGCGACAACGCCCGCCGGCTGGTGGACGAGCTGGAGCGGCTGGGGCGGCGCCAGCAGGTGCTGCTGCTGCTGGGTGGGCCGCGCATCGACCACAAGCTGGCGCTCGAGCTCGGCTACGACGCAGGCTTCGGGCCCGGCACCAGGCCCTCCACGGTGGCCAACTACATCGTGGGCGAGGTGCTGCGGCGGATGGGAAAGGAGCTGCACGGATGAAGGTGACGATCCGGTTGAGGATGTCCCAGGCCGACGCCCACTACGGAGGTGGCCTCGTCGACGGCGCCAGGATGCTGGCGCTCTTCGGCGACGTGGCCACCGAGCTGCTGATCCGCGCCGACGGCGACGAGGGGCTGTTCCGCGCCTACGACGCGGTGGAGTTCCTGGCCCCGGTCCACGCCGGCGACTACCTCGAGGCCTCGGGCGAGATCGTCACGACCGGCGCCAGCTCGCGGGCCATGCGGTTCGAGGCCTGGAAGGTGATCTCGCCGCGCCCCGACCTCGGCGACAGCGCCGCCGAGGTGCTGGCCGAGCCGGTGCTGGTCTGCCGGGCCAGCGGGACCTGCGTGACGCCGAAGGAGAAGCAGCGACTGAGGCCGAAGGGGGGTGCCGATCATGGGTGAGCCGGTCATCATCGCCGCGGCGGTGGTGGGGGCCGAGGTGCGGCGCGAGCAGAACCCGGCCGTGCCCTACACGCCGGCCGAGATCGCGGCGGCGGCGCTGTCGGCTGGCGAGGCCGGGGCGGCGGTGGTCCACCTCCACGCCCGCTGGCCCGATGGCCGCGCCTCGCAGGAGGCGGCCCACTTCGCCGAGATCGTCCAGCGCATCCGCGCCGCCGGCAGCCAGCTGGTGCTGCAGTGCTCCACCGGTGGCGCGGTCGGCATGGGCATCGAGGAGCGGCTCGGCTCGCTGGTCCCGGGCGCCGAGATGGGGACGCTCAACATGGGGACCATGAACTTCGGCGACGAGGTCTTCGTCAACTCCCGCCCCGACCTGGTCAAGGTGGCGACCCGGCTCCGGCAGCGCGGCCTGGTCCCGGAGTGCGAGGTCTACGACGCCGGCATGCTCGACACCCTGGCCTGGCTCCTCAAGGAGGGCCACCTGGCCCAGCCCTACCACGTGCAGTTCGTGCTCGGCGTCCCCGGCGGCATGACCGGCAGCGAGCGGAACCTCCGCTTCCTCGTGGAGGGGCTCCCCGAGGCGGTCCACTGGTCGGTGGCCGGCATCGGCCGCTTCGAGCTGCCGCTGGCCGAGGTGGCGCTCCGGCTCGGGGGGCACGTCCGCGTCGGGCTGGAGGACAACCTCTTCATCAGCAAGGGCGTGCTCGCCACCGGGAACGACCAGCTGGTCAGGGCGGCGGTCGCGCTGGCTGGCAAGGCCGGCCGGCGTCCGGCCACTCCGGCCGAGGCACGGGGCATGCTCGGAATCAAGCTATAGAACGGAGCGTCAAGCGGAAGACGCCGCGGCGTGGCTTGACGATGGCGGGGCGGCTCGCTAGCGTCCACACCCCCCCAGCAAGGACGTCCAGCACATGACCAAGGCCGACCTCGTCGCGAAGGTGCAGGGCGCCCACGCCGATCTCTCCAAGCGCCACGTCGCCCAGCTGGTCGACGCGGTCTTCGAACAGCTGGCCAAGGGGATCCGCAAGGACAAGCGGTTCGTCATGCCGGGGTTCGGGACCTTCGCCGTGAAGAAGCGTGCCGGCCGGGTGGGTCGCAACCCCCGCACCGGCGCCGAGATCCAGATCGCCCCGACCCGCACCGTCAACTTCAAGCCGGCGCCCGAACTCAAGAAGGCCCTCTAGGCCTCGGGCGCTGCTGGATGTCTCGAGGTTGACGTGAGCGCCTTCGCCGACTGGATGCATCACTTCCGCGCCCTGCACGAGCGGGCGCGGCGCGGCGAGCTCAACGCCGGCGAGGAGCCGACCTACCAGGCGTCGCGGGACGAACTGGCCCGGGCCATGCTGGGGGCCCAGCGGCTCAGCCTCAAGCCGGGGGAGAAGGCTCGCCACCAGCTGCGGGTCGCCAAGGCGCTGCAGCTCGACCTCGAGATCGGAGGCAAGCACCAGCGCTCCGTGACCCTCGACCTCTCTGCGGGCGGCTTCTCGACGGTGCTGGCGATGCCGCTGGGAGTGGGCGAGTCGATGGGGGTGTCCCTGCGCCTGCCCGGGGCCGGGCCGATGGCCTGCCGCGCCCGCGTCACCGACGTGAAGCTGCAGGACGGGTCGGCCCGCATCGCCGCGGCCTTCGTCTCGCTCCCCGCTGCCGACCTGGAGCGGCTGGAGCGCTTCATCATCGACGCGGTGCTGGCCATGCTGGCCAGCTGAGCGGCCCCCGGAGAAAGATACCGCGGGGCGCCCCGGCACCCATGCCGGGACACCCCGCCAAGCACCCCCGCGCTCAGGTGGAGATCACCTGGCCGGCGCCGGCGCCGGTGCCCTCAGGTCGAAGTCGACGTCGAGCTGGACGGTCCAGAGCATGCTGGAGCCGCCCGGCTGCGTCTCCTTGTCGAGGAAGAATACCGGGCCGGTGAGGATGTCGATGGCCGGCGTGAAGTAGAAGCCGACGCCGGCACCGACGGCGCCGAAGGCGGTCTTCCCGGTCATGACGTCGGCCATGAAGGCGATCTTGTCGAGGCCGGCCACCTTGACGTTGATGTCCGGGCTGTACCAGGCGAGCATCGCGCCGGCCTGCGCCTTGGCGCCGGTCGAGGTGAGCATGAGCTTGTCGTTGACGCCGTAGAAGCCGCCCAGGGTCAGGTTGCCGATCACCGGAAGGGTCTTGCCCACCGAGGCGTGGATCAGGAACAGGTTGTTGATGTCCTTCGCGAAGCCGATGTTCTGGACGCCGAGGGAGAACCCGGGCGCCATCTCGCCGAAGGCCCCCTCGGGGATCCCGACCTTGGCGTTGAGCAGCAACCCGTTCTTGGTCTTGCCCGGGTAGAGCAGGTCGAAGCCGACCTCGCCCTGGAGCTTCTCCCAGGGGAGCACGCCGATGGTGATGCCGGTGTCGATCGGGTAGGCCCCGGTCTCGCCGAAGTAGGTGTCGTAGGTCAAGTGCGGCACCAGGTAGGGCTGGACGTAGGTGGTGGCCGGCGACCAGAAGTCGGTGGACGGCGTGGCCGAGGCGGCGGTGGCTGCGGCGAGTGCAGCGGCGGCGACCGCCGCCTTGAAGGCGTGCTTCATCGCGGGCTCCTCCTGCAGAGCGAGTCTGCTGCGTCTGGAGGAGGGGATTGCAGCCTGCGTGCCGAGTCCGGAACCCAGGTGGATCGGCACCATTCAGGCAACGGCCCGTGGCGCTGCGTCCGCTGCGAGCAGGGCCCTGATTGCAAGATGAGCACCCTGGGGTCAGCCGCCCGCGGCGTGCGGCGACGACTCGGTCTCCGAGCTGACGTAGGCCCGCTCGCCGGCGTCGGCCATGTCGAGGCCGGTCCACTCGTCCTGCTCGTCGGCGCGCAGCGGGGTGACCAGACCGACCAGCTTGAAGAGTAGGAAGGAGAGGAGGCCCGACCAGAGGAAGGTCACCGCGACCCCGATGGCCTGCACGCCCAGCAGCCGGAGCGAGCCGTCGGCGCCGTCCGGGTTGACTGCCCTGGAGGCCAGCACCCCGGTCAGCAGCGCGCCGAGCGTGGCGGCCACGCCGTGGACCGCGAAGACGTCGAGCGAGTCATCGAGGCCGAGCCGGGGACGGTAGCGGACCGCGCTGAAGGAGGCGGCGGCCGCGGCGGCGCCGATCAGGAGCGACGAGAGCGGCGTCACGTAGCCGGCCGCCGGGGTGATTGCGACCATGCCGGCCACCGCGCCCGAGGCCAGGCCGACCCCCGAGAGCTTGCCGTGGAGCGTCAGCTCGATGAGCGCCCAGGTGGCGGCGGCCGCGGCCGGGGCGAAGAAGGTGTTGGCGAAGGCCGAGGCGGCGACGCCATTGGCGGCCAGCGCGCTGCCGCCGTTGAAGCCGAGCCAGCCGAACCAGAGCAGCCCGGCCCCGAGGATGGCGAAGGGGACGCTGTGCGGGATCACGGTCGGTGCCCGGAGGCCGCGCCGCCGTCCGATCAGCGCCGCACCCACCACAGCGGCGGCGGCGGCGTTGATGTGCACCACCGTACCGCCGGCGAAGTCGAGCGCCCCCAGGCCGCGCAGCCAGCCACCCGGCGCCCAGACCCAGTGGGCCACCGGCGCGTAGACCAGCAGGCTCCAGAGGACGGCGAAGAGTGTGAAGGCCTTGAGCCGCACCCGCTCGACCAGGGCGCCGGAGATGAGGGCCGGCGTGATGACGGCGAACATGGCCTGGAAGAGCATGAACGCGCCGTGCGGGACGGTGGCCGCCAGGGAAGGCTCCGGCTTGCCGCCGACGCCGACCAGCCCGCTCCAGCCGAGGCCGCCGATGAAGCGGTCGAGGCCGCCGCCCGGGGAGAAGGCCAGGCTATACCCGCAGAGCGCCCAGAGCACGCCGACGAAGGCCATGCAGAGCAACGACATGTTCATGGTGTGGACCACGTTCTTGGCCCGCACCAGGCCTCCGTAGAAGAAGGCCAGCCCCGGGGTCATGAGCAGCACCAGCCCGGCGCTGAGGAGGACGAAGGCGGTGTCTCCGGCGTCGATGCCGTCGGCGGCAGCGGCGAGCGCAGGGGCGACGGCGGCAACCAGGGCGGCGAGCAGTCTCACGGGTCCTCCAGCTGAACGGGCGGTGGGCAACTGCCCGCTCCACGTGCAGCCTGCGTGCCGAGCAGACGGACCTCGCCATTCCGCCGGGTTGGCGTCGACCTCGCCCCGGGCTGCCCGGGACCGCGGCAGGCACCTGCCGCGGGATCGAGCAGAACCCGTCCGTCCCGAGCCGGGTCGACCTTCCGCTAGGGCGCCCTGGGAGGAGGCGGCTTCCTGATCCCCGGCTTCCTGGCGGGCGGTGACGCCTTCCTGGCCGGCCTGGCAGCTGGCCTGGGAGCCGCCTTGGGATGCGGCGCCGGCGGCGGGGTCGGGTCGACGGCCGGGGCCTCGAGCGGGTCGTCGTCACTTGCGGTGACGAAGAGCGGCGGCGGACCCTTCACGGCCCGGTACGCCTTGCGATCGGTGGCGGCGATCAGGACCGCCAGCTCGGCCCAGGTCCGCCCCGGCTTGTCGAGCCCCTCGACCTGGTCGAGGGCGGCGTTGGAGGCCGCCCTGTTGCCAGCACGCAGCTCCAGCGCCGCGAGGTGGAGCGCGGCGCGGGCCCGCTCGTTGGCCGGCGTGGCCGGGGCGTCGTTGAGCAGCGCGCGCAGCGGTGGGATGGCGTCGTTGAGCGGGATCTGCGAGGCGAGCGCCAGCTTGGCGAGGCCGAAGGTGGCGCGCGGGTGGGTGCGCGAGGAGGCGAGGGCGGCCGCGTAGGCGGTCCGCGCGGCGTGGACGTCACGCCGGACCCGGCGCGACAGGTCGCCCTGCATGGCCAGCGAGGCGGCCAGCCTGGGATCAGCGGCCAGCGAGCGCTGCACCGGCTCGAAGGCGGCCTCGGGATTTCCGGCCAGGAGCGCCAGGCGGGCCAGCAGCGCCCCTGCCCACGGCGCGTCGCCGGCCCGGCCGGCGTAGGTCGCGGCGTCACCCACCTCGCCGTGCCCGAGGTAGAGCGCGGCCGCGGCCAGGTCGGCCCAGACCGGCACGGTCTCGGCGCGCCCCGGGGAGGCGATGAGCCCCTCGGCCTCCTTCGCCAGGGACGGCTCCCGGTAGTCGGCCGCCAGCATGGCGAGCGCGAAGGCCCGCATCGAGGCGGCATCCCGCGGATCGAGCTTCGCCAGCGGCTCGAGGGTGTCGGCCGCCGTGCGGTACCCGGCAGCGGTGTCGAGCCGCAGGGCCTGCTCGGCGATGGCCATCCCCTCGGCCAGCACCTTCTTGCGATGCCAGGCGCGGTAGCCGAGCAGCGCGCCGGCGAGCACCAGCAGCAACCCGATGGCGACGGCGAACCTGAGGCCGGGCGAGCGGCGGGGCGAGGTGGAGCGGGCGCCGCCGGCCGCGGAGAGGTCGTCGGCGCTGGCCTGGGCGCGCGGGGGGCGGGCCTCCTCGAATCCCGGGGGCGGGTCGTAGCCGCTGCCGTCGTCCTGGGGCCGGGCCGGGTCGACCGGGGGCGAGCCCCGATCATGCGGATCATTCCTTGGCATCGGTCACCGTCCTGTCGCTGGGCCAATGAGAACGCCCGGACCGGGATCCGGCCGGGCGTGGCGTGGTAAGACCGGCGGTGATGGCCTGTTACGGCTTCAGCTCGCGGTCATCCTCCCGGGCGACCCCGGAGAGGACGTCGTTGACGGAGGGAAACCGCATGATCTCGCCCCGGGCGATGCGCCAGGCCTGCTGCACGATCCAAGAGAGCGACCGATCCTGCCGGTTGGCCTCGACCTGGATCTCGTTCAGCATGTCCTCGGGGAAATAGAGTGACTGCTTTCGCTTGTCGGTGCCTGCCATCGTCGCTCCGTGAGCCTGCGTCTGGAACTGTTGGATAACCGTGGACCTTGTACGATGGCACACCTACATGGTCAAGATTGGTGGACCGATCAGAATCGGCGCTGCGCGCCGGCCGAGCGGAAAAGAAGAGAGCCGGCATCGCTGCCGGCTCTCCGTGGGCCCAGAGGGGGAGGGGGGGACCCCCAAGCCCAACGTCACTGAATCTAGCGTCACCATGAGCGCCAAACAACCCAACTCCATCCATTTGTCGATACGGCTACTTTCGGGCAGGGTGCCCGAAGGTCGGGCTCGCTTGCCGGACCGTTCGCAAGGTGAATGGTTGCGGGCGGTTGCCGCCGGAATCCACCGGACTGATCGGGTCCGGCCACCGCGCGGCCTGGGGCGGACATGACCCGCCCACGACCGCCGAAGCTCGACCCATACCCTGCGAAGGTGCTCGAGACCATCCGTCGCCGCGGGCTCCTCGGCGCCGGCGAGAAGGTCCTGGTGGCGCTCTCGGCTGGACCCGACTCGACGGCGCTGCTGGCCGCGCTGGCGGTCCTGCGAGACAGAGGTGCGATCGGGCCGATCGCGGCGCTCTTCGTCGATCACCGGCTCCGGGCAGGCGTCGAGCTCGAGGCGGCCGCGGCCCGCGCCAGCTGCGAGCGGCTCGGCGTCCCGCTCCGGATCGTGGGCGTGGTGGTCGGCCCTGGCAACGTGCAGGCCGAGGCGCGCCGGGTGCGGTACGCCGCCTTGCGCGAGGAAGCAGGACGGATCGGCGCGGAGCGGATCGCCACCGGGCACACCCGCACCGACCAGGCCGAGACGGTGCTGCTGCGGCTGCTGCGCGGCGCCGGCGCGTGCGGCCTCTCCGGCATCCCCCCGAGGCGCGGGCCGGTGGTGCGGCCACTCATCGACCGCTCGCGCCAGGAGGGGCTGGCCTGGCTCGTCCGGATCGGGCTCGACTGGCGGGACGACCCGAGCAACCTGAGCCCGCGCTACACCCGCAACCGGCTGCGGCTGGAGGTCTGGCCGCGTCTCCTCGACCTCAACCCCTCGCTCGAGGCGGCGCTGGCCCGCACCGCCGACCTGCTGCGAGATGACGAGCGGGCCCTGGCGGCCCGCGCCCGGCGCCTGCTGGGGACGGCCGCCGAGCTCCCGGTCGAGGCGCTGCGGAGGACCCCGCGGGCGGTGGCCCGGCGGGTGATCAGGCGGCTGGCCGTCGAAGTGGGCGGGAGAGGGGCCGGACCCGAGGCGGCCCACGTCGAGCGGGCGCTCGAGCTGCTTGAGGGCAGGGGCGATCGGCAGGTGGAGCTGCGGGCCGGACTGGTGGCGCGCCGCAAGGGCGGGGTGCTGGCGGTCGTGAGGTCTGTGCCGCGGGCGGGCCGGGGCACCAGGGCGCCGCCCGGGCCGGGGCTGCCACCGCTGGCCATCCCCGGGCCGGGCCGCTATCAGCTCCCCGGGGTGGAGCTCGAGCTCACGGTGCGGGTGGCGGCCGGCACCGCCATCGACTGGCCGCTCCAGGTCCGGACCCGTCGGGCCGGGGATCGCTTCCGGCCGGCCGGTGGCCGGGGGAGCAAGACGCTCAAGGCCTGGCTCATCGACCGCAAGGTGGCGCGCCATCGCCGGGACCTGCTGCTGCTCGTCACGGCCGGCGCCGCCCAGGTGCTGGCCATCCCGGAGCTGGGAGTGGTCGCCGAGGGCGCGGCCGGCTTGAGCGTCTCCCTCGGGAAGCCCCGCTGAACGTTCGCTGCGCTGCCGGGCTCGGACTGCTATAACCACCGTGCCGGCGTACCCTCGCCGGCTGGAGCCATCGAACCTTGAAACAGTCCTACAAGACAGCCCTGCTCTGGGTCTTCCTGATCGTGATGTTCGTGGCGCTCTGGAAGGTCTTCGACCAGAAGGGGACGCCGGTGAAGGCCATCAACTGGTCCCAGTTCATGGCCAAGGTGGAGGCGGGCGAGGTCAAGGACGTCGTCGTCAAGGAGCTCGACTACAGCGGCCACCTCCGTGACGGCACCGAGTACACGACCACCGGCCCGCTCGACGCGGCCGCGGTGGTGGCGCAGAAGCTCGTCTCCAAGGAGGTGACGCTCCGCTACGAGAAGCCCGAGCAGGCCTCGTTCTGGGTGCAGGCGGCCTTCCAGTGGCTGCCGCTGGTCTTCATATTCCTGCTCTTCTTCTTCTTCATGCGGCAGCTCCAGTCCGGCGGCGGCAAGGCCATGAGCTTCGGCAAGTCGCGCGCCAAGCTGATGACCGAGCACCACAACAAGGTCACCTTCGCCGACGTGGCCGGCATCGACGAGTCGAAGGAAGAGCTCGAGGAGATCATCTCCTTCCTCAAAGACCCGAAGAAGTTCACCCGGCTCGGCGGCCGCATCCCCAAGGGCGTGCTGCTGATGGGCTCCCCCGGCACCGGCAAGACCCTGCTGGCGCGGGCCGTGGCCGGCGAGGCCGGCGTCCCCTTCTTCTCCATCTCCGGCTCGGACTTCGTGGAGATGTTCGTCGGCGTCGGCGCCAGCCGGGTGCGCGACCTCTTCGAGCAGGGCAAGAAGAGCGCCCCCTGCATCATCTTCATCGACGAGATCGACGCCGTCGGCCGCCACCGCGGCGCCGGCCTCGGCGGCGGGCACGACGAGCGCGAGCAGACCCTCAACCAGTTGCTGGTCGAGATGGACGGCTTCGAGTCGAACGAGGGCGTGATCCTGGTGGCCGCCACCAACCGCCCCGACGTGCTCGACCCGGCCCTGCTCCGCCCGGGCCGCTTCGACCGGCGCATCGTGGTGCCGCGCCCCGACGTCAACGGTCGCCTCGGGATCCTCAAGGTCCACACCAAGAAGGTTCCCATCGACGGCACCGTCGACCTGCTGACCCTGGCCAAGGGGATGCCCGGCTTCTCCGGCGCCGACATCGAGAACCTCGTCAACGAGGCGGCCCTCTACGCCGCCCGCCGCAGCCAGGAGAAGGTCACCGGCCCCGACTTCGAGTTCGCCAAGGACAAGGTGATGATGGGCTCGGAGCGCCGCTCCATGGTGATCTCCGACCGCGAGAAGATGACCACCGCGGTGCACGAGGCCGGCCATGCCCTGGTGGCGCGCATCCTCCCGGGCACCGACCCGGTCCACAAGGTCACCATCATCCCGCGGGGCCGGGCCCTGGGCCTGACCCAGCAGCTCCCCAGCGAGGACCGGCTCAACATCAACCAGGACTTCGCCCTCAACCAGATCGCCATCCTCATGGGCGGGCGCATCGCCGAGGAGCTGACCTTCAACCAGAAGACCACCGGCGCAGGGAACGACATCGAGGTGGCCACCAACATGGCCCACAGCATGGTCTGCGAGTGGGGCATGAGCGAGCTCGGGCCGCTGGCCTACGGCAAGAAGGAGGGCGAGATCTTCCTCGGCAAGGAGATGACCCAGGTGGCCGCCTTCTCGGAGGAGACGGCGCGGGCCATCGACGCCGAGGTCCACCGCATCGTCATGGGGCAGTACGCCCGGGCCCGCAGCGTCCTCGAGGAGCACCGCGGAACGCTCCAGAAGATCGCCGACGCACTCATGGAGTACGAGACCATCGACACCGCCGACATCGAGCTGCTGATGACCGGCGCGCCGATGACCCGGACGCCGCCGGTGAAGCCCATGGCCACGACCCAGGTGGCCGAGAAGGCCCGGGCCACGCCGCCGGCGCCCCTGGCCGTCCCGGCGGCGGGCAAGGCCTAGGGCCGGGCGGGCGGGGGTCAGGCGTGCGGCTGCAGATCGGGGCCAGGCTCTTCGACGGGCCCGGTCCCTTTCTGATGGGGGTGGTCAACGCCACCCCCGACTCCTTCTCCGACGGCGGCCGCTACCTCGAGGTCGACGCCGCCGTGGCCCAGGCCGAGCGGCTGGCCGAGGAGGGGGCCGACCTCATCGATCTGGGCGGCGAGTCGACGCGCCCCGGGGCGGCGCCGGTCGACGCCGCGGAGGAGCGGCGCCGGGTGGTGCCGGTCATCGAGCGGCTCCGGGCCCGTGGCTTCGCACTCCCCATCTCCATCGACACCTCCAAGGCCGAGGTGGCGCGCGCCGCGCTCGAGGCCGGGGCCGATCTCATCAACGACGTGAGCGGGCTGCGCGATCCGGCCCTGGCGGCCGAGGTGGCCAGGGCGGGGGTCCCGGTGGTGGTGATGCACAGCCGGGGCACGCCCGCCGACATGGCGGGGCGGGCCATCTACGCCGACCTGCTGCTGGAGGTGGCGGCCGAGCTGCGCGAGGCGCTGGCCCGGGGCGCGGCGGCCGGCCTGCGCGAGAGCCAGGTGATCATCGACCCCGGGCTCGGCTTCGCCAAGACGCCGGCCCAGACGGTGGAGCTGCTGGCGCGGGTCGGCGAGCTCCGGTCGCTGGGACGGCCCTTGCTGGTCGGCCCCTCTCGCAAGCGGTTCATCGGCGAGCTGACCGGGGCCCCGGTCGAGGCTCGCCTCCCCGGGACGCTGGCGGCGGTCACCGCCTGTGTCCTCGCGGGCGTCGAGCTGGTCCGGGTCCACGACGTGGCCGCGTCGCGCCAGGCGGCCCAGGTGGCGGCGGCGCTGCGGAAGGCTGGCGGTTCCCTGTTCCTGCGGTAGCATCCGCCGGCCATGACCACCACCAGCACACCCGCCGCCCCGGCCACGCGCCTCCTCTTCGGCACCGACGGCGTCCGCGGCGTCGCCAACGTCCACCCCATGACCGCCGAGATGGCGCTCCAGCTCGGGCGCGCCCTGGCCCACGTGGTCCGCTCCGGGCCGCACCGCCACCGCATCGTCATCGGCAAGGACACCCGGCTCTCCGGCTACATGCTGGAGCAGGCCATCGCCTCGGGCATCTGCTCGATGGGCGTCGACGTGATGCTGACCGGGCCGCTGCCGACGCCCGGGATCGCCTTCCTCACCGAGTCGATGCGCGCCGACGCCGGCGTGGTCATCAGCGCCAGCCACAACCCGTACCAGGACAATGGCATCAAGTTCTTCTCGCGGGACGGCTTCAAGCTGCCCGACGAGACCGAGCTGCGCATCGAGTCGCTGGTGCTCGACGGTGCGGCCCCCGGCGCCGCCGACTTCCACGGGCTGCGCCCCACCGCCAACCGGATCGGCAAGGCCAAGCGGGTCGACGACGCCATCGGCCGCTATGTGGTCTTCCTGAAGTCGCTCTTCCCGCGCGACCTGACCCTGGATGGCATGACGGTGGTGGTCGACTGCGGCCACGGCGCCGCCCACAAGGTGGCGCCGGCGGTCTTCGAGGAGCTGGGGGCCAGGGTAGTGGCCATGAACGTCGCTCCCGACGGCAAGAACATCAACCGCAAGTGCGGGGCGGTCCACCCCGAGGGGATGGCCCGGGTCATCCTCCGGCACAAGGCCCACCTCGGCCTGGCCCTCGACGGCGACGCCGACCGGGTCATCCTCGCCGACGAGCGGGGGCGGGTGGTCGACGGCGACGCCATCATGGCGCTGCTGGGGCGGGCCCTGCTGGGGCGCAAGCAGCTCGCCAAGAAGACGGTGGTGGCCACCGTCATGTCCAACCTCGGGCTCGAGGCGGCGCTGGCCTCGGTGGGCGGAAAGGTGGTCCGCACCGCCGTCGGCGACCGCGCCGTGGTGGAGGCCATGCGGCAGCACGGCTACAACTTCGGCGGCGAGCAGTCGGGCCACCTGATCTTCCTCGACCACGTCACCACCGGTGACGGCGTGGCCGCGGCGCTCAACGTGCTGGCGGTGATGAAGCGGGAGGGCAAGACCCTCTCCGAGCTGGCCGCCTGCTTCCGCCCCTTTCCGCAGGTGTTGATCAACGTGGCGGTCCGGGAGAAGCGGCCGCTCTCGGCGCTGCCCGGCGTGAGCGCCGCCGTGGCCGCGGTGGAGAAGGCGCTCGGCAAGGCCGGGCGGGTGCTGGTGCGCGCCTCGGGGACCGAGAACAAGCTGCGGGTGCTGGTGGAGGGGCCCGACCAGAAGAAGGTCAGGGCCCACGCCGAGCGGATCGCCGACGAGATCAGGCGCGCGCTCGGCTGAGCGGGTAGAATGACGGCCATGCCCGCTCGTCTCGGAGTCAACGTCGATCACGTGGCCACGCTGCGCCAGGCGCGGCGCGCCGCCTACCCCGATCCGGCCACCGCCGCGGCGCTGGCCGAGCTGGCCGGCGCCGACCAGATCACCATCCACCTGCGCGAGGACCGCCGGCACATCCAGGACCGGGACCTGCTGGTGCTGCGCAAGACCGTCAGCACCAGGCTCAACCTGGAGATGGCGGCCGCCCAGGAGATGGTCAAGATCGCCTATGAGGTGAAGCCGGACATCGTGACCCTGGTGCCGGAGCGCCGCGAGGAGCTGACCACCGAGGGCGGCCTCGACGCAGTGGGCGGACGCGACCTGGTCCGGCGGGTCGTCAAGACGCTGCGCGACGCCGACATCGAGGTCTCGCTCTTCATCGACGCCGAGGTCGACCAGGTCAAGGCGGCGCACCGGGCCGAGGCCCAGACCGTGGAGTTCCACACCGGCCGCTACTGCGACGCGCGGCTGGCCAGCGACCGGCGCAAGGAGCTGGCCCGCCTGGTGGACGCCTGCAAGACGGCGGCGAAGCTCGGGCTGCAGGTGGCGGCCGGGCACGGGCTCAACTACCAGAACGTGCTGGCGGTGGCAGCCATCCCCGAGATCGAGGAGCTCAACATCGGCCACGCCATCGTGGCTCGGGCCGTGCTGGTCGGGCTGGAGCGGGCGGTGCGCGAAATGAAGGAACTGCTCAAGCAGGCTCGGCCGTGATGGTCGGGCTCGGCATCGACCTGGTGGAGGTCGGGCGCATCGCGCGGCTGCTGGAGGGGCCGCCGGCCCTGGCCGAGCGCTTCCTGGCCCGCTGCTTCACGCCGGCCGAGCGGGCCTTCTGCGAGGCCCGCCGCGATCGGGCCTCCCGCTACGCCGCCCGCTTCGCCGCCAAGGAGGCGGCCGTCAAGGCGCTGGGCGCGCCCCGCGGGGTGAGCTGGCAGGATCTCGAGGTGACGCGGGCCGAGGGGCGGGCCCCGACGCTGGCCATCTCCGCCAAGGCCGCGGCGGCCGGCAAGCGGCTCGGCGTCACCCGCATCCACCTCAGCATCACCCACGATGGCGGCGTGGCGGCCGCCGTGGTGGTGCTGGAGTCTTGATGGCGCCCCTGGCCCGGCGGAGGGCGCGGTGAGGCTGGTCGGCGCCGCCGAGATGCGCGCCATTGAGCGCGCCGCCATCGACCGGCTCGGCGTCCGCTCGCTCGAGCTCATGGAGCGGGCCGGGCGGGCCGTCACCGGGGCGGCGGCCCACCTGTCGCGCCCCGGCGGCCGCTTCCTGGTGGTCTGCGGCGGCGGCAACAACGGCGGCGACGGCTGGGTGGCGGCGCGGCTGCTGCTGCCCTCCGGGCGTGTTCAGGTGATCGCCGTGGTGGCGCCCGACCAACTCGGCGGCGACGCGGCGGTGATGGCGGCCCGGGCGCTGGCGGCCGGGGTCCCGGTGCAGCGCTTCATCGAGGAGGTGCCGCTCGGCGCCGGACCGTCCGATCTGGTGATCGATGCCCTCTTCGGGACCGGCCTCTCCCGGCCGGTCGAGGGGCGGTTCGCCGCGGCCATCGCGGCCATCACCGCGGCGCGCCGCGGCGGGGCGACGGTGCTCTCGGTCGACCTCCCCTCCGGCCTCTCCGCCGACTCCGGGAGGCCGCAGGGAGCCTGCGTCGAGGCCGACGCCACCGTCACCTTCGGCCTGCAGAAGCGCGGACTGGTGCTCCACCCCGGCATCGGCCTGGCCGGGAAGGTCACCGTGGCCGACATCGGGCTGCCGGTGGCCGCCGTCGACGAGGTGGCCGAGCGCTGCCGGCTGCTCGACGAGGCCGAGGCGCGCGCCCTGGTGCCGCGGCGGGACCCGGCGGCGCACAAGGGCGACGCCGGGCGGGTGCTGCTGCTGGCCGGCTCACCCGGCAAGACCGGCGCGGCCCATCTGGCGCTCACCGGCGTGCTGCGTGGAGGTGCCGGACTGGTGACGCTGGCGGCCCGCGCCGAGGTGCTGCCGCTGGCCCTCGCCGGACGGCCCGAGGCGATGAGCGTGGCGCTGGCGGGCGAGGGGCCGCTCGGGGCCGAGGACCTCCCGGCCCTGCTCCGGCTGTCGCCTGGCGCCGACGCCCTGGTGGCCGGACCGGGGCTCTTCCGAGGCCCGGAGACCGGCCGGCTGCTCCAGGCCTGGCTCTCCATGGCCCCGCGCCCCGCGGTCCTCGACGCCGACGCCCTCAATGCCCTCGAGCCCGAGCCGGCCTGGCTCGGGAGGCTCGAGGCGCCGGTGATCCTGACCCCGCACCCGGGCGAACTGGCCCGGCTCTGCGGGCTGACCGTCGAGCAGGTCCAGGCCGACCGGATCGGGCTGGCCATGGACCGGGCCGAGGCCTGGGGCGTGGTGCTGGTCCTCAAAGGGGCGCGCACCGTGGTGGCCGCGCCCGGACGGCCTGCGGCGATCATCCCGACCGGCAACGCCGGGCTGGCGACCGGCGGCACCGGCGACGTCCTGGCCGGCCTCTGCGGCGCGCTGCTGGCGGGTGGGCTGGCCCGGTTCGATGCCGCTCGGGTGGGGGCCTGGGTCCACGGCGCCGCCGGCGATCTCGTGGCCTCGCGGCTCGGCGAGCGAGGGCTGCTGGCCGGCGATCTCGGCGAGGCGATCGGGCAGGTCTGGGCGCGATGGGGCCGCTGACGGCGCCACCGGCGAGGGCGGTGGCGCACCTCACCACCCGCTCGGCCCGGGCCACCTGGCGGCTCGGCGAGCGGCTCGGTGCGGCGCTCCAGCCGGGCGACGTGGTGGCGCTGGTCGGCGACCTCGGCGCCGGCAAGACCCAGCTGGTCCGGGGGGCGTGCCGAGGCGCCGGCGTGGCCGACGCCGACGTCTCCTCGCCCACCTTCGCCATCGTCCAGGCCTACCGGGGGCGGCTGCCGGTGCAGCACGCCGACCTCTACCGGCTGGCCGACCTCGACGAGCTCTACGCCACCGGCTTCATGGACCTGGTGGGCGGTGACGGCGCGCTGCTGGTCGAGTGGGCCGATCGGTTGGCCGGCTGGGCGCCGGCCGAGGCGCTGGTGATCCGGCTCGAGGAGGTGGCGGGGCGCCCCTCCGCCCGGCGCCTGACCCTGGAGGGGACCGGAGATCGACACGTCGCGCTGGTCGAGCACCTGGCGGCCTCCGGGACGCGGTAGATCGATCCGGGGGCTGGAGCGTTCACCCCGCCAGACCTGACACGGAGGAACACACATGACCCGCACCTTCGCCCTCGCCCTGCTCCTCGCCGCTTTCTCCGGAGAGCGGGCCGCCGCGGCCGATCTCACCGCGCCGTCGAAGATCGACGCGGTCACCGTCTACCGTGGCTGGGCCCGCGTCACCCGGCTGGTCCGCGTCGAGGTCGGCCCCGGCGACACCCGCCTGCTGCTGCAGGGGCTCCCGGCCGGACTCGACGACGACTCGGTCCGGGTCGACGGGAAGGGGACGGCCCGGGCCCGCGTCGGCGGGGTGAGCGTCGAGCGGATCACCCAGGCCGAGCTGTCGCTCCCCGAGGTGCGCGCCGCCGAGGCGCGGGTCGAGGCGCTGCAGGGCGAGGACCGCTCGCTCGAGGACAAGGTAGCGCAGGCCAAGGCGCGCGCCAGGTTCGCCGAGTCGCTCCGCGCCAGCTACTCCGAGGAGCGGAGCAAGAACCTGGCGGTGCGCGGCGTGAGCGCCAGGGAGTGGGCCGACCTGATGGCCTTCGTCGAAGGGCAGCTCGAGGCGGCGGCGAGCGACGGCCGGCGGGCCGAGGCCGGGCGCCGTGAGCTGGCCCGCAAGGTGGCGGCGGCCCGCGCCGAGCTGGAGAAGCTGCAGGCCAAGCGGAGCGGGACCAGCGCCCAGGTGGCGGTCGAGCTCAACGCCGAGCGGGGCGGGTCGCTGGAGCTGGCGGTCAGCTACCTGGTCCAGAACGCCGGCTGGCGCCCGGTCTGGGACGCGCGGCTCGACCCCGAGAGCGGCGCGCTGGAGCTGGCGCTCCTCGGCGAGGTCTCGCAGCGGACCGGCGAGGACTGGACCGAGTCACGGCTGGCGGTCTCCACCGCCGAGCCGGGGCGCGGCCTGGCTGTGCCTGAGCTTGCCTCGCGCTGGCTGGAGCGGGCGCACCCGGTGGCGCCGGCCCGGGGCGAGCTGCGCAGGGACTACCCGGCGGCGGCCGCCGCCGCGCCGATGAAGGCCATGGCAGTCATGGAGAAGCAGGTGGAGGAGGTGGCCGACCTGGAGCCTGAGCAGGCCGAGGCGACCATGGGGCTGCTGGCCGCCACCTGGACCACGCCGCGCCGCGAGACCATCGACGGCGCCGGCCGGAGCCGGACCGTGCCGTTGGCCCGCCACGCGCTCAAGGCGATCGTGACCCGCGTCGCGGCGCCCCGCGGCGACACCACCGCCTACCTGACCGCCACCCTCACCAACGACACCGGCGTCCCCTTCCTGCCCGGGCAGGCCCGCATCTCGCTCGGCGACGAGTTCGTCGGCCGGGCGCCGCTGGCCGCCACGCCGCCGGGCGGCGAGCTCAAGCTGGCCTTCGGCGCCGACCCGCGCCTCGAGTTGGAGCGCCGGGTCGTCGAGCGCCGCCACGAGACGGCCGGCCTGCTCGGCGGCGACCACGTCTGGCGCTACCACGTCCGCACCACCGTCAAGAACCGCTACGCGGTGGCCACCACGCTGACGCTGCTCGACCTCGTGCCGGTCTCGCGGGACGAGGCCATCAAGGTGAAGCTGCTCGACGGCTCGACGCCGGCCACCAGCGAGGACCCGGATCGCCCCGGCGTGAAGCGCTGGGAGCTGAAGCTCGGACCCAGGGAGACCCGGGTGGTCGAGCTGCGCTACGAGGTCCGCTACCCCAAGGACTTCCCCATTCAGGGGCTGGAGTAGGGGTTGCACGGGGCTCCCGGCCGGGGCGGCAGGTCGGGAGCGCCCCGGGACGTGGGCCGAGCCGGGCTTGAACCCTGGGGCCGGGGCTCTTAAGACTCTGGCTCCTCCCCCCGCCCTCCGGCGGAGCGGGTGAAGGGGCTCGAGCGATGAAGATCGGTACCAGGCGGTGGGTGGTGGCGGTGGTCGGGATCCTCGCCGTGGTCGGGGTGCTGGTCGGCGTCAAGGCCGGCCAGATCGGCGCCATGATCTCCGGCGGCAAGAGCTTCACGCCGCCGCCGGAGTCGGTCACCTCGGCCCCTGTCCAGGCCGCCGAGTGGCAGCCGTCCCACCCGGCCAGCGGCAGCGTGGTGGCGGTCCGCGGCGTGACCCTGGGCGCCGAGCTGCCCGGCACGGTGCGCGAGGTCGCCTTCGACTCCGGCGCCTGGGTCAAGCAGGGGGCGCTGCTGGTCCGGCTCGACACCTCCACCGAGGAGGCGCAGCTGGTGGCGGCGCGGGCCGACGGCACCCTGGCCAGGCTGGCGCTGGAGCGCGCCAGCAGCCTGCGGCAGTCGGACGTCAACACCCCGGCCGATCTGGAGGGGGCCGAGGCCAGGGCGGCGCAGGCCGGCGCCGCGGTGGCCGGGCTGGAGGCGGCCATCGCCAAGAAGACCATCCGGGCGCCGTTCGCCGGTCGGATCGCCATCCGCCAGGTCGAGGTGGGGCAGGTCGTCAACCCCGGCACGCCGGTGGCGTCGCTCCAGTCGGTCGATCCGACCTTCGTCGACTTCTGGTTGCCGCAGCAGACGCTGTCCACCCTGCAGGTGGGGCAGCAGGTCCGCCTCACCACCGACACCTACGAGGGGGCGGCCTGGGAGGGGAAGCTGACCACCATCAATCCGGAGGTCGACCCGGCCACCCGCAACGTCCGGCTGCGGGCCACCTTCCCCAACGGGGATGGCCGGCTGCGGCCCGGCATGTTCGCCAGCGTCGAGGTGATCTCCGCCGAGCGCCAGGCGGTGCTGCTGGTCCCGTCCACCTCCGCCATCTACGCTCCCTACGGCGACTCGGTCTTCGTGCTGGAGACGGTGAGCGAGGCCGGCAAGCCGGCGGCCCTGGTGGCCCGCCAGCGGTTCGTGCGGCTCGGCGAGCGGCGCGGCGACCTGGTGGCGGTGGTCTCGGGCCTCAAGCCCGGCGAGGCGGTGGTGAGCAGCGGCGCCTTCAAGCTCCGCAACGGCGCGGCCGTGGTGGTGCGCAGCGACCCGGCCCCGGCGGCCCAGCTGGATCCGAAGCCGGTCGACCGGTGACGCGGCAGGAGGCCTGACATGAGCTTCACCGATCTCTTCGTCAAGCGGCCGGTCATCGCCGTGGTGGTGAGCCTGGCCATCGTCATCGCCGGGCTGCAGGCCATCCGCTCGCTCAACGTGCGGCAGTACCCTCGCAGCGAGAACGCCGCCATCACCGTGACCACCGTCTACGTCGGCGCCAACGCCGAGCTGGTGCGCGGCTTCATCTCCACGCCGCTGGAGCGGGTCATCGCCGCCGCCGACGGCATCGACTACATCGAGTCGGAGAGCCGGCAGAACGTCTCGGTGATCCGGGCCCGGCTGCGGCTCGACCAGGACGCCACCCGGGCCCTCGCCGAGATCAGCTCCAAGGTCGACCAGGTGCGCGGCGACCTGCCGCCCGAGGCCCAGGTCCCCATCCTCAACATCGAGTCAGCCGACAGCCAGTTCGCCTCGGCCTACCTGAGCTTCTCGTCGCAGTTCCTGAAGCAGAACGAGATCACCGACTACCTGGTGCGGGTGGTGCAGCCGCGCCTCACCGCGGTCGAGGGGGTGCAGCGGGCCGACGTGCTCGGCGCCCGCACCTTC
>JANYBC010000123.1 GCA_025360965.1 Anaeromyxobacter sp. | reverse complement strand
CGAAGGGACCTGGGAATCGCTGCCAAGCGGCCGGCGCCGGCCGGCCGTGGCCGCCGCGTGTCCCGACGTCTGCCAGGAACACCCTCTGCCGATCCCGCAGGGGTGGCGCAACCTTGCGGAAGGCCTGGCCGATCATTCCTGAATCTGCGGGGAACGTGACCCGCCGCTGTCCGACCCTGCCGCTATCATCCGCGGTTCCCGTGCCCGCTCCTCTCACCCTCGTCCTCACGCCTGCCGGCCACCTTCGCCTCCGCCCGTCAGAGCCGCACGAGCCTGTGCTGGACGAGGCGGCGGCGCGGCGCATCGAGGCGGCCTTCGAGCCCGGCCACGCGAGCGGCCTTCTCCACCTCGGCGCGACCGAGACCCGCACGGCGCTGCCTCCGGTCCTCGCCTTCTGGCGCGACTTCGCCCGCGACTTCGTGGCGACCCTCTGCGCCCACCCAGGCCTGGAAGAGGAGCGCGATCGTGCCGAGGTCGCGCCTCGGGAGGGCGAGCTGGGGCGGCGCGTCGCCGCGGCCCCTCCGCTCCCAGGCGGCGAGTACCTCTCTGAACAGGTGCTGCTGTCGCTCTGGGCCGACCTCCTCGAGGCCTGGCGCTCGGAGATCGCCTCGACCCGCGACCCGGTGCAGGCCTGGCTGGCGGCTCGCGACCCGTCCTGGAGCGTGGTGGGGCGCGTACACCTGCACCTCGCCGAGAACAAGCGCGACCCGGACCGGCCCTTCGCCTTCCTGGCGACCTACACCACTGGCATCGCAGCGAGCGGGAAGCCGCAGCACCGCCCGCTAGGCGACGCCGTGCGTGCGGCCTCGTCGGCGGCCGACCGCAAGCGGCTCCTCTCGCTCCTCGTACCGGTCCAGCGGGCCTCCGAACGAAGCGCGCTGGTGAAGGATCTGGCCGACTCGGGAAGGCTCTTCCAGCCGCTGGCGTGGTCCCCGGCCGAGGCGCTGCGGTTCCTCCGCGAGGTCCCGTCGCTCGAGGAGAGCGGCGTCATCGTACGCGTCCCCGACTGGTGGAGTGGCCGGCGACCTCCACGACCGCAGGTGAGCGTCTCGGTGGGGCGCAGCGCCCCGGCCGGGCTCGGCCTCGACGCGATCCTCGACTTCAACGTCGACCTGACCTTGGGAGGCGAGAAGCTCACCGAGGCCGAGCTGCGCGCCCTGCAGACCGGCCCGGATGGCCTCGTCCTCCTGAAGGGGCGCTGGGTCGAGGTGGATCGGGAGCGGCTCGACGAGCTCCTCCGGCGCTGGAAGGCGGCGCAGCGGAGCGCAGGCGATGGCCTCTCCTTCATGGGGGCCATGCGCCTCCTGGCCGGCGCGAACGTGGCCGGGGACTCCGCCCTGGCACTCGCCGACCGCCAGTGGGTCGGGGTTCAGGCAGGCGCCTGGCTCACCGAGACCCTCTCCGAGCTTCGAGGACCGGCCGGCGCCGCGGCTGCGGACCCGGGCAGCGCGCTCCATGCCGAGCTTCGCCCCTACCAGCGGGACGGCGTGCGCTGGCTTTGGCTCCTCTCCCGCCTCGGACTCGGCGGCTGCCTCGCCGACGACATGGGGCTCGGAAAGACCATCCAGATCCTGGCCCTGCTGCTGCTGCTCAAGCGCAATCGGGCCATCCCTGGACCCCACCTCCTCGTCGTTCCGGCTTCCTTGCTCGCCAACTGGAAGGCCGAGGCCGCGCGCTTCGCGCCCTCGCTGCGCATCCTGGTGGCTCACGGGTCGGTCGCCTCACGAGAGGAGCTGGCGGCGCTCGAGGCCGGTTCTCTCGCCCAGTACGATCTGGTGGTGGTGAGCTACGGCGCGGCCCACCGGTTCCCCTGGCTTGCCACCACGAGCTTCGGGCTTGTGGTGCTCGATGAGGCCCAGGCCATCAAGAGCCCTGGCGCGCGGCAAACCCGAGCGGTGAAGGCGTTCAAGTCGAAGGTCCGCTTCGCCCTGACCGGCACGCCGGTGGAGAACCGCGCCGGCGACCTCTGGTCCATCTTCGACTTCGTGAATCCGGGACTGCTCGGCTCAGCCAAGGAATTCGGCGCGTTCTTGAAGCGTGCCTCCGGCAAGACACCAGGGGACCCGGCCGCAGCGGCATCGGCTGAGCCCACGGCCTCGCCCTACGGAGCGCTCCGGGAGCTGGTCCGCCCATACATCCTGCGGCGCCTCAAGACCGACCGCACCGTCATCTCCGACCTCCCGGAGAAGACCGAGGTGAAGGCCTACTGCTCCCTCGGCAAGCGCCAGGCCGCGCTCTACTCCGAGTCGGTCGAGGCGCTGGCGAGAGAGGTCCGAGACGTGTCCCCCGCCGACCGGATGAAGCGGCGCGGCCTGGTCCTCGCCTACCTCATGCGGCTCAAGCAGATCTGCAACCACCCGTCCCAGTGGCTGGGCGACGGCGCCTATGCGCCGGCCGAGAGCGGCAAGTTCGCCCGGCTCGCCGAGATCGCCGAGGTGGTGGCCTCCCGCCAGGAGAAGGCGCTGGTCTTCACCCAGTTCCGCGAGATGACCGGGCCGCTGGCGCGCTACCTGGGCGAGTGCTTCGGACGGCCGGGACTGGTGCTCTCTGGCGCCACCAGCGTGAAGGCCCGCGGCGAGCTGGTGCGGCGCTTCCAGGAGGACGAGGACGTCCCGTTCTTCGTCCTCTCCCTCAAGGCCGGGGGCACTGGCCTCAACCTCACGGCGGCCTCGCACGTCATCCACTTTGATCGCTGGTGGAACCCTGCGGTGGAGAACCAGGCCACCGACCGCGCCTTCCGCATCGGCCAGAAGCGGAATGTGCTAGTGCACGCCCTGGTCTGCCGTGGCACGGTGGAGGAGCGGATCGACGCAATGCTCGAGGACAAGCGCAAGCTCTCACGCGACCTGCTGCAGGGCGGCGAGGAGGTCAAGCTCACCGAACTCGACGACCGGGAGTTGCTCCGGCTGGTGGCGCTGGACCTCCACAGCTCGACCCAGGACTCTTGAAGGAGCACTCGATGGGTTTCGGCGATTACTACGGCTTTCCAGAGTACGTCTCGGTGGCGAAGCGCCGGGCGCGGGCGCAGCAACGTCTGAAGGCCCTGGTCCGCAAAGGGAGGAAGCCGAGCCCCATCGTCATCGAGGGGCGCACCATTGCCACCACCTTCTGGGGCAAGGCCTGGTGCGAGTACGTGGAAGGCCACGCCGCGCTGGTGAGCCGGCTGGAGCGCGGCCGGTCCTACGTCAAGAACGGGCTGGTGATCGACCTCGAGGTCTCCAAGGGCCGGGTACAAGCGCTGGTCTCCGGCACCGACCTCTACGAGGTCGAGATGGAGATCGCCCCACTCCCCGAGCCACGCTGGAAGGCCGTACGCCGCCACTGTGGCGGACAGATCGGCACGCTGGTCGAGCTGCTCTCCGGCCGGTTCTCCTCGGCGGTCATGGAGGTCCTGAGCCACCGCGAGAAGGGGCTCTTCCCGGCCAAGGGGGAGATGGTGCTGCGCTGCTCCTGCCCCGATGGCGAATGGGTCTGCAAGCACGTAGCGGCCGTGGTCTACGGCGTGGGAGCGCGGCTCGACCACGCCCCGGAGCTCCTCTTCACGCTGCGCGGCGTGGACGGCGCTGACCTCATCGCGGAGGCTGGCAAGGTTGGCCAGAGCGCCGCAGCCCAACCCAGCGCCAAGGGCCTTGCGGCGGGCCAGCTCGAGGACATCTTCGGGATCGAGATCGAGACCAGGGCGACCAAGCGGGCCAGCAGGAAGACCGTCGCGGGAGGCGTGAATGCGAAGAGGCGGGTATCCGCCGGGCGGGGCTCTTGACCGTCGCGCTCGCCATCAGGCACGACCTGGGCACGTGCGGCCCTGTTCAACAGGGTCCTCATGGTCTGGAGCAGCAGCTGGTTGAGCGGCGAGTGGGTGGCCAGGATCACCTTGGCCGCGCGCACGAGTGAGGTGCGCGGTGGTCCCCTGGCGACCTGTTCGACCCGGTCGAGACCGAGCTGCTCCGCCTCTACTTCGGTGAGCAGCCGACGCTCGACCGGGCGCTCCTCCTCCGTGAGGAGGGCGACCGCGAGGACGACTGCTTCGATGACCCGGTCTCTCTGGTCGCCCACCCTGTTTCCGGCCACTTGGACTCCTTGCGCGAGGCTTCCAAGGTATCAACGCGACGGACATGGGGTTTGTGACAGGGGCTTCCCCCGTTGTCCGTCCCTCCCCGAGACTGGCCTCCCAACTGACGGAGAATCCACGTGCTCATCCCGCTGGGGCTCGACGACGCCAGGCTGTCCCGTATCCCGTGGGTGTCGCTCTCCATCGCGGGAGCTTGCCTCGCCATCCACGCCGTCGCTGGCGCGCATGTCCGGGGCGGAGGGTTCGACCTCTGCCTGGTGCCCGCCCGGGGCCTCTTCCAGCTCGGATGGCTCACCGCTCCGTTCGCCCACGCCGACTGGTCGCACGTCCTCTGGAATCTCTTCTACTTCTCGCTCTGCGCCCCGTTCCTCGAGGACGCCTGGGGGCACCGAGTCTTCTTCGGCTTCTACCTGGCCACCGGCGTGGTCGCGAGTCTCCCCTCCTTCCTGGCCGACGCAGGCGAGCCGATCCACATCCTCGGCGCCTCGGGCGCCATCGCTGCATGCACCGGCGCCTTCACCTGGCGCTTCGGGCGGCGGCCTGTTCGCCTGTTCTGGACCTGGTCACTGCTCCTCCTGAAGCCGACCTTCACCGTCCCGGCCTGGGCCTGGGGCCTCTCGGGGCTCGGCGCCGACGCGCTCGCCTTCGCCCTCTTCGGATTCCGCTCCGGCATCGGCTACGCCGCCCACGTCACCGGTTTCCTGGTGGGCGTCGGGGCCGCGATCGTCTCCAATCACCGGCGCTGGGAGGGCCGCCTCCTCGTCGCGGAGGGTGGCTGGCAGCGCAGCCGTCACCTCGCCCTGGCCGAGGCGGCGCTTGTGGCCTCGCGGCCCGACCTGGCCAGGCGGAGCCTTCTCGCCGCCTTGGTTGAGGGTCCTGGTGACGTCTCGGCGCGGCTCGCTCTCGCGCGGCTGGCGCTGGATCACGGCCGGCCCGACGAGGCGGTCTCCCACCTGGATCGGCTCGCCAACGCGCCCTCGGTGCAGCCGGGTCAGCTGCGGGAGCTGGTGGAGGCGGTCGGCCTGGCTCGACTTCGGCCCGCCACGGCGCTCCTCCTCGCCGAAAGACTGGAGCAGGAGGACCACCTCCTCGCCATCGAGCTGGCCGACGCCGCCTCGGCTGCTGGCGGCCGGATCGGGGCCCGGGCCCTGGTCACTGGCGCCGAGATCGCCATGCGCTATCGCGAGTTCCACTCCGCCCAGGTTCGCGCGGCTCGGGCGCTCGCTGCGCCGGAGCTCACCATTGAGCTGCGTGCCAGGGCCTTCGCGGTGGAGGTCGCCGCGAGCGAGCGGTTCAGCATCTCGCTCGAACCTGAGACTCCACCTTCTCCAGGGTGCTGTCGGCGACCGCCTGAAGTGCGGGGTGGTGCTCTATACCGGGCGCGAGACGCTACCCTTTGGACCTCGACTCTGGGCCGTGCCGATCTCGACCCTCTGGGGCGGCTCGGCGAGCCCGGCCAAGCCTGAGCCCACCTCCCGATCGGATGTCACCTGGCCTGGTCGTCGTCTCCAGTGACGGAACCGGTCATCGCCGAGCGATGCCACCGGGCTCGCGTCTGTAGAGCCCATCCGCGAGCTGCAGCCGGTGGTCGGGGTACTCCTCGGCCGCGTCCGCCCACGTGAGGCGATGACCGCCGAACGGAGTCAGGGTCTCCTTTCGCAAGTTGCTGCTGTTGACGTACGCCGAGGACGCCAAGGCGACGATGTGGACTTGAACTTCGGGACCAAGGAGCTTCAGCAGGTGACTGCGGTCCTCCGCGAACGCTGCGTTCTGCTTCGAAGAGAAGCCTTCGAAGCCCTTGGCCTCGATGACGATCACCGCGTTGGGGGCGAAGAGGCAGAGGTCGAAGGTCCGCTTGAGGGGGAGGTCTGTCCCCTTGAATTCTCCTTTTCCTGGTTTTTCATGATCCGTGGCGAGATCGACCAGAGCCCGTTCACCTTGGCCATGAGATCTCCTCGAGTCGCTCCTTTGCCTTCTGGTACTTCGCCAGCCGTGCCTCGTCCTCGGGGACGATCGCCTGGTATCGGCTCCGATCCGAGTTGTCCGCGAGGTCCGCCAGCTTCACCTTGCAGGCCAGGGCGTTCTTCCCGGCCCGCTCGATGAAGGCCTCGTAGTCCTCACCCGGGTTCTTGGTCAGCGCCTGCACCGCGACGACCTCCTCCTCCGGCAGCCCCTTTCGCCGCAGCATGTCGAGCGTGACGCCGCAGTCCTCGACCACGTCGTGCAGGACCGCCACCCGGCGTTCGGCGTCCGAGCGCACGCTGTGCTCGCGCTCACGGCCATCCGATCAACAGGAGAGCGCCAACCGTGTCGAGCGGAAACGTGACCACCTGGGCACTTCTCGACCTGGACCGTCAGAAGAGAACGGGATCAGGCCGCCGTCTACACGAGGTCGCCAGGTGGACGTTGCCCGTCAAGTGAGACGCACCATCCAGATGGTACGAGGGTCGCGGTCGTTCCCTGCGAGCCGCCGCTCGCCCCGTTGACGATGTGGTCACCTGTGACTACAATGCCTCCATGAAGACCGCCGGTGTCAGGGAGCTGCGCGCTCGCTTCAGCGCCTACCTGCGAGAGGTCGAGCGGGGCGAGGTGGTGCTGGTCACCGACCACGGCAGGGTGGTGGCCGAGCTCCGGCTCCCCGGCGTGGCCGATCGCGCCGCCTCCCCCGACCAGTTCCGCTACCGCCGACTGGTCGAGGCCGGTCGCCTCGTACCCGGCGCCAGGGCCGAGGCGCGGGCCTGGCCCCCGGCGCCCAGCGTGCGGCTCGCTCACGGGAGCGCCGCCGGCCTGCTCGACGCCGAGCGCGGCGACACGTGAGCCGGCTCTACGTCGAGACCAGCGCGCTGCTGCGGGCGCTGCTGGAGGGGGACGCGCCGCTCCGGGCCAGGCTGACCGAGGCAGAGGTCGTGACCTCGGCGCTCACCTTCACCGAGGCCGCCCGGGCGCTGGCGCGGGCCCGCCGCGAGGGGCGGCTCGACGCCCGGCAGGCCCGCGAGGTGGCGCGCTGGCTGGCCGCCTTCGAGCGCAGCTGGGACGTGCTGGCGGTGGACGCTCCGGTGCTGGCCCGTGCCCGCGACGACCTCCCGGCCGAGCCGGTCCGGACGCTCGACGCCGTCCATCTCGCATCGATCCTGGAGCTCGACGAGTCATTCGGCGGGCTCACCGTCGTCAGCTGCGACGACCGGATCCGCCGCAACGCCGAGGCCCTCGGGCTGCCGGTGGCTCCGTAGCGGCGGCGGGTGGTCCTGGAAGGACGTCGCCGGCTCCCTCATTGGCCAATCACTTCGGCCGCTGGATCGCCCTCAACCGCTCCGTCGCCCGCTGGTACTTCGCCAGTCCTGCCTCGTCCTCCCAGGAGTGATACCACGCAGGCGATCCATGCCGGCCATTGAACCGGCCAATTGGTCCGACATACTCGATGAGTGTTTTGTGTTTAAGTAGTAATTGCAGCCATTTACTGTTGACTTGACCCGGCCCGTAAACCGGCCATTATACCGGTCATGACTGTGGACCGGGGCGAGTCGCCCGCCGTGATGGAGCCGTTGCGCCTGTCGGAGGGCTCGCGCCACCGGTCTCGCCTCAACGACCTCGCCCTCGACCTCGCGGCCCAGGCGTCCGGCTTCCGTCGCAGCCTGCCCCCGCTCGTCCTGGCCTCCATGGCCGAGCTGGTGCGGGGCATGAACTGCTACTACAGCAACCTCATCGAGGGGCACGACACCCACCCCATCGACATCGAGCGGGCCATCCGCTCCGACCTCAGCAAGGACCGACGCCAGCGGGAGCTCCAGCTGGAGGCCCGGGCCCATGTCGAGGTGCAGCGCTGGATCGACGCCGGTGGGCTGAAGGGCGGGGCGGCCACGCCCGGAGGCTTGCGCGAGCTGCACCGCCGCTTCTACCAGCACCTCCCGGCCGAACTCTGCTGGGCCGAGAACTCCGACACGGGGGCCAGGCTTCGAGTGGAGCCGGGCGAGCTTCGGGGCAGTGACGTCAAGGTGGGCGGTCACGTGGCCATCAGCCCGGGCGCAGTGCCGCGCTTCCTCGAGCGCTTTGAGGTCGCCTATGCCGGCCTGGGCCGGACCGATGCCATCCTGGCGGCGGCCGCGGCGCACCACCGCCTGCTCTGGATCCACCCCTTCCTCGACGGCAACGGGCGCGTGGCGCGCCTCATGTCGCACGCCCTGCTGGTCGATGCGCTCGACACCGGCGGCGTCTGGTCGATCGCCCGGGGGCTGGCCCGAAGGGTCGGCGACTACCGGCGCCACCTGGCCGAATGCGACCAGCCTCGCCGCGGCGACCTCGACGGCCGAGGCGCGATGAGCGAGGAGGCGCTGGCGACCTTCACGGCCTGGTTCCTGGAGACCTGCCTCGACCAGATCCGGTTCATGGAGTCACTGGTCCGGCCGGACAGGCTGCTGGCACGCATCCGGATCTGGTCTGAAGAGGAGGCTCGGCTGGGCCACCTCCCGGCGAAGTCCGGCGACGTGCTGCAAGCGGTGATCTACCGGGGCGAGCTGCCACGCGGCGAGGTCGTCGGCGTGCTCGGGCAATCGGACCGGCAGAGCCGGCGCGTCGTCGCGGCGTTGCAGGTGGCCGGAGTGCTCACGGCCGAGAGCAGCCGCGCCCCGCTGCGGCTGACCTTCCCGGCCACCTTGGCCGGGCGGTGGTTCCCGGGGCTCTTCCCGGAGCGATAGAGGGCAGTCGGGCGCCCCACCCCAGCCCCGAGCCTTTCGTTCACTCATGTCGGTCCCACGGGTAGGCTCCCATCGTGTTCACCCGCACCACCTCCCTCTCCAAGTCCCGCTACTGCTACGGCCTCCAGTGCCTCAAGCAGCTCTGGTGGCGGACGCACGACTCGAAGGCGCCGGAGCTGGTCGCCGGCCCGGCGCTCCAGGCCGTCTACGACCAGGGCCACCTGGTCGGCGAGCGGGCCCAGGCCGAGTTCCCCGGCGGCACGCTGGTCGGCCACGAGTACTGGGAGGTCGAGGAGAAGGTCGCCGACACCCGGGCCGCGCTCCAGGCACGGTCGCCCGCCATCTACGAGGCCAGCTTCCTGCAAGACGGAGTCTTCGTCGCCGTCGACGTCCTCGCGCGTGGCCGCGCCGGCCACACGCTGGTCGAGGTCAAGTCCTCCTCCTCGGTCAAGGACCAGTACCTCCCCGACGTCGCCATCCAGCTCCACGTGGCGCGCCAGGCCGGCGTCGACGTCCGGCGGGGCGAGGTCATGCACCTCAACTCCGCCTGCCGCTTCCCCGACCTGTCGGACCTCTTCGTCCGCGAGGACGTCACCGAGCAGGCCGAGGCGCTCCTGCCCGCCATCCCGGCCCAGCTGAAGCGCATGCAGCAGGCGCTCGCCGGCGAGCTGCCGGTGGTCGAGGTCGGGCCGCACTGCGACCAGCCCTACCCGTGCCCGTTCAAGGCCCGCTGCTGGGAGCCGGTGGGCGAGGACCACGTCTCGACCCTCTACTCCGGCCGCAAGCTCTCGGCCAGCCTGCTCGACGCCGGCATCGAGTCGCTCCTCGACATCCCCGAAGCGACCGCCCTCTCCACCATCCAGGCTCGCCAGGTCCGCGCCATGAAGGCCGGCAGGCCGGTGGTGGAAGCGGGGTTGGCCAAGGCGCTGCGCACGCTCGAGGCGCCGGTCGCCTACCTCGACTTCGAGACCATCAACCCCGCCATCCCGGTCTGGAACGGCTGCGGCCCCTACATGGCGATCCCGGTGCAGCTGAGCTGCCACGTGGTCGGCGCCCGCGGGGCCATGACGCACCACGAGCACCTGGCGGAGGGGGCCGGTGACCCGCGTCCGGCCATGGCCGCGGCGGTGGTCCGCGCCTGCCAGGGGGCGGAGACGGCCGTCGCCTACAACGCCTCCTTCGAGCGCAGGTGCCTGCAGCACCTGGCCGATAACGTCCCGGCCGAGCGCGCCGGCCTGAGGTCGGTCATCGAGCGCCTCGTCGACCTGCTCCCCATCGTCCGCGACCACGTCTACCTGCCGGCCTTCGGCGGCGGCTTCGGCATGAAGGCGGTGGCGCCGGCGCTGGTGCCCAGCCTCGACTACGGCGACCTGGAGATCGGCGAGGGGAGCCTGGCCTCGACCGTGCTCCAGGGGCTGCTGCTGGGCGGCGAGTCGATGGACGCCGCCGAGCGCGCGCGGCTGCGCCCCCACCTGCTCGCCTACTGCGAGCGGGACACGCTGGCGATGGTGAAGGTGGTGGAGAGGCTGAGGGAGCTGGCTGGCTGAGTCGAGGGCCGAAAGGGCCGATTCGGCCTGGCAAGCAAGATGGCGGCCACGTGGCGGGTCACCTCGTTGGGGCGGTCGGGTCTGCCTTCACCGCTACTCCCCGATCTTCCCCAGCACCGCCCTCCCCGTGCTCGACAGCCCCTCCTCGTCGAGCGCCGCCTCCAGCCGCCGCTGCAACCTCGCCGCCTCGTAGGCCTCCACCCTGCCCGCCGCGTCGAGGTCGGCCCAGGCCGGGTGGGTGCCGATGCCGCCGTCGGCCCGGCGATGCCGCCAGGCACCGACGGCCGCCTCGATCAGCAGCGCGCGCTCCCGGTCGCCGGTCATGGCAGCTCCTCCTTCAGGCTCACGCCGCGCCGCTCCAGGCACTCGGCCAGCGCCCGCCGCGCCCGGGTCACGTTCTGCAGCAGGGTGTTGAGCTTCAGGCCGAGCCGCCCGGCGAGGGCCTGGTCGCTCTCGCCCCCGGCCGCCTCCAGCCGCGCACGGACCGCCTCGCGCGGCCTGGCAGGCAACAGGCCCAGGCAGATCTGGATGGCGCGACGCAGAAAGGGATCGGCCGGGGCCGGTCCCTCGTCGGCGATGCGCCCCACCAGCCGTTCGAACCCCTCGTCGTCATCGGTGGCCGGCGTGAACCGTCGCCGGCGCGCCTCGCTCAGCGCCAGGTTGCGCCCGGCGCGCAGGGCGAAGCGGAGCAGGCCGTTCGGCTTGCCGTCCGGCTGCACCCGCGCCGCCACCTGCCAGATCCGCAGCAGCGTCTCCTGCACCACCGCCTCGACGTCCACGCACGCCGCGAAGCTGCGTAGGCTCCCGCGCAGGGTCGCCTCCGCTCCGGCGACCCAGCGCCCGAAGGCCGCCTTGTCGCCGTTCACGATCGCCGGCCGGTGGACGTCGAGGTCGCTCATGGTCGGCTACGGGCTCCCGGGCGGGAAGCGCATCAGGAGCGAGTGGTCGGCCAGTTCGATGCCGTACCGCACCTGCTCGACCGTCAGCGGCTGCGTCAGCCGGAGCACCAGCCGCACGGTGGTGCCGCCCGCCAGCGCACCCGGCGCGGTGCTGGTCGTGAGGTCGACCTCGACCTCCACCACCCGGCCGAGGCCCAGCCTCACCCGCACATGGGTGCCCGGGCTCCAGTCGAACCGGTCCTCGGGGACCACGAATTCGACC
>JANYBC010000117.1 GCA_025360965.1 Anaeromyxobacter sp. | reverse complement strand
CCGGCGCCGAGCACGGTGGCCAGGCCGCCGCCGCCGCCGCGGCCGAGCGCGCCCAGCACGCCCATGCGCTTGACGACCTCCTTGGCGTTCGGATCGATGGCCTGGGGGGCCGACTTGCCGTCGGTCTTGGGCGCGTCCTTCTTGCCCATCTTCCCCTCCTCGCCCTTGTGCTTCTCGGCCATCTCGCCCGACTGCTCCTCCTTCTTCGGGCCCTTCTCGCCCGGGAGCTTCTCGGCCGGCTTGGGAGCCTCGGGTGGCTTGATGATGAACTTGGCCATCCGGGAGGGGTTCTTGAAGAGGTCGTCGGCGAGGACGTCGGTCTCGTACGGGAAGTTGTTGGAGGCGACGATGAAGCCGGACTGCAGGAAGAGCAGGACCAGGAAGAGGTTGAGGAACTGGTAGTTGATGCGCTGCCACCAGGGCGGCACCACCAGCGTCTCCGGACGCCGGGGGCGGGCCTCGATGGCCAGGCCTGCGCCCAGCTCGGCGCGGACGGCGCCGGCGCGTGGCACCCCCACCGTGAAGCCGCCCGGCACGTCGGCGTCGGCGCTGGCCCGCTTGCTCTTCACCAGGTCGGCCAGCGAGGTGCGGAAGCCACGCTCGTCGAGCGCGCCGGTCATGCCGCGGGCGAAGGCGAAGCTGTACTCGCCGCCCTGGTAGCGCAGCACCGGGAACTGCGGCACGGGGAGCTGGTTGGCCGGCACCGCCAGCGCGCAGGCCGGTCCCTCCCCGATGAGGATCGGCGCCCTGGGCGCCAGGAAGGCGCCGGCGTCGATGAGCGTCTCGCCCCAGAGCAGGCGGAGCTCGACGCCGAAGTCGCCGGAGACCTCCTCGGCGACCGCGGTGGAGCGGGGCAGCCGCCAGCGCCTCTTGCCGGGGCGGCCCCTCGTGGCGGCCGTCGCGGCGGCCAGGGTGCCGGTGGCGCGGGAGGTGGGGGGCGCTGGCCTGGCGGCCATCGACGCCGCAGGTGCCGAGGTCGGAGCCGGTGCCGAGGGTGGGGCCGGCGGCGAAGCCGGTGCGAGCGCGGCGGCAGGTGCCGCGACGGGCGCGATGAGCGCAGCAGCGACCGGAGCCACCGCGGCGCCGCCCTCGACCAGCAGCGCGATCCGGAGCCCACCGACCTGGAGCTGGTCGCCGGGCCTGAAGGCAGCCCGCGAGACCTTGCGCCCGTTGACGAAGGTCCCCTCGGCGCTCCCCATGTCGATGACCGAGACGGCGCCGTCGGCGTTCACCTCGATGACCGCGTGGATGCGCGAGACCCGGTCGTCGTCGAGGGACAGGTGGGCGGTGGCCAGCCGCCCGATCTTGATGATGTCCCTGGTGAACTGCTCGGTGCGCAGCAGCTGGTCGCCGCGGAACACCTGGAGGGTGATCGACGTCGCCATCGGGGCTAGAGCTCCCCCGAGGCCTGCATCACCTTGTCCCGCCAGTTCTCGCGGATCTTGATCAGGTTCGAGTGCGAGACCTTGCGGCGGGCCTCGACGTACTCACCGTCCGGACGCTTCAGATCGCCGGAGATGGTGTCGTCCTCGAAGTTGATCTCGGTCCGCTTCTCGTAGGTCACGTTCGGCTTGGGCGCCGCCTTGTCCTGCGCGAGCGGGACCATGGGCGCTGCGAGCAACGCCAGCAGGAGGAGTGAGCGCATGGGCAGTGACCTCATGTTCCCGGGAGCTTACCACCGCACCGGCGCCGGGGCGAAACCCTCAGGGCCTGGACCTGGGAGCCGGCTGCGGGGTCGGAGCGGGTGCGATATCGCCCTGGACCGGCGCGGCCGGTGGAGGGGCCGGCGGCGCCGCCTCGGCCGCCTTCTTCTCGGCCTCGGCCTTCATCTGGCGCGCCACCTCGGCCGCCGCCCTGCCCTGCTCCACCTGCTCCTGGCACTCCCGGATCAGCTTGGGAACCGGCGACCCCTTGGGGAGGACCGGACCGGCCGCCCGCTCGTACTGGTCGAAGGCCCGCAGCGCCTCGCCGCAGTCGCCCTTGTCGCGCATCAGCAGCACGCCGCGCGCCAGGTGGACCTCGGGCAGCTTCCCGGCGCCGAGCTGCTCGGCCGCGGTGTAGGCCGCCAGCGCCTCCTCTGGCTTGCCTGCGTGGCGTTCGGCGATGCCGAGCAGGAGCTGGACCTGGGCGTTGGAGGGATCGTCGGCCAGCACGCGGGCCGCCTGCTCCCGGATGTCGCCCCAGCGCTCCTGCTTCACCGCCACGCCGAGCAACCCCATGCGCGCCGCCGAGAGCCTGGGCTCGAGCGCCAGCGCCTTCTTCCACTGCACCGTGGCGCCTGCGTCGTCGCCCTGCCTGGACAGCAGCACGCCAGAGAGCCAGGCCACCTCGGCGTCGTCGGGGGCGCTCTTCTGCAGCCTGAGCGCCACCAGCCGGGCGAGGTCGAGATCGCCCCGCGCCAGGGCGACGCGCATCATGGTCGTGCGGGCGCTGACCGAGGCCGGGTCGCGCAGCAGGGCCTCGCGGGCCTGGTGCCACGCCTCGTCGTGCTGGCCCGAGTGGGCGTAGAGCGCCGCCAGCCGCTCGCGGGAGAGGGCCTCGTCGGGGTACTCGCGAGCCACCGCGTCGTAGGCCGCCTGGGCGCCGCGCAGGTCGCCGGCCCTCTCCAGCCCCACGGCGAGGTTGGCGCTGGCCTGCTTGAGCGGCCTCTCGGCCAAGACCTTCCGGTACTCGACGCCGGCCTCGGCGTCCCGCCCCTGCCGCTCCAGGGTGACCCCGAGGTTGTAGCGAGCCTCGGGCAGGTCGGCGACGACGAGCACGGCGCGCCAGCGCCGCTCCAGGCCGGCCCAGTCGATCGCCCTGGCCTTCTCCATCTCGTCGCGGGCCTGGACCGCCTCGTCGAAGAGCCGGCGCCCCTGGTCGGTGAGCGACTCGCCGGGGCCGGTCCGGGCCGGCGCCGCCGAGGCCCGGGCCTGCCTCTCCTCGGGCGTGGGCGCGACCGGGGCGCTGGCGCAGCCGGCCAGCAGCAGCGAGAGTGCGATGACTCGGGCGGTGGCGTTCACTGGAGGAGGTCCTCGTCGTCACCCTTCTTCGGGCGCGGCAGTGGATCGTCGGCGCTCCGGGCCGGCGGCGGTGACGGCTCCTTGCCCTTGGCCCCGGCCTTCTTCGGCGTCTTGCCGGGCGCGGCGGGCGTGGCGGGCGTCAGCGGAGGGGCCGGGGCGACCCCCACGCCGCGGGCCGGGGCCGCGCTCCGCCGGGCCACGGTGCTGGCCGGCTCGAGCGCCGAGAGCAGCCCATGGCCCTGCGGCCGCGCCGTGAACTCGCCCGCCGGGATGGCCGGCAGCGCCTCCAGCGTCGGCCCCAGCTCCGGCTTCTTCTGCATGGCCGCCAGCATCGAGCGGGTGGCGCAGTCGGAGCGCACCCCGAGCTCGCGGGCCTTGGTGGCCGCCAGCTCGAAGCCGTCCTGCGCCTTGGTCTCCAGCGGCTCGGCCTGCTCGGCCAGGCTCGACCTGTAGACCTCGATGAGCTCCTTGTCGTTCTTGATCTCCTTGGGGATGGGCGCCTCGTTGAGCACGCGCCCGAAGTGCTTGTAGAGGTTCCCGATCCGCTCCAGCGCGCAGACCGCCGGCTCGGCCACGCCCAGCTTCACGACCGCCGTGTAGTCCTCCTCCAGCTTCTTGAGCTTCCCCGCCATCCGCTTCAGCTGGTACCCCAGGTCGCGCTGCGGGATGTTGAGGTTGAGCTTCTGGTACTCGGCCCAGCCGGGCTCGATCGACCTGAAGAGCCCCTCGGCGGCGACGGGCAGCCCCTTGTCCTTCACCTGGCCCTTGTTCTTCTTCCAGTGGTCGAGCCCCTGGTCGTAGGCGGTCCGCGCGCCGGCGGCGTTGCCGGACCTCTCCATCACCCGGGCGATGCGCAGCTGCGTCGCCAGCCACTCGTCCGGCGTTCGAGCGTAGCGGCGCTGGTACTCCTCCAGGCGAGTCAACTCCTTCTGCGCCGGCCCCTGGCGAGCCGCCAGGTCGGCCAGCGAGAGCGAGATCCGCGCCGCGTCCTCGCCGTCGGGCCAGGTCTCCAGGTAGGCCAGGCTGTCGGCCTCGGCTCGCGGGGCGTCGCGCAGGCCGGCCCGGAAGACGGCCGCGTTGACGATGGCGTCCAGCGCCTTCTTCTCCTCGTAGACGGGGAGCGCCTCCGGGGCAGGCGCGGCGGCCGCCTCCTTCTTGCCGGCCGCCTCCTTCTTGCCCGGTGCCGCGGCCGGGGCGGCCACCCTGGCCGGGATGGCGCCGCGGGTGCGCCGCCACTCGCGGAAGTAGCGCTCGTAGGCGTCGGCGGCGCGGCTGAAGTCAGCGATGGCCTCGTAGCCTGCGGCGTTGTCGTAGAGGCTGCGCGGGGCCAGCGGGTCATTGGGGAAGCGGGCCAGCAGCTGCTCGCGCACCTCCATGGCCTTGTCGACGCGGCTGGCGCGGGCGAAGTCGACCGAGGCGTTGAAGAGCGCCGTCGGGGCCAGGCGGGTGTTGGGCCAGTCGCGCACGAAGGCGAGATAGCTCTCGGCGGCGGCCTCCCAGTCCTTGGCCTTCTCCTGCTCCTCGATGATCTTGAAGGCGCTCTGCTCGATCACCTTGGGCAGGTCGTCCTTGAGCCTGGGGTGGGCTGCGAGCAGGGCCTGGCTGGCGAAGAAGCGCCTGGCCCATGCGTTGACGTTCCGCCAGTCGCCCATCTCGTTGTAGGCGTCGAGCACCAGGTTGGTGGCGTACTCCGACTCCTCGGTCTCGGGGTGGTCGAGCGCCACCCGGGTGAAGAGGGCGATGGCCTCGGCGTAGTCGTAGTGGTCGTAGTGGAGCTTGGCGCCGCGGTAGGCCGCCTTGGAGGCCAGCTTGCCGTCCGGCTTCCAGCGGACGTAGCGCTGGTAGGCCTCGGCCAGCCTGAGCCGCTGCGGCGCCATCGCCAGCCGCTTCTTCGGACCAGGCGGCGGCGACGGCAGCGGCGGCAGGGCCTTGACCGCCTCCTCGTGGGCGAAGAGCGCACCCTCGAGGGCGTCGTTGAACCACTTGCCGGCCTTCCCGGCCGTCTCGCCGCCGCGGGCCTGGTTCGCCTTGCCCTCCATGGCAGCCACGTCGAGGACCGCCACCCGGTCGTACTCGCCGCCGGCCTCGGCGAACTTGCCCTGCGCGAAGAGCAGCTCGCCGTGGAAGAAGCGCATCTCGTAGGCCGAGGGGCTGGCGCCGAAGACCTCGAGGTAGTCGGTGTAGACGCTGATGGCGAAGCCGGCCACCGCCTGGTCGTCGGTCTTCTTCCACTCGTTGTGGTAGCGGAGCGCCAGGTAGCGGAGCGTGTTCTCTGCGGTCGAGCGGGCCTCGGCCGTGAGCTTGGCGTTGGCCGGGTCCTTGCCCCGCGGCGAGGTCTCGAAGTCCTCGAGGACCTTGACGAAGACGTGGGCCTGCTGGACCGCCACCGCCTTGTTGCCGAGCCGGCCCGCCATGGTGACGATGCGCGACTGCATGAAGGGGGCGTCGGGCGCCACCGGGTCCTGCCTGATGAGCCGGTGGTAAACGATGATGGAGTCGCGATCCTGCCCGTCGGTCCAGTAGAGGTCACCGAGGGTGCGGAGCATGTCGCGGACCCCGGCCTCGCCGCCGATGCGCTTGAAGTCCTCGAAGGCCGCCTCGGCGCTGCCCACGTGGGGCCAGGTGCGGACGTAGTCCTTCTTGGCCTCCTTCACGAGCGCCAGCTTCCGGTCGGCCGGGATCGAGGAGGTGGGGAGCTCGCCGAAGAAGACCACGGCGCGGAACAGGTCGAGGGCGGCGGCGAAGTTCCCCAAGTTGAACTGGACCCAGCCCTGCTTGTAGAGGGCGTACCCGTAGACCGAGCTCTCCTGGTAGCTGGCCGCCTTCTGGTAGGACTCCAGCGCCTTCTGCAGGTTGCCGGTCCGGTCGGTCCGGTTGGCCTTGTCGAAGTAGTACTCGCCGAAGGCCATCCAGGAGTCGGGGACGTAGGGTGAGTCGGGGAACCCCTTGATGAGCGCCCGGTAGGCCTTCATGGCGTCCTCGTCGGCCCGGTCGCGCTGCAGCAGGTTCCGCGCCAGGAAGAAGAGCACCTCGTCGAGCCGCTCGTACTTCGGGTACTTCTTGATGATGGCCCGGTAGAGGGCCACCGCCTGCTTCTGCAGCCCGCGGTGCTGCGCGTCGGCGTCGTTGCGCTCGACCTGCAGCCGGGCGGCGCGGGCGTCGCCCCTGGGCAGCGCGATCAGCTCGCCTTCCTTGCGGTTGGCCTCGAAGAAGAAGTACTGCGACTCCTCCCAGAGCAGCTCGGCCAGCCGGAAGTAGTAGCCGGGCAGGTCCTTGTCACCCGCGCCGACCGAGAGCTTGATGAGCTTCTGGAGGCTCTGGATCTCCTCGCGCCGCTTGGCCGACAGCTTCACCTCGATGCCGGTGCGGAACTGCTCGAAGGCCAGCCTGGGACCGGCCGGCCCCTGCTCGGACTTCCGCGCCACCTCGAGCGTCCCCTCCAGGGCGGCGTCCGGGCCGACGCTCCTCTTCTGGCCGAGCGAGCCGCCCGGATCCCCGCGAGGATCGGCCGCGCCGGCTCCGCCCGGTGGGAGGGCCAGCGCCAGCACCCCGGCGAGGACGGCGGCAGAGCGGGTCACGTGGTGGCTCCTCCCGGCCTCAGGTCAGCGGCCGGCCGACCGGGGCGGCCGGTCCTTGCAGCCCTTGGTCAGGGTGTACGAGTAGGTGCCGAGCTCGTCGCGCCAGAACTCGCCTTGGTACGGCCAGTAGAGGTGCTCGTCGGAGACGGCGTGGGTCCAGCGCAGGTTCTTGACCACCTCGACCTGGCTGCCGGCCGCCAGGGACCCCTCCAGCGCCTCCCGCTCCTGGCGCGAGACCTCGATGGAGATGCGCAGCGCCTGCGCCAGCATGGAGCGGAGCTGGTTACGCTCGTACTCCAGCTTGGCGCGGGCGCGGAGCCCGGCCTCGGTGGTGAGCTTGGTCCGCTCGCGGGCCAGCCGCTCCCTGAGCGAGGCGGCCAGCGGCGAGGTCCGGAAGGCCTCGCTGCTCCTCCCCACCCCGCGATCCGCCTCGGCGTCAACCTCGGCTGCGGCCTCGGCCAGGCGCTTGATCGACTGGTCGGTGAAGGCGAGGCGCCGCAGCCGCGGGCTGAGCGCCTTCTCGAGGAGGAGGGCCGGCGGCGAGGCCTTGCTGGAGAGGGCAACCAGCTCGTCGTAGAGCGGCTCGTAGCGCTCGGTGAAGGACTCGAGCACCAGCCGCGCCTCGGGGTAGCGGCAGTTCTCGTAGTAGATGATGGCCTTCAGCACCCAGGACTCGGGGTAATACTCGTCCTTGAAGTAGGCCGACTGGAGGGTGAGCAGGTTGCCGAGCGCCTTCTCGTGCTCGCCGATCCGGTAGTGGGCGTAGGAGGCCTCCCAAAGCCCCTCCAGCCACTGCGACCCGCCCCACGGCATCTTGCCGTAGTAGAAGATGGCGTAGCGATTCTGTCGGTTCTGGTAGTGGAGGCGGGCCAGCTGCAGGAAGGCCAGCTCGCGCAGCTCGACGTCGCCGGCCCGCCCCTTCTTCGGGTTGGTGAGCCGGACCACGTCCTTGAACTTCTCGCTGGCGGCCTCCTCGTCGGCCAGCGCGAAGCGGGCCAGGCCGTCGATGAACTGTGCCCGCCCGTAGATGTCGCCGTCGTCCTCGGCGCCGACCACCTGGGCGGGCGCCGCGGCGCCGGCCTCCTTGCGCACCAGCCCGGCCAGGCGGCTGGCCTCGCGCCAGGAGGTGCGGGCCTCCTCTGTCTTTCCGGCCTCGTCGAGGGCGCGGCCGCGCTCGAACTCGTACTTGGCGAGCAGGAAGTGGAAGCGGTCCTGGTACTCGGGTGGCGCCCCCTCGCGGGCATGGCGAGCCACCCGCGGCAGCACGGCCTGCTCGCTGGCGGTGCTGCGGCTCACCTTGAAGAGCAGCTCCAGCGCGCTGTGGAAGTAGCGGGTGCGCGACGGGCCGCGCTCCAGGATCTCGTCGAGGTAACCGAGCGCCGAGTGGTTGAGCCCGTTGAGCGCCAGCGATCTGGCGAGCTGGTAGCGGGCCTCGTCGTGGCCGTCGGCCAGCGCCGGGTCGCGGAGGATGGCGTCGAAGGCCACCGCCGCCGCGTCGTGCTTCTTCTGCTCCACCAGCTTGCGAGCAGCCTCCAGCCGGGGCCTGGCGTCGCCGCCGGCCAGGGCCGGTGCCTCGAGGCGCGGTGGGGGGGCGGGCTTCGGGTCGACCCGGGCCGGCTCGGCCTTCTTCGGGTCGGCCTTCTTCTTCGGATCGGGCTTCTTGGCGTCGGCCGGCGGCGGCGCGCCGAGGTCGAGGCCGAGCTGGGCCTCGGCCGTGGTGGCCAGGGCCAGCGCCAGGAGGATCGCCGGTGCGGCGAGGGCGCGCATCAGGGACCTCCGCCGGGCGAGGTGGGGGTGGTCGGGAAGAAGAAGGAGAGGCCGAGCTCGATGAAGAGCTGGTTCTGGACGTCGTTGCGCGGCTGGTTGCCAGAGCCCTCGATCCAGTTGGGGACCTTGACCGCGTAGATGTAGTCCTTCACGTCGAAGCGGAGCGCCATGTAGCGGTTGAGGTAGACGCGGACCCCGAGCCCGACGTGGCCGCCGAGGCTGGTGGCGGTGGGCGGCTTGCCACCGGACGCCTGCAGCGCGTCGGCGGCATCCCGGGAGAGCACCTCGTCACGGCGGATCAGGTCGGTGCCGGCCAGCAGCGCCAGGTCGAAGTGGAGCACCTGCTCTGCGGCCAGGTTGAGCTTTCCGTAGACCGGCGCCCAGGCCACCTCGGCCCCGGCCATCATGCGGATGGCGCCCGGCACCTGCCAGAGCTGCGCCCTGGTGGCGTCGTGGCAGCCCTGGTTGGCCGGGCAGACCACCGCCGAGCCGGTGGCCGCAGTGGTCCCCACCGCGAAGGTCCCGCCCACCGAGAGGAACTCGGTGAAGTGCCAGCCGACCTTCACCCCGACGAAGTGCTTCTTCAGGAAGGCGTCATTGAAGGAGAGGTCGAGCGTCGGGGAGACCTCGAGCCGCCCGGCCTTCTGGTAGAGCTGCCCGGAGATGGGCTGGATCTTCCCCTCGAACGCATCGGCCTTGCTGCCGGCGCTGGCGGCGCCCGGCGCGAGGGCGGCCAGGAGGAGCGCCAACCGGACGGCGCCTGTGGTGGCGGCGGGGCTCATTGCGGGTAGACGTACTCGTAGGAGGTGGGGAAGAAGAAGCTCACTCCGAGGTTGGCGACGAAGACCTTCTGGATGGTGGCCGGCACCGAGACGATGGGCTGGTCAGGGTAGAAGGTGGCGGCCAGACCGACCTCGAAGGCCAGCCACTCCTTCGGGTAGAAGCGGACGCCGCCGCCGAGCTCTGCGGCCGGGTGCGGACCTTCGCTGCGGGGCGCGTCGCTGGTGGCGCTCCAGGCCGCGCCGAAGCCGGCCAGCACGAAGAGGTCGAAGTGGACGATGCTGTCGCCGAGGAAGGCCGCCTTGCCGTAGATCGGCGACCAGACCCCGTCGAGCATGGCCTGACCGTAGAGCTGCGAGGTGAGCAGCTGGCTCTGGAAGGCCAGCTTGCCGACGCGGCCGTTGTCGGCGCGCATGGGCGTGTAGTAGGAGCCGCGCGCGGCGATGGCGAAGCTGTCCTGCAGGCTGTAAGCGAGCCGCAGGCCGCCGCCCACCTTCTGGTAGAAGGCGTCGTTCACCGAGAGCGAGAGCAGCGGGGCCAGCTCGAAGCGCCCGCGCTTCAGGACGCCCTTGCGCTGGACGGCCTTGACCCGATCTCCGAGCGCCACGTCGCGCTCGCCGAAGAGCGTCCCGCCCGGCGCCGCCGCGGTCGAGGCTGCGGCCGCCCTGGGCGTGGCCGGCTCCTGGGAAGGCGGCTGGCCAAGATCGAGGGGCGCCACCTCGGCGGCCTGGGGCGGCGTCCTCGGCTTCTCGGGCGCAGCCGGCGCCGAGAGATCGAGCCCCTTCTGTTCCTGGGCGCCTGCCGGCGCAGCCAGGGCCAGGAGCAGCCAGCCGATGATCAGCCCTCTGTGCATGTCTTCTCGCTGAGGAGTCGGCGGCATCGTAGCGAATGCCCGGGGGGGCGGCAATCTCCGCGCCCCGAAGTCGTCCCGGCGCGAGGTTCACGCCAGGCGGCGTTCCTTGCTGACCTGTCGGGCGCCGTGATAACGGTGGGCTCGGGTCACTCATGCGCTTCGCCTCCACCGCCCTGGCTCTCGCCGTCGCCAGCACCCTGCTGGCGGGCTGCCAGTCGGCCGACGTCGGTCAGCGCTGCGAGCTGCTCTGGAACACGGCCCCGGGCGCCCCGGCGGCCCCGACCCCGGCCACCGTCGCCTCCGAGTACTTCGAGAACGGCAACACCGGGTGCGACAACCTGGTCTGCATCATCTCTCCGCAGGTCCCCGGGGATCGCTACCACGACTGCGCCGGCTCGCAGTGCGGCTACTGCTCCAAGCCTTGCGTCTCGGACAAGGACTGCTTCAAGTCGGACACCGGCCTGGTCTGCAGGCAGGTGGTGCTCGACCCGGCCTTCATCGCCAGCCTCGACCCCTCGACCCGAAGCAAGTACCTGGCCGACATCCAGTTCTCCAGCTACTGCGCCGTCCCGCGATGACGTCGCGCTTCGCCGCCCTCCTCGCCGCCTTCATGCTCGCCGCCTTCCTGCTCGCCGCCTGTGCTGCCCGCCCCACCGCGGAGCCGGCCCCGGGGCCTGCTCCGGCCGCTCGCGCCCCGGCCGCGCCCCGGGTCGTCGTCGAGACCGCCGGCGGCGCCAGCCTGCCGGTCGCCGTCGAGCTGGCCCGCACCGACGAGGAGCGGACCCGCGGGATGATGCACCGGCGCGAGCTGGCCCCCGAGGCCGGCATGCTCTTCGTCTTCTCTGAGAGCGATCAGCGCGCCTTCTGGATGAAGAACACGCTGCTGCCGCTCGACATGCTCTTCATCGACGACGGCGGCCGCGTGGTCGGGCTGATCGAGCGGGCCGAGCCGCTCACCACCTCGCCGCGCGATCCCGGCGTCCCGAGCCGCTACGTGCTCGAGGTGAACGGTGGCTGGGCGGCACGTCACGGTGTGCGTCCGGGCGACCGGGTCCGCTTCGAGAACGTCGCCCGCTTCGAGTGAGCCGGCGCGCCCGGGCTACCCGGCGTCGTGCTTGTCGTGGGCGTGGCGGAGCAGGTTGCCGGTCACCTCGGGCCCCAGGCTCCGCTCCATGAGCTGCTCCACGGTCCGCTCGAACTCGATCCGCTCCAGCTCGTCGCCCCAGACGAAGCGGATCCCCATGCCCGGCTCCTCGGCGCCGGTGGCGAAGCGGACCACCTCGCCGTTCAGCTCGAAGGGCGGCTCGCGCCCGGGCACCGAGAGCCGGAAGATGAAGCGCGTCCCGATGGGGAGCGACTTCCTGGTATTGATGTAGGTGCCGCCCTTGGAGATGTTCTTGGTGTAATCGGCGAAGAAGCTGTTGAGCTTCCGGTAGTCGACCTTGAGCTCGATGGGGGCGCGGCCGTGCTGGCGGTTCTCCGACATGTGGGGCCATGTTAGCGCCCCGCCGCGCCGACCGATAGGATCCGGCCGCCGCCCCCAAGGACCGACCGTGATCGCCCGCGCCCTCCACCTTGCCGTGACCTTGCTCCGCCGCCGCGCCCTGCTGGCCGCCGCGGGGGCGCTGCTGCTGGCCGGCGCGCTCGGCGGGTTGCTCCCGCTGCTCGACGTGCCGGGCTACGAGTTGGGCATGGTGGGGGCCTGGGTCGGGCTGCTGCTGGCGCCCCCGCTCGGCTGGTGGGCGGCCGCCGCGGAGCGGAGGACCAGCGACGGCTCGCCCGCGGTGGCGGCCCTGGGGGCGGCCATGGCGGCCACGCTGCTGCTCGGCCTGCTCTTCCTGGCCGTGGCGGTCCGTGCCGCCCTCGGACCCTGCCGCGCGCTCGACGGCGCGTTCTTCTTCCCGGTGCTGGCCCTCCCCTCCGCCTGGCTGGCGGCGGCGCTCTCGGCCGGGTTCTCCTGGCCGGGGCGACGATGGCTCCTGGCCGCCGGCCTTTCGGCGGCGCTCCTCGGCTCGCTGGTGGCCACGCTCTGGACGGCCTGGAGCGGTCCTGCCGCCTTCGCCCTCGACCACCTCCTCGGCCTCTGGCCCGGTCCGCTCTACGACGAGGCGCTCCGGCTCGACGCCCGGGTGCTGCTCTTCCGCGCCGGGACGGTGGCGCTCGCCCTCCTCGTCGCCGCGGCCGTGGAGTGGGCGGTGCGGCGCCGCTCCGGCCGTCGCGCCGGCGCCGCGCTGCTGGTGGCTGGGCTCGCCGCGGCCGGATACCTCGGCGCCCGCGGCGCGCTCCGGGTGATGGTGCTCGACGGCGACCGCGAGACCATCGCCGCGGCGCTGGGGGGCCGCCGTGACGGCGCAGCCTGCACGCTGATCTATCCGGCCGAGGTGAAGCCTCCGGCCCTGGAGGCCCTGGCGGCCGAGTGCGAGTTCCACGCCGCCGACGTCGCCGCCGCGCTCGGGCTGGCGTCGCCCCCGCGGGTGACCGTCTTCGTCCACCGCAGCGACGAGGAGAAGCGGCGCCACGTCGGCGCCGGCGCCACCAGCTTCACCAAGCCCTGGCTGCGCGAGATCCACCTGACCCAGGCCGCCTCGCCCCACCCCATCCTCCGCCACGAGCTGGTCCACGCGGTGGCCGCGGCGCTCCGGCCCGGACCGCTCGGCGTCCCGGCGCGCGGCGGCCTGCTGGTCGAGGCCGGACTGGTGGAGGGGCTGGCTGTGGCGCTGGAGCTGCCGCGCGGGAGCTGGACGCTCCACGAGTGGACGGCGGCGCTGCGCGACCTCGGCCTGGCGCCCGACGTGGCACGGCAGCTCGGGCCGGCCGGCTTCTGGAGCAGCGCTCCGGCCCGCGCCTACACCGCGGCAGGGAGCCTGCTGGCGTTCCTGTTGGAGCGCCACGGGGCCGCCGCGGTGGCCCGCCTCTACCAGACC